>JAFQBD010000027.1 GCA_017416795.1 Bacillota bacterium | reverse complement strand
GCGGAAGATGATCGTTTTCTTCATCGAGAAGTTCCATAGCTTTTAATGAAAAGACAGTTGCGCTGTTGCCAGCACCGAAAATATTTGCCATGAAACTCATTACCATCATCGCGGTAGTTTGAGTATTCTTGATTTCGGGAAAGAGATAGCGGATAAGAGGACCGGCGAAAGACGAGACCTTTTCAATAAGACCCGATTCCTCTGCGATCTTCATTAGACCGCTCCATACCGCCATAACACCTGCCAGTGAAATAATAAACTCAACGGCTTGTGTGCAGCTGGTCATAAGTCCATCGGTGAATTCAGACACTGTATCATTTATGACAGCGAAGAATATCCCTAGAAGGAGCATGAAACCCCATATATAATTCATCATTTTGCTTACCTCCACTGTAAAAAAATATGCAATATAAAATTATGTTGAAAATATTTCCAGTATGTGGGATAATATAAATATATTGGAGGGTACTATTATGAATGTAACTATTGATATCAAAGTTTTAGCGGTCATAGTTATCGCTATCGCAGTTGTTGTACTGGTGGCATACATTATCCAGACGCTGAAAAAATTAATGGTGACGCTTGATCATACTAACAAGATCCTTGAGGATGTTGAGGTGGTTTCAGATATAGCTGCGAACAGAAGCAAAGACATTGACGGGATCATTAGTAATGTTTCAGAATCTGTTTCTGATCTGTCTGAGTCCATTAAAGGAAAACAGAACATTATCTCTGCAGCAACTTCAGTTGTAAAGGCTGTGGCAGCAGTGAAAAATGCTGTTGATAAAAAAGAAGATAAATAATGAAATAAGGTCATTACAAAATAAATAAAGACTTAGCATAACTGCTTTTGAAAGGAGACAAAATGAAAGCTACAGGTATAGTAAGAAAAGTAGACGAACTTGGACGTATCGTACTTCCTATCGAACTTAGAAGAACACTTAATATCGACATAAAGGATCCATTAGAAATATATGTAGACGGAGAATCTATCATGCTGAAGAAATATCAGCCTGCATGTGTATTCTGCGGAAGCTCAGATGATATCAAGCAGGTAAAGGGCAAGAATGTATGTGCTGCTTGTATCAAGGAACTGGTTGAACTCTAATTACGTGAGAAAAAGGTGCAATTGATTTGCCCTTTTTTTGCGTGAAAGAAAAAAACATTGGCAAGAATAATACCGAGGAAGAGGCGGATAATACGTTTTGCTCCCCTTATGTGTAAAACATGTGAAACCTCTTCCTTATAACATGAATACCTTGAAAAGTAAGCAAAAATCAAGTATAATAAGTTGTTCATCAAGTAAAGGTTTCGGAGGAATAAATGGCAAAATTCTTAGTACAGAAGAGTGCGCCTCTCAGGGGTGAAGTAAAGATCAGCGGTTCAAAGAACGCTGTACTTCCTATCATGGCGGCGGCGCTTTTAACAGAAGAAAAATGCGTTATCAAGGATGTTCCGGCTCTTAGAGACGTAGACGTTATGTGCAGACTGCTCGAAAGCCTTGGCGCAAAAGTAGAAAAAGACCTTGATAATAACAGAGTGAATATAGAGGCATCAGGCGAAATCGTATATGAAGCTCCATTCGATCTTGTTAAGATGATGAGAGCATCGATACTTGTACTGGGTGCACTTCTTATAAGGACAGGCAGAGCTATAATTCATCTGCCTGGTGGATGTGCTATCGGTAAGAGACCTGTAGAACTTCATCTGAAGGGACTCAGAGCACTGGGTGTTACAATAGATGAAGAACAGCTCAACAGAGGAATCGTAGACGCCAGCGTTGAAAAACTCCAGGGCGACACTATATATTTAGACTTCCCGAGCGTAGGCGCGACAGAAGTGATAATCATGACTGCTGCACTTGCAGAAGGGACTACTATCCTTGAGAATGCAGCACAGGAACCGGAAATCGTTGACCTTGCTAACTTCCTTAATAAAATGGGAGCAAGGATCAAGGGCGCAGGTACTGACACGATCAAGATCGAGGGCGTTCAAAAGCTGAAGGGTGTATCACATCATGTGATCCCGGACAGAATAGAAGCCGGAACTTTCATGGTCGGTGCAGTAATGACCGGTGGTAATGTACTTATCAAAAATGTGCTTCCTAATCATCTTAAGGCTGTTATAGCTAAGCTGAGAGAATGCGGAGCATATATAGAAATGACAGAAGACGGAATGAGAGTAAGAGGCGATATGAGCACTCTCAGATCTACAGATATCAAGACACTGCCGTATCCGGGATTCCCTACAGATATGCAGTCACCATTCATGGCACTGCTCACAGTTGCTAAGGGTCCGAGTGTTGTTATCGAAACTGTATTCGAGAACAGATTCATGCACGTTGGTGAATTCAATAGAATGGGCGCTAATATAAAGACTGACGGCAATTGTGCGATCATACCGGGCAATAAGGCTCTTACAGGAGCACAAGTTGTAGCGACTGACCTTAGAGCAGGGGCTGCAGTAGTACTTACGGGGCTTGTTGCCGATGGTATAACAGAAGTATCTCAGATATATCACGTAGACAGAGGCTATGAAAACTTTGTGGATAAGTTAAAGGCTCTGGGTGCCAATATAATGCGTGTTGATGAGTAAGCAGAAATAGAGTCAAAAAATCAAGAAGCTTTTGTATAGGACATGGTCTTATACAGAAGCTTCTTTTTTTATAGTTTGCCAATCTTTACAAAAAATATGAAATTTATATTCTTTTTCGGTTGACAAATTCGGTTAGTATATGCTAACATGCATATAGTTAGTGGAAACTAATTACAATAAGCATTACAGGAGGAGAAATGATGGCACTTAGAGAAGCAGAGGCTGGAAGAGAATATATTATCCAAGATATAAGAACTGATGACGAGGAAATGAATGCATTTCTGTTTTCACTGGGATGCTATTCAGGTGAACCTATCACAGTAATCAAACATAGGAAAAGCGGGTGCGTAGTTTCCATCAAGGATGGAAGATATAATATCGACAATATGCTGGCATCAGCTATTTTAGTTTAATCAATAATGTGGTGCAATGCACCACTTATATTTTGCGGAGGAGTTAGTTAAGACTACCTCGCAAAACAACAATATTAAATCATTTTTTCAAAGGAGGAGCGAATGAGAATTGCTTTAACAGGTAATCCGAACAGTGGTAAGACAACTATGTTTAACGTGATTACCGGTAGAAATGAAAAAGTCGGAAATTGGGCCGGAGTAACTGTAGATAAGAAAGAAAGTCCAATCAAAATAAGTTTTTATAATTGTGAAGAAGAGTTGGTGGCAGTTGATCTGCCCGGTGCTTACTCTATGTCACCATTCACATCTGAAGAAAGCATCACGAGCAGTTATGTTAAAAATGAAAACCCTGATGTCATCATCAATATCGTAGATGCTACTAATTTAAGCAGAAGCTTATTCTTCACAACTCAGCTGATGGAACTTGGCATTCCTGTAGTTGTGGCTCTCAATAAGAGTGACATCAATGAGAAAAAAGATAATAAGATCGATGAAGTTAGGCTTTCAGAAAAGCTGGGATGTCCTGTTGTAAAGACGGTTTCCATCACTGCCAATGATGAAGGGATAGCAAAAGTCATTCAGGAGGCAGTCTCTCTCATGGGTGCAGGACAGAAAGCTCCTTATGTACAGGAAACTATCGATCTTCATGATAAATCATCTGTTGAAGCAGCAGACAGGAAGCGATATGCATTCGTAAATAAGATCGTATCTGAAGTTGAAACTCGTAAGGTCCTTACTAAGGATACTAATAAACAAGATAAGATAGATAATGTACTGACTAATAAATTCGCAGGTATAGCAGTGTTTGCTCTCGTTATGTGGGCAGTGTTTGCCATATCACAGACTTACCTCGGTCCGATCATCGCAGATTGGCTTGTAGGATGGATAGAGACTTTTCAGGGCTGGACTGCAGAGCAGCTGAGCGGTGCATCACCATTCATGCAATCACTTATAGCTGACGGTATAGTAGGCGGCGTAGGTGCAGTAGTTGGATTCTTGCCGCTTGTTATGGTAATGTATTTTCTGCTGGCACTGTTGGAGGACTGCGGATATATGGCTCGTGCCACTGTAGTTCTCGATCCTATTTTCAAGAAAGTTGGTCTTTCAGGTAAATCAGTCATCCCATTTATCATCGGAACAGGATGTGCTATTCCGGGCATCATGGCGAGCAGGACTATAAGAAACGAGAGAGAAAGAAGAGCGACAGCGATGCTCACTCCATTCATGCCTTGCGGAGCGAAGCTCCCTGTGATCGCGCTCTTTGCGGGAGCATTCTTCCCGGGAGCATCATGGGTAGGCGTTACGATGTACTTTGTCGGTATCGTATTGATACTGCTTGGAGCACTGCTTGTAAATAAGATCTCAGGACATAAGTACAGGAAGTCATTCTTCATTATGGAACTTCCTGAGTATAAGGCTCCAAGCCTCGGTAAAGCATGTATGTCAATGCTTTCAAGAGCTAAGGCATATATAATCAAAGCCGGAACTATCATCTTGGTTTGCAATGCGGTAGTTCAGATCATGCAGACATTCAACTGGCAACTGCAGGTAGTAGAAGAAGGTATGGAAGATACATCTATACTGGCAACCATTGCATCACCGTTTGCTGTAATTCTCATCCCTCTGGGTTTCGGAGCATGGCAGCTGGCAGCGGCAGCTATAACAGGCTTTATCGCTAAGGAAAATGTTGTAGGAACACTGGCTGTGTGTTATGGTATAACTAACTTCATCGATACAGAAGAACTGGCGTTAGTCGGTGGCGCAGGAGATGTTGCTGCGACTATGGGTCTTACAGCTGTAGCAGCGCTGGCTTATCTGATGTTCAATCTTTTCACACCGCCATGCTTTGCTGCTATCGGTGCGATGAATTCAGAAATCAAGAGCAAGAAGTGGCTCTTCGGAGGTATAGGACTTCAGCTGGCAACAGGATATACGGTGGCATTTCTCGTATATCAGATCGGAACGCTCATTACTTTGGGTCACCTTGGTACAGGTTTCGTTCCTGGGCTGATCATAGTAGGCCTGATTGCGGTATATATCGTATATCTGTGCATCAAGGCAGACAGAGAACTTGATGTAGAATATGCAGCTCAGCCTGCATAAGTTGTAAGTCGATAAGTATATAGATCAAATGAAACAGAGGTATTGGAATGGCAAACTTTATTGCAGGTCTTATAGTTGTGGTATGCATAGGAGCAGCCGTGGCTTACATAATCAAGGCAAAGAAAAAAGGTGTTAAATGTATCGGCTGTCCATCTGCAGGAACATGCGCTCACGCTAATAATAGCCAAGGCGGATGCTCCGGATGTAACGGAGGATGTCATTAGAGATCATAAATTTAAAATATAGTTACTCATGTAAATTCCTAATAAATTTCTGTCCCGCTGTAATAGTGGGACAGAATTTTTTTGTAAGAATAGCCTTTTTTAGCCATGCCGTCAGCTCCGTATTGACTCATGCCGACACCATGACCTGAACCGTTGGAAGTGAAGGTGATGGTATCGCCGCTGATATCGATGGTGAAATTGGCAGATGATAGGCCGAGGGCCTCTCTGATTTGGCGGCCTGTTAGAGCTCCGGAGCCCACTTTGATCTTATCGACACGGTTGCCGCTGCTGCGAGATATTATTTTGATGTTGTCAGAAGATATATTACCGAAGTCAGTCGAAGGGTATGCTGAGCGAACGAGAGAGGCAAATTCACTAACGGTAAAAGAAGTTTCTTCATCTTGATGTGTCGCCTCATCTTCATAGGGGCTTTCTACGCTGACAAGATAAGGAACCGCTGCAGTGAAAACATCTTCGCAGTTCTCGGTAGCACCGCCGCTTGATGAGTGAAAGAGTGCCTGCTGTACCAGTTCGCCTTTGTAGTATAGAAGCTTGCCTTTTGTATCATCTACAGCATCACATATTTTCTCATATCCGTCTTTCATCCATTCGCTGCCTTTGATATTCCTAAGTTCTTTTTCCGTCTTGAATACCTGACAATGGGTAGAATCGCAAAGAGGCGCGGAGGGGTGTGCCGAAGGATTTCCGTAAGTTTCAGAGTTTATGACCTTTGCGGCAGAATATGTCCTGGCGGCGACTGCCTGAGCTTTGAGTGCCTCCGAATGGAATGTAGAAGGCATTTCACAGGAAACTACGCCTTTTATATATTCTTCGAAAGGAAGTTTATCTACAGAGCCGCTTTCTGTACGGTAGACTGATATGGTTTTCGGAAGATCGACCTTATCATATGGATATGAAGCGTTATCTTTATCATCATCACGCATATTATCCGGAACGATATGTGTTATGACCATTGGAATAAATATGAGGAGAATGCTCATGCATACTATGGATATGAGAAAGACTTTTATATAAGGCATATAAATTTTGCGTTTTAAATATTTGCGTACAAACATAGCAAACTCCTTAAAAATTCAGATTTGTACAAGTTTATGTGGGTATTTTTGAAACTATGCAGTATAATCAATAATATAGGTCAATAATAATCAAGATCTATCTATGACTAATGTATGAGGAGAATGACTGATGAAGACTTTATTTGTGAATGCATGCGTGAGACCTGAATCACGTACGAAGATATTAGCTGACTACTTATTAGATAAGCTGGGCGGTGAAATAGAAGAGGTGAATCTTGAGAAGGAAAATATCCAGCCTCTTAATTATGAAACTATGCTGGCAAGGGATGAGATGATAAAGAATCCCGGCGGATCTGATTATATGTTGAAATATGCCAAACAGTTTGCCGCGGCAGATACTATCGTCATCGCAGCACCATACTGGGATCTTTCATTTCCTGCTATGGTGAAGAATTATCTGGAGTCGGTGACTGTCCAGGGCGTGACTTTTTATTACAATGAAGAGGGGATCCCGCAGGGACTTTGCAAAGCACAGAAAGTCTATTATGTCATGACATCAGGTGGTCCTACATCTATGCCGGAACAGAGTTTCAACTTCGGTTTCGACTATGTTAAGGGCCTCTGTCAGATGCTTTACGGGATCAAGGATGTGAAGTGTTTCAAGGCTGAGATGCTTGATGTGATAGGCATGGATGTGGAAGCGATCTTAGATAAGGCAAAAGAAACAATAGATAATGAACCGGCTTAATGATCAGTAGTTGATACAGGAGCAGATAATGCGCGAAATAGATGTAAGAATCATAGAAAACAAAGTAGCAGAGCTTTGCATAGAGGCAAATCATTTCCTGGGGAATGATGTTAAGTCTTGCATAAAGAAAATGACATCAGAAGAAGAATGGCATGTGGCCGGAAGTATCCTCAAAAGCATAGAAGAAAATATAAGTATCGCAGAAGAAGGTGTTTTTCCTCTATGTCAGGATACTGGGCTGGCTTGTGTATTCCTTGAAATAGGACAAGATGTGCATTTAGTCGGCGGACTGCTTGAAGATGCTGTAAATGAAGGTGTAAGAAGGGGATACACAGACGGTTATCTCAGAAAGTCTGTAGTTGCAGATCCTCTACGAAGAGTCAATACGGGAGATAATACTCCTGCACATATACACATAGATATAGTTGCAGGCGATAAAGTGAAGATAACTGTAGCACCTAAGGGATTCGGTTCTGAAAACATGAGCCGTATAGCTATGCTTCCTCCTTCCGCAGGAGAGAATGGAGTCAAGGACTTTGTCGTTGAAACTGTTGAAAATGCAGGTGCTAATCCGTGCCCGCCTGTAGTTGTCGGCGTAGGCATAGGAGGGACATTCGATAAGGCTGCGCTCATGGCTAAAAAAGCACTGTTGATCCCCGTCGATAAAGAAAATGAAGATCCATATTATGCAGATATGGAAAAAGAGCTTCTTGAACGCATAAATGCTTTGGGGATAGGACCTCAAGGATTCGGCGGTAAAACAACAGCCCTTGCTGTGAATATAATCGCTGCGCCTACTCATATCGCAGGTTTGCCTGTAGCAGTCAACATCAACTGTCATGTGAGCAGACATAAGGAAGCGATTATTTAAGAAGCAGTGATCGAATATGCGGAGAGTATGACAATGGAACATAGAATCAAAGAACCTTTTACAAAAGAAAAGATGAAGACCCTAAGGGCCGGAGACAGCGTGCTACTTACGGGTACTATATATACGGCAAGAGATGCAGCCCATAAAAGGATGATAGAAAGCCTTCAAAAAGGCGAAGACCTGCCCTTTGCGATAGAGGACTCTATCATATATTATGTAGGGCCAACTCCTGCCAAAGATGGCATGCCGATAGGTTCGGCAGGACCTACTACCAGCTATCGTATGGATGCGTATGCACCGCAGCTTCTCGATCTTGGACAGGCTGCTATGATAGGCAAAGGCCAGAGAAATGAAGATGTCAAAGAAGCTGTGTTAAGAAACGGCGCAGTATATTTTGCGGCCATAGGCGGTGCTGCAGCGCTCATTGCGGGGAGCATCAAATCAGCTGAAGTCATTGCTTTCGATGATCTCGGTGCCGAGGCTGTGAGAAAACTCTATGTAGAGGATTTTCTTGTGACAGTCGTACTGGATGCAGCGGGCGGTGATCTGTACGAAAAAGGTAGAGAAGAGTATTTGAAATCAATAGGAAAATAGTGTATAATAATATTTCATAATAATGTAAACTTTTAAATAAAAATATATGAAAGGAAGTAATGATATGGGAATAGGAACTAAATGTGTACAGGACGGTTACAGACCGGGAAACGGAGAACCAAGACAGGTGCCTATCATCCAGAGCACCACTTTTAAATACAGCTCAAGTTCAGATATGGGCAAACTCTTTGACTTGGAAGCTGAAGGATATTTCTACACAAGACTTCAGAATCCTACTAATGACTATGTAGCTAATAAGATTGCTTCTCTTGAAGGCGGCACAGCTGCTATGCTGACTTCATCGGGACAGGCTGCTAACTTCTATGCAGTATTCAATATCGCATCAGCGGGAGATCACGTTGTAGCATCTTCAGCGATCTATGGCGGTACATATAATTTGTTCGCAGTTACAATGAAGAGAATGGGTATCGAATTCACTTTCGTTCCGCCGCATGCTACAGCAGAAGAACTGGAAGCAGCATTCAAGCCTAACACTAAGGCTGTATTCGGTGAAACTATCGCAAACCCAGCACTCAGTGTACTTGATATCGAAGCATTTGCAGATGCTGCTCATAAGCACGGCGTGCCTCTCATCATCGATAATACATTCGCTACACCTGTTCACTGCAGACCGTTTGAATTCGGTGCTGACATCGTTACACATTCAACTACTAAATATATGGATGGACATGGTGCCGGCGTAGGTGGATGCATCGTTGATTCAGGTAAATTCGACTGGACTAAATATCCTGAAAAATTCCCTGGACTGTGCGAACCTGATGACAGTTACCACGGAGTTACATATACAGAAAGATTCGGTCTTGAAGGTGCATTTATAACTAAGGCTACTGCTCAGCTGATGAGAGACTTTGGTTCTATCCAGTCACCTCAGAATGCATTCCTTCTGAATCTGGGTCTCGAAAGTCTCCATGTTAGAATGAAGAGACATGCAGAAAATGGTCTTGCTGTTGCTAAATATCTGCAGCAGCATGAAAAGATAGAATGGGTAAAATACTGCGGCCTCGAAGGAGACGATGATTATGAACTGGCTCAGAAATATCTGCCTGACGGATCATGCGGAGTAGTTTCATTCGGTGTAAAGGGCGGAAGAGCTGCTGCCGAAGAATTCATGGGTAAGTTGAAGATAGCTGCTATCGAAACACATGTAGCTGATGCCAGAACTTGCTGCCTGCATCCTGCGAGCGCTACTCACAGACAGATGAACGATGAAGAACTTGCTGCTGCAGGTGTAAGCCCTGACCTGGTAAGATTCTCATGCGGACTTGAAGACGCAGAAGATCTGATCGCAGATATCGAACAGGCCTTGAAATAATGATTACAGCCACATTGGCAATGCAATAAGGAGAATTTGACGACATGCCTTTGATTATACCTAATGAGCTTCCGGCAACGGAGACTCTGTTGAATGAGAATATATTTACGATGAGCCACTCCAGAGCGGCATCTCAGGATATCAGACCACTTAAGATAGTCATCGTTAATCTGATGCCGACTAAGATAGCTACTGAGACTCAGCTTGCCAGAGTGCTGGCTAACAGCCCGCTTCAGGTCGAACTGACTCTCGTGACCATGGGGTCTCACGAATCCAGAAATATATCACAAGATCATATGGATTCATTCTATAAGACTATAGATGAAATCAAAAATGAGTATTACGATGGTATGATACTGACAGGTGCACCTGTAGAACAGATGCCGTTCGAAGAAGTTGATTACTGGAAAGAACTGTGTGATATCTTTGAATTTGCCAAGACTCATGTTTACAGCAGCATGTTTATCTGCTGGGGCGCTCAGGCAGCACTGTACTATCATCATGGTATCGATAAGCACCTGATGGACAGTAAAGTGTTCGGTGTTTTCGAGCACAAGGTGCTCAGACCTCATAACCCTCTCGTGAGAGGTTTCGATGAGGTGTTCTATGCTCCTCATTCAAGACATACGGAAGTTTACAGAGAAGACATAGCAAACTGTTCTGCTCTCAGGATACTTGCGGATTCACCTGAAGTGGGACCGCATATCGTATCTACCGAAAACGGCAGACAGATATTCGTCCTGGGACATCAGGAATATGATAAAGGAACATTGGCAGGAGAGTATTTCAGAGATGTGAATAAGGGACTTGAGATTGATGTTCCTAAGAATTATTTCAGAAATGACGATCCTGAAGATGATATCATGTTCAGATGGAGGGGGCATGCAAGCCTGCTGTTCAGTAACTGGCTGAATTACTATGTATATCAGGCAACTCCGTACGACCTTGATGAACTTAAGGAAAATCATGGATTTCCAGAAATCAAATAGAAGGATGATTTAAAAACCCTCCCCTTACGGGAGGGTTTTTATTGTGAAACAGCTTAAAATAAAATAAAATACATCAAACGGTGCTTGACTATACTTCGTTATATCCTTTAATATTATGCTAGGTAATTTTGTGACCATATAAAAATCTATAAATATTTACAAGGAAAGGTGGAGCATATGGACTTTTCATTAACAAGAGAACAAGAACTGCTGAAGAAGGTTGCGGCGCAGTTTGCTGAAAACGAACTGGAGCCTGTAGCTGCTGAACTGGATAAAACTCATGTTTTCCCGGTTGACAACTTCAAGAAGATGGCTGAAGTAGGATTTACAGGAATCGGTGTACCTAGAGAATACGGTGGTACAGGCGGCGGCGCTACAGAAAAGGTTATCGCTGTATCAGAATTCGCTAGAAAGTGCATGTCATCAGCTGCGATTCTTTCAATTCACCTGATCGCACCTCAGGCGATCGCTAAGTATGGTACTAAGGAACAGAAAGAAAAGTACCTTCCTAGACTTACTAAGGGTGGCGAACTGGGAGCTTTCGCTCTGACAGAGCCAAATGCAGGATCAGATGCAGGTTCAGTACAGACTACTGCGATCTTTGACCCTGAAACTAACGAATACGTACTCAACGGCGGTAAGTGCTTTATCTCAGGCGGAAGCAGAGCAAGCGTTCTGGTTATCTTCGCACTGACAGATCCATCAAAGGGTCTGAGAGGTATGTCTGCTCTTATCGTAGAAAATACAATGCCTGGCTTCTCAGTAGGTAAGATCGAAGAAAAGATGGGTATCGCAGGCTCAGAAACTGCAGAACTTATCTTCGAAGACGTTCGTGTTCCTGCTGAAAACCTGCTCGGAAAAGAAGGACAGGGCTTCAAGATCGCTATGCAGGCTCTTGACGGAGCTAGAATCGGCGTAGGTGCTCAGGCTCTGGGCGTTGCTAAGGAAGCTGTTGACCTGGCTGTTAAGTACTCACACGAAAGAGTACAGTTCGGTAAGCCGATCTCAGCTCTGCAGGGTATCCAGTGGTACATCGCAGACATGGCAACTAAGACTGAAGCTGCTGAAACTCTCGTTTACAAAGCTGCTTGGCTGGAAGATACAGGCAAGCCTTTCTCCAAGGAAGCTGCTATGTGTAAGCTGAACGCTGCTGAAAATGCTAGATTCGTAACAAACCTGGCTCTGCAGATCCACGGCGGATACGGATTCATGAAGGATTACCCACTCGAAAGAATGTATCGTGACGCTAAGATCACTGAAATCTACGAAGGTACTTCAGAAATCCACAAGGTAGTTATTTCAAGAGCAGTAATGGGCAAATAAGGAAGGTGTAGAACAATGAGAATATATGTATGCGTAAAACAGGTTCCTGATACTTCCGGAGTTGTTGCAGTAAATCCGGACGGAACATTAAACAGAGCTTCCATGCAGACTATCATCAACCACGATGACCTTAGCGCTATGGAACAGGCTCTTAGATTAAAGGATGCTACAGGATGTCAGGTTACAGCAGTAACTATGGGACCTCCTCCTGCAGAAGGAATGCTCAGAGAACTGCTGGCTATGGGTGCTGACGATGCAGTACTGATCTCAGCAAGAGAATTCGGTGGATCTGATACATTCGCTACTTCACAGATCATCTCAGCTGCTATCACTCACCTGGGACTCGGTGAAGAAGACATCATCTTCTGCGGAAGACAGGCTATCGACGGAGACACTGCTCAGGTAGGTCCTCAGATCGCTGAAAAGATGGATATCCCACAGGTTACATACTGTGCAGAACTTGAAAAGAACGGAAATGAAATCATCGTTAAGCGTATGCTGGAAGATGGTTACATGAAGATAAAGGTTCAGACTCCTTGTCTGATCACTTGCATCAAGGACAACGAATTCGTTCCTAGATACATGACTGTTAACGGAATCAATGATTGTTATTCAAAGCCACTGACAGTTCTGGACTTCGAAGCACTGAAGGACGAACCACTGATCGAGCTTGATACTATCGGACTTAAGGGTTCCCCAACAAACATCTTCAAGTCATTTACTCCTCCGCTCAAGGGCGTTGGAATCATGCTGGAAGGTAACGGTAAAGAAACTTGTGCAGATTTAGCAGCAAGACTGCTTGACAAGCACCTGATTTAATGGAAGGAGAGAAAAGAATGGCTTTTAACAGTTCAGATATTGCTGCTTTCAAAGATATTTGGGTATTCTGCGAACAGCGTGAAGGAAAATTAATGAATACAGACTTCGAACTTATTTCCGAAGGTAGAAAGCTCGCTGATGAAAGAGGAGCTAAGCTGGTAGGCGTACTGCTGGGAGATAACGTTGAAGGAATCGCTAAGGAACTGGGCGGATACGGTGCTGACAAAGTTATCGTATGTAACCATCCTGAATTAAAGGTATATACAACAGACGCTTATGCTAAGGTTCTCTGTGACGTAGCAATGGATAAGAAACCTGAAGTTATCCTGCTGGGAGCTACAAACATCGGTAGAGACCTTGGTCCTAGATGTGCTGCAAGACTGAGAACTGGTCTGACTGCAGACTGTACTCATCTGGATATCGACATGGACAACTATGTTGAATTCCTCGAAAAATCATCAACTCTCGACCTGTCAAACACTAAGTTTGATATGGAAGACGTTAACCTGAAGCAGACAAGACCTGCATTCGGCGGACACCTGATGGCTACTATCATCTGCCCTAGATTCAGACCTTGTATGTCAACAGTAAGACCTGGCGTTATGAAGAAGGCTCCTTTCGATCAGGCTAAAGCTGATGCTTGCGAAATCGAAATGTACCCTGTAACTATCGAAAAGTCAGATCTGAGAACTGAAGTACTGGAAGTTGTTAAGGAAGCTAAGCAGCTGGTAGACCTGATCGGTGCAGAAGTTATCGTATCAGTAGGCAGAGGTATCAGCAAAGACGTTGAAGGCGGTATCGAACTGGCTCATCAGCTGGCTGACGCATTCGGCAACGCAGTAGTAGGCGGATCCCGTGCAACTATCGACTCAGGCTGGCTGTCAGCTGACCACCAGGTTGGACAGACAGGTAAGACTGTACATCCTAAAATCTATGTTGCACTCGGTATCTCCGGAGCTATCCAGCACAAGGCAGGTATGCAGGATTCAGAACTGATCATCGCAGTTAACAAGAACGAAAACGCTCCTATCTTCGACATTGCTGACTACGGTATCGTTGGCGACCTGTTCAAGGTTGTTCCTATGATGGTTGAAGCTATCAAAGAAGCTAAGGAATCAAAATAATATCAATAATTCGCAAGGGCTGGATCCCTGATTCATCCCTTGCTTTTTCCGCATTATGACCCTACACTTAGGGGAGGGTTCATAATACATTAAATAATGGTAAATAAATAGCAAAATATTCGATTTATCTTGTTATTGTTTTAACATTTGTGATAAAATTAACTTACTTTTATGAAAAGCTAAAACATGGAATAACTTATAAACAAAGGAGAATATCATAAGATGAAAAAAGCACTTGAAGGAATTAAAGTAGTTGACCTGACATCAGCATTGAACGGACCTTTCTGTACAATGATGATGGCTGACTATGGTGCAGAAGTTCTTAAGATCGAACCTGTATTCGGAGATCAGATGAGAACTTGGGGACCTATCGATGAAGAAAGCGGCGAATCAGGATTCTTCTGCTATGTTAATAGAAACAAGAAGGGTGCTACTCTGAACCTTAAGACAGAAAAGGGCAAGGAAATGCTCTGGAAGCTGATCAAGGAAGCAGACGTACTCGTTGAAAACTATAAGGGCGGAGTTACTGAAAGACTGGGAATCGATTATGAATCAGTTAAGAAAGTAAATCCTAACATTATCTATGCATCAGGTTCAGGCTTTGGTCAGACTTCACCTCTGAAGCACAGACCTTGCTATGATATCGTTGCACAGGCTATGGGCGGTATGGCTAACCTGACAGGTTTCCCTGACACAATCCCTACAAAGGTTGGTCCATCAATCGCTGACCACGTTGCAGGTATCTACCTGTATGTTGGTGTTGCAACTGCTCTGGTTCATAGAGAAAGAACAGGAGAAGGACAGCTGGTTGACGTATCAATGATCGATACTATCTTCAGCTTACTTGAAAACTCACTTGTTAAGTATACAATGGGCGGATATATCCCTGAAAGAAACGGTAATATCGACCCATCTATCGCTCCATTCGACATCTTCGAATGTAAGGATGGATTCGTAGCTATCGGCGTAGGTAACGACAGACTGTTCGATAAGTTCTGCCATACTATCGATCACACTGAACTTCTGGAAGATCCTAGATTCGAAACTAACGATCTGAGATGCCAGAACTACCAGCCTGATCTGCAGAACGTTATCGCTGACTGGGCTAAGGATTACACTAAGGCTGAGATCGAAAAGATCATGGACGAAGCTGTTATCCCTTGCGGACCTGTTCTTAACGTTAAGGAAGCTATCGAGCATCCACATATCCAGGCTAGAGAAATGATGGTACACTGCGATCACCCTACAGCAGGAAATCTGTATTTCCAGGGCGTTGTAGCTAAACTGTCAGAAACTCCGGGAACAATAGATTTCCCATCACCGCTGCTGGGCCAGCACAACTGCGAAATCTTCGGAATCACTAAGGAAGAAGAAGAACAGCTGAAGGCTGAAGGCGTACTGTAAGACTTAAGACTGATAAAATATTGCTTTTTACATAAGAAGGAGGCCCTCGAAATGAGAAAGGTATCTTATTTAAGCTATAACATGACAACTGCTGATGCAAACACTCCTGACGGAATCGTTCCTGTAGGAAGACAGTTTGACTTCATCGGAGACGTTGAAACTGAAGAAATGATCCTGTGTGACGGAGACGAATCTCTGTGCCTGGGATATCACGATGTTAAGATCTACGAAGACGTTTACGTAGGCGACATGATGGAATACAAGGCAACTCTGACAAACGTTGGTAACAGCTCAAGAGACTGCCGTATCGAAGTATTCAAGCTGGCCACTCCTGCTGACAGAGCAGGCAAAGAAGATTATAAGCCTGGCGACATGGTATGGTTTGATGAACCTGTTAAGTGTACAGAAGGTAATGTACGTCTGGTAGTTAAAAAGCACCTGCAGAGAGGTGAACAGCCTGACGGTACTGTAATCGATCCTTGGAGAGCTCTGGAAGATTTCCCTCTGGAAGACGGAATGAGCGAAGACGGCGAAACTATGACTTACAGATACAGAATGTCAGACCGTGACGTATTCTATGGCGGCGGCGTTGTAAACGGAGCAAGAAGCATCACTCTGATGGAAGACTGTGCTAAGAGACTTATGGCTAAGACTTACGGCAACCTGGGAAGATGCGTAGAAACTAAGAAGGTTAGACTGTACACTCCATGCTTCGCAGGCGACTACATGGAATACATCGCTAAGATCAAGAAGGTTGAAGATGGTAAGGCACTGATCGAAGTACGTTCGTACAAGATCATCGAAGTACCTGAAAATCCACCATTCCCAAGCTCAATCGACGTTCTTACAGATCCACCACTGTCAACAGTAGTACAGTTCGTTTACGAAATCAGATAAGATTCAAAACAATGTAATGTGAGGCTTCTCCTCTGATGAGGAGAGGCCTTATTTAGTTTTATATGCAAAGGGCGCACTTATGGTATTTTCTGATTATTTTTATTTTCTCAGGGATTCAGGTCTCAAGGTCTCTCTCGATGAGTGGATGACACTTCTTGAGGCGCTGGATAAAGACCTTGCTTGTTCAAGCCTTGAGAGATTTTACTATCTCAGCAGATCGATACTGGTAAAGACTGAAGCCGACTACGATATGTACGGCAGGCTTTTTAGTGCTTATTTTGAGGCTGCTGCAGTATCGGAAGAAATACCGGATGAGATATTTGATTTCCTCAGCAGGCCTATAGATCAGATGCCTTATGATAAAGATGAGGTTGATGAAAGAACAAATTTAGATTTTGAAGAGCTTGAGGAACTTTTCAGAAAGAGACTTGAAGAGCAAAAAGAAGCTCATAACGGCGGGATACGCTGGATAGGAACGGGAGGCACTTCACCGCTCGGTAATTCCGGATATGCTTTGAATGGATTCAGAGTAGGAGAGTTTTCCACAAGACAAAGTGCACTTCAAGTAATAGCTAAACAGAATTACAGAGATTTCAGAGAGGATGAAACCATCGATATAAGGCATTTCCAGACCGCACTGAGAAGACTCAGGCAATATTCTTCCAGGTTTGGTCAGACGAGAGATGAACTGGATATCGATGCTACCATAGATAAGACCTGTGATAATGCAGGTATGCTCAGCCTTGTATATGATTATCCGAGAAAGAATACGGTCAAGCTTCTGGCCTTGTTCGATTCCGGAGGTTCCATGGAAAAGTATGCTAAGCTCTGCAGCCAGCTTTTCCAGGCTGTAAGCAAAGAAAACCATTTCAAAGATCTTAAGATTTACTATTTTCACAATTGCCCTTATAATAAGCTGTATAAGACACCGATGTGTGACCTTAAAGACAGCGTAGACACAGAATGGGTGCTTAAGAATGTAGGAGATGATTATAAGATACTCTTCGTGGGAGATGCTTCTATGGCATCATGGGAGCTTCGTTATTATAACGGAAACAGAAGGAACAGAGTATCTGACAACGTGTCTCCTGTAGCATGGCTGAAACGACTTGTCACAAATTATGATCAGGCTATATGGCTGAATCCTATACCTGAGAAACAGTGGGATACAGCACGAGGCAAGACGACTATAGGATTGATAAAATCAGTAGTTTCCATGTATCCATTGTCAGTCGACGGACTTGAGCGAGGCATCAGGAAGCTGCTGGGTATCAGATAACGTCGATGATTTTACATCTCGAAACAAAGCAGAGGAAGTAATATGATAGTAAAGAAATACTCTATAGGGGAAGTAGCGGAAATGTGCAGTGTGTCCATCAAGACACTTCGATATTACGACCAGATCGGTCTCGTTATCCCTGAATTCAGAAACGAAGAAAGTAAATACAGATATTACAGTAAGCAGCAGATGATAAAGCTGTTCATCATAAGACAGCTTAGGAAGCTGGGCTTTGCTGTTAAGGAAATAAAGGAGCTTCTCGAAAATCTCAACGTTGAAGAAATGGAAGAAGCGGTAAACAATCGACTCGATGCCATCGATAATGAGATAAAAGAACTGGAACTTCGCAGGGCTATCGGAGAAAACTTGAGAGAAAGACTTAAGATGGGTGGAGATATCCTGTCCAGAGCCGACGGTATATTCTCGGATGCATATATGGATGCTATGGATAATATCCAGCTTGAGAAGATAGAGGAGGGGACTCTTTACTTCTCACGTGAGATCATGAAGAATTACTGCAACTCCGATGTATCGCTGCCTCAGTGGATATCTAT
>JAFQBD010000026.1 GCA_017416795.1 Bacillota bacterium | reverse complement strand
TCTCGATTTCTTCGCCTGAAGTTTCATCCCTTTTAATGATGACCGCTGTCTTTGGTGCCAGCTGCATCAAGCTCTTTAAGGCATCGGTAGTCTTGCCCTTTGACCTTGCTTCCAGCATCTTTCCTACCGTGATCAGAGTCAATATCATGCCTGCAGACTCAAAATAGAATTCATGCATATATGACATGGCTGCTGCATCATCTCCCGCTGCCACTGCCGATGTCATTACAAAAAGTGCATAAGTGCTGTATACGAATGCAGCCCCCGCACCCAAAGCAACCAATGTATCCATATTTGGAGCTCTATGCCACAGACTTGTGAATCCACTTATGAAAAACTTTTGATTTATGACCATTATGATGGCTGTAAGTATCAGCTGAAACAATCCCATACCCACATGGTTATGTTCTAAAAACTGTGGTACCGGCCAGCCAAACATCATAGCCCCCATACTGAAATACATTAGTATGATCAAAAATCCCAATGATGCAAAGAGGCGCTTTTTCATCAGAGGAGTATCGCGATCTTCAAGAAGCGAGTCGTCAAATGCCTCATTACCGGAGCTGCCGACCGAAGCATCGCCTGCACCTTTGAGAGACGCACCGTATCCCGCTGCCTGTACGGCAGCTATTATTTCTTCGGATGAAGCTGTTCCCTCTACGCCCATGGAGTTGGTAAGAAGGTTAACAGCGCAGCTTTGCACGCCGGGAACACTTCCCACAGCCTTTTCTACACGAGCACTGCATGCAGCACAGCTCATCCCTGTAACATCGTATTTTTTCATTCTCTTCCTCCCTGTTTTTCATCCCCTACTTCATAAGTTTCTGTAATGTCGTAACCAGTTCATCTATTGTCTCGTCTTTCCCATCTCTGATGTCGTTAGCGACACACGTCTTTATATGCTCTCCCAGAAGCACTTTATTAAAAGAGTTCAGTGCTGCATTTGCTGCTGCCACCTGCACCAGAATATCGATGCAATATGCGTCTTCTTCGACCATTTTCTTGATCCCGCGAATCTGTCCCTCTATACGACTGAGACGATTTATAAGATTTCTGTACTCTTTATCTGAACGTTCCTTAGTCTTATGACAGCAGTTTTCCATATTCTTATTATCCCTTCATTTGATTTCTTATCTTGTCTATATATTATACCCCTATAGGGTATATGTCAATACATGGTTAAGTGATATAATATCTTTTGATTTGTTGACGGAGGTAATCATGAAATTCGAAAAGAGAATGTTTATAGGTATACTTACCTGTTTTATCATAGCAGTCCCGGCATGGCTGCTCGGAAAAATAGTCCCTATCATCGGCGGTCCTGTATTTGGCATACTGTTCGGGATGATACTGGCATTTATCAATAGACCTGAAAAACTCGAAAGCGGCATAAAATATACATCTAAGGCCATCCTTCAGTACTCCATAATACTGTTGGGGTTTGAGATGAACTTGTTCAATGTTATCAAAGTCGGCGGTCAATCGCTTCTTGTGATGGTATTCACATTATCTTCATCATTTATCACTGCATACCTTGTCGGAAAAGCTATGAAGATAGACGGCAAAACCACTACTCTGATAGGCGTAGGTACTTCTATATGCGGAGGCTCTGCTATAGCTGCCACAGCTCCGGTGATACGCGCTAAAGATGAAGATGTTGCCCAAGCGATCTCGACCATATTTTTGTTCAACATCATCGCAGTATTTATCTTCCCTCCGCTGGGACATATGCTGGGATTATCCGATACAGGCTTCGGTATGTGGGCAGGAACAGCTATCAACGACACTTCGTCTGTAGTTGCTGCAGGCGCATCATGGTCAAGTGCTGCAGGAAATAACACGGCACTGGCATTCGCTACGATAGTTAAACTGACCAGAACGCTGATGATAGTTCCGATCACACTGGTGCTGGCAATATATACGACACGCAAGATAAGACGTGAGAATTCAAATGAGAGCGCTGAAGGCAGCAATTACAGCATCGCCAAGATATTCCCGTGGTTCGTGCTCGGTTTCGTTCTTACTGCGATCCTGAATACATTCCTGCCGATACCTGATACAGCATCGTCTGCGCTCGTACAGATCGGTAAGTTCATGATCGTCATGGCCATGACAGCCATAGGTCTCAATACCAATTTAAAAAAGCTCCTGACCAACGGTCTGAAGCCTATATGCCTGGGGCTGTGCTGCTGGTTCGTAGTAGCAGTGGTGTCACTGCTTGTGCAGCATTTTATAGGTATGCTTTAATAAAAGAAGACTCGGTAAACACCGAGTCTTTTCTTATGCTTCTATCTCCAACAGTACCGGACAGTGATCACTGCCGTATACATCTGTCAGTATCTCTGCCTTCTGCAGCTTATCATCCAGCGACTTAGAGGTAAGGAAGTAGTCGATACGCCATCCTGCATTGTTCTTACGAGCATTGAAGCGATAACTCCACCATGAGTACACACCTTCAAGATCAGGATAAAAGTATCTGAATGTATCTGTGAATCCTGCCGCCTGGAATTGATCCATCTTAGCTCTTTCTTCATCGGTGAATCCTGCATTCTTCCTGTTTGTCTTAGGATTCTTAAGATCGATTTCCTTATGAGCCACGTTAAAATCTCCGCAAGTCACGACAGGCTTGATTTCTTCCAGCTTCTTAAGATAGCCTTGAAAATCGTCTTCCCACTTCATGCGATAATCAAGTCTCTTCAGACCATCCTGTGAATTTGGCACATATACATTTACTAGATAAAATCCTTCATATTCACAAGTTATCACTCGACCTTCGTGATCGTGTTCATCTATACCGATACCGTATGTAACTGAAACCGGCTCAGTTTTTGAAAAAACTGCAGTACCTGAATAACCCTTCTTCTCTGCAGAGCACCAGTACTGATGATATCCTTCCAGAGGGACTTCAGCCTGCCCTTCCTGCATTTTAGTTTCCTGTATGCAAAGGACATCAGGATCCTGCTCCTTTGCAAAATCCAGAAATCCCTTTCCCATTGCTGCTCTTATACCATTGACATTCCATGAAATAAGCTTCATCTCATGCTCCCTTCTATACTTCAAACTTACTGTAATACTATATCAAGCATAATCCTGCGCCCATTCTCATGTATGTTCCACCTTCTCTTCTATAAGATTCAAACATTTCAGGTTCACAACATGTACAGTGCTCACTGACTTCAATATTTTCTTCAGGAACACCTATATCCATAAGCATTTTCTTGTTTATGCCTTTAAGATCGATATAATATTTATCGCCCTTTTTCTCCGAGAAATCATCTATAAAGTCCCATTTTTCTTCGAAGATATCAAATGAATAAGACCCCTTATCAAAAGCTTCATAAACATCATCTCCCGTTTCGAAACAGCACTTGCTTATTCCGGGTCCGATGAATGCCATGATATGCTCCGGGTCGCTGCCATATTCACGATTCATCATATATACAGCCTTCGCAGCAATACCTTTAGCAGTGCCTTTCCATCCGGCATGTACAAGACCAATAACGTTTCTCATATAGTCAAATAAGAATACAGGAATGCAGTCTGCATGAAGTGTAGTGAGCAATACTCCTCTAAGGTTTGTGATCAGTCCGTCTGTATCCTCCAGTTCGACCGGTCTATATGGTCTCTGTTCAATTACCTCTATATGGTCTCCGTGGACCTGCTTCGGCCACACGGGTATCGCCTCTTCCAGCCAATTTTCCTCAAACACATCTTCTCTGTCGTAAGGATATCCTTCTGTGGCACCTTCCTTAGTAGAGAAAAAGCCTGTAACCTCTTCAAATTGAGAAAATACTTCTATATATTTATCACTCATATCAATATCCTCTTTAATCTATAACTATTTCAGCAAGTTCACCTGTCACAGAGTCCATCACAAATCCACCTATATGTACATCATCAGGTATCAGTGGGTGATGTATCAAAAGTTCTGCCGTCTCTCTTACAGAGGTTTCAACATCATCGAACCCGCTGAGCCAGTTTTCGAAGTCCACGCCACAGTAGTGCATCATATCTATAGCTTCCTGAGAAACGCCTCTTTTTCTCATATGATCCATCATTTCATTCGGATCCATGTGCTGTACCCCGCAATCAGTATGTCCAATAACAAGTATCGTATCGACACCTAGTTCGAATATAGCTATAAGTATGCTTCTCACCACACTGCCAAAAGGATTTGAAATAACGCCTCCTGCATTCTTTATGATCTTTATATCACCGTTTTTTGCACCAAGTGCAGCAGGCAAAAGCTCAGTGAGTCTTGTATCCATACAAGAGATAACGGCTATCTTCTTATCCGGATATTTACTTGTCACATAGTCTTTATAGCCCTGCTTGGATACAAATACTTTATTGTATTTGATTATGTCATTTATGATATTGTTTTCTGCCATGATGTCATTCCTCCGCCGGTTTACAATTATAGTTTTTTCAAAAGTGCTGTGCATCCTTCCAGCACATCATCCCATGTTTCATCGAAATTACCTGTATACCATGGATCTGCAATATCGTCGTCTCGTCCTGCGAAGTCAAGCAGCCTAAATACTTTCCCATCAGGATCACTTCCGATTATCTTCATTATATTCCTGATATTATCTTCCTCCATGCCGATTATGTAATCATATTCTTTATAGTCAGCCTTAGTCATCTGGCGTGCGCGCCTTTTCGTAAAAGGTACGCCCATCTCAGTCAGCTTTCTCTTAGTTCTGGGATCTGTATCGTTGCCGATCTCATATCTACTGGTTGCAGCTGATTCTATATGGAAGTTATCTGTAAGACCTGCCTTATTCACCAGATTTTTCATAACAAATTCCGCCATTGTCGATCTGCATATGTTGCCCAGGCAAATGAATAGTATTCTTGTCATTATACTTCAAGTCCTCCCGCTAACCTATTCCTCAACTATAGTGTCTCCGTAAAATATAAGTTTCTCCACCTGCTGATCATCATTGAACCATATGAATCCATATCCGCCGTATTCCATGTTCTCTGCAGCTTCCTTGATAGTGATCTGCTGATGATCAACTTCGTCTTTGACTACTTCACCGTCTACAATATGCTTATATGTATATAATGTATATGCCTCAAAATTATCAGCCAGCGGATAAGCCTTCACTGCATTCTCAGGGTATTCTATGTCACCATCATAATCGAATGGTCCCAGCACTACTTCCTCTGCACTTCCCCCAAGCACAGAAAACTCGCCGCTGTAGCCTGCCATATATTTATCGCTATCTACAACGTCAAGTCCCGTCTCCACATATGTATAGTCTTTTATTTCGCCATCGATGCTAAGCAATATATGATAATCGCTGTGATCAAGGACTTCCATCTCCATAGTCATATCATCATAATCATTGTACAGCTTGATAACAGAAGTATCCTCGTCAAAATCATACATCTCATAGCAATCAGAATTACCGACAGGTTCTCCGCATTCACATCCCCAATAAAACGTGAAATCATCAGAAAAGCTCATCTTCTCGCTTTCCCCAGTCGCTTCATCATAATGGTACCAGTATTCCGAAGAAGTCAAAAACTCCACGTCTCTTGCCGAAGCAGTTTTTCCATTACTGCATCCCGCCATCATTATGATCCCACTAATGATCAAAATACAAACGATGATCATCTTAATTATTCTCATATCATCACCTCATATGTGTTCCGATATCTGCTTGATATGATATTACTCTTTCCCGCTGATTTCTGCAAGGTACTCTTCCGCATAATGTGCCGCCATAGCACCGTCAGACACTGCAGTCACCACTTGTCGTAAGGCTTTAGTCCTAACATCTCCCGCAGCAAATACGCCCGGCAGATTTGTCTTAGTAGATTCATCAGCGATGATATATCCGGCCTTATCCATCTCTATAACATCTTTGAAAAGTTCGGTCTCAGGTGCTCTTCCTACACTCACAAACACGCCATCTAATTCAAGTACGGATTCTTCTCCTGTCTTGACATTCTTGATCTTAATTCCTGTCAGCTTTTCTTCATGCAAAAGCTCACTTACTACGCTGTCCCATACGAATTCTACATTCTCGGCTTTTTCAAGAGCATCATGGTAGACCTTAGTCGCTCTGAGTGCATCTCTTCGGTGCACGATCATCACTTTCTTCGCTATTCTTGAAAGGATCATCGCATCGGCTACAGCAGAATTGCCTCCACCGATAACAGCTACGACCTTATCCTTATAGAACATTCCGTCACATGCAGCACAGTAATTGACACCTCTGCCCACCAGCTGCTGCTCTTTTTCTACGCCCAGCTCACGAGGATTTGCTCCTGTAGAGATCACGGCTGTACGCCCCAAGAATTCCCCGCTGTCAGTTACGATCCTTTTTATCTCACTGTCAAGGTATACTTCCTGAACTTCAGCAAGCTCAGTCTCCACACCGAACCTTTCTGCCCCTGCCTGCATCTTTTCGCCCAGCTCGAATCCATCTATCCCTTCTTCGAATCCGGGATAATTATCGATCTGCGAAGTCAGAGCCATCTGTCCTCCGGCAGAAAGCTTCTCGAGAACTACTGTATCCAGCCCTGCTCTTGCAGCATAAAGGGCGGCAGTATATCCTGCCGGCCCTCCGCCTATCACTATCATATCGTAAATACGTTCCATATTTTTTCTCCTTCATATCCGATGGTTACAGCATTCCTTCACTGTCGAATCGTTATGCATCAACATGCTCTTTAATAAACGCTTCGATCTTAGCTTTAGACTCCGGTGCTACCAGATTTCCTACAGCCTGTCCATCTTTATAAAGGATGAGACTTGGAACTACCTCGATATTATTTTCAACCGCCAGTTCCTGTTCTTCATCGATATTGATCTGACCCACAACCAGTTTGTCACCGTATTCTTCAGCGATCTTCTTATATGCAGGCCCTATTCTCTTGCAGTAAACGCACCATGGTGCCCAGAATTCTGCTAAAACTACTTTCTTCTCATCTTTTACCTGCTGCTTATACAGCTCTTTATTTATATTTACTACTGACATCGTTCTTCCTCCTTTATCAAATATCATATATCTTTATTATCCAAGTGCTACATCAAGCACCATCATCAGTGAAAATCCTACTGTAAAAAACACAGTTCCTATATTCGAGTGTTCTCCTTCAGACATTTCAGGGATAAGCTCTTCCACTACTACGTACAACATAGCTCCTGCTGAGAATGCCAGAAGATATGGTAATATCGGTACCATCAATGCTGCGAGAAGTATTGTTATGATGGCTCCTACAGGTTCTATCGCTCCGGAAACCGCTCCGTATCCGAAAGCTCTTCTCCTACTCATACCATCGCTTCTCATCGGCATTGATATTATCGCTCCTTCAGGCACGTTCTGTATCGCGATCCCCACTGCCAAAGCCAAAGCTGCCGAAACAGATATAGTTGTATCGCCTGCAAGCCATCCTGCTGCAACTACTCCCACAGCCATACCTTCAGGCAAGTTATGGAGTGCTACTGCGAAAAACAGCATCGTCGGTTTCTTCAGTTCGCAGCTCATGCCTTCAGGGCACTCACTGTTGATATGGAGATGGGGTATGATATGATCCAGTGCCAAAAGGAACAGCACTCCTGCCCATACACCGATGAATGCCGGCAGAAAAGCAAGTTTTCCCATATGTTCCGACTGATCCATCGCCGGGATGATAAGGCTCCATATCGATGCTGCTACCATTACTCCGGCTGCAAATCCCATCAATGCTCTCTGAAGTTTTCTATTCATCTGCCCCTTGAGAAAGAATACGAATCCCGATCCTATTATCGTTCCCAGAAAAGGCAGAAGTATGATCAACAAAACTCTCAAGTCCATTATTTTCTTCCTCCATCCTTTTATATTTATATATTATACCATTTTGGTACACTTTGCAAGTCTTATTTTTCTGCCTACTTAAAAAGACAGCTCATTTCTGCCGAGCTGCCTTCATTCATATACTTTATTCTTCGGCTTCTCCATAACCTATGACTTCATTTATGACTCTTGGTTGAGTAAATTGTCTATGTCCGTCCGGTGATCCATGATATCCGTATCCACTCATTTTAGCTCCTACCCACGGTGTGTCGCCGCCTCCGCCTGCTCCTGTATTTATTCCTATCATGCCTGCGTCCAGCCTAGATGCAACGTAACCGGCATCTTTTTCGCCATAAACTACAGCACCTAAACCGTAATCTGTAGCATTCGCTGCTGCTATAGCATCTTCTACATCCGTGAATCTCGTTATGCAGACTACAGGTCCGAAGGTCTCATCCTTAGCGATGATCATATCATCGGTGATATCTGCAAGCACTGTCGGTATAATAAAGTGATCAGGATGAGCTTCCCCTGCACAGCCTGCCAGAAGTCGCGCACCTTTATCAAGAGCATCATCTATATGTTCGATTATCCTCTGCCTCTGCTTATCATTGATTATAGGACCGACGTGCGCCTGAGGATCTGTATAAGGGCCTACTTTGTAATATGATACATAGTGAGCTGCCTTTTTCTCAAATTCATCAGCTATACTTTCGTGGACGAAAACTCTTTCTGTCGATATGCACATCTGCCCTGCATTTTCAAGGCTGTTAGCTACTGCAAAGCTTACTGCATCCTCTATTTCTGCGTCTTCAAGAACTATCAACGGATCTTTGCCGCCCAGCTCCATCATCACAGGCTTAAGCTGTTCAGCTGCTGCCTTGAGGATATGTTTTCCCGCTTCCATGGAACCTGTGAATCCGATAAAATCCACATCCGAGGCGACCAGAGCTTTTCCCTGCTCTTCATCTCCGTATACTATTTGCAGCAGACCTTCCGGTAAAACAGTATTCAGACACTCTACATATGCCTTAGCTACAAGCGGAGTTTCTTCCGATGGCTTCAACACCACAGAGTTGCCTGCAGTAAGTGCAGGTATTATCATCCAGTGTGCCATAGATACCGGATAATTCCATGGTGATATTATGCCGCACACACCGATAGGATCGTATTTGATGGTAGTCCTGCTGCCATATCCTTCAGTCACTACAGGCTGAAGCGCTTCTTTTACCCTTGCCGCTACATAAGCTATGCTGTTTGCCGACCCGCTCACTTCACCTACGGCTCTTCTCCAGCATTTGCCCATTTCCATAGCAAGAAGACTTCCTATCTGGCGAGACTTTCTCTCCAAAGCATGCCCCGCCCTTTGCAAAACATCTATTCGCTCGTCTATGGAAAGTGCCGCCCACTCCTTTTGAGCGGCAGCACTGCGTTTTACTGTTTCCTTAAGTTCTTCCTCAGAAGTTTTCTTGACTTCACCGATAAAACTTCCGTTTGAAGGATCATATGATCTCAACATTTCCAACATGACTGCCTCCTAGCCTCTAAGATATGCCCAGATGAATTCATACAGTTTCACAACATTATTCGTCAATATGCTTTCATCTTCGTCATACGTTTCGTCAAGATATGCATCTGCTATTTCCTTACCCTTTTGGATGGCTCCTGTCTGCACCATATCGAGAGAAAATGCATCCTGATCCTTGATAGCAGATATTGCTACGATACTGCATGCGGCAAGTTTGTATTCAAAAGCACGCTCGCCATCAAAGGCGCTCCACAGTTTATCATAACGTTTCTGAAGATCGTCGTATACGCCTATCCAGTGATCGCCCACTTCTTCATATGTTCTGTCTGCGATGCTGTCTCTATACTCTTTTCTTACAGTATCATGATCGTGTTCTTGCGACTCTTTTCCAACAAAGTATTCTAAAATAGAGAATACACAAACTTCATTGACACCATACTCAATGCTGTCCAGCCCTTCGAACGGAGGTGTCATGAAAAACTCGCTTATAGCATCGAAGAGTACTTGGAATGAATCGTTGCTCCCGCTTGATATCAGAAAATCATCAAATTCTTTTTTCAAAGCATCTGTTTCTTCAAGAAGAAGATCTGCATCATATACTTTTTTAGTATCATCGCTGATAAGTTTCTCATAAAAAGCTCTGCATTCTGCTGTTTTTTCAGCCTTGAAACCTTTAGTAAGCTTATCAAAATCCAGCACTTCTCCCGCTATCTGTCCTCTCGTCAGCTCTCGTGTTTCTCCTG
>JAFQBD010000025.1 GCA_017416795.1 Bacillota bacterium | reverse complement strand
CCGTGAGAGACTATCACGTTGATAGGTCGGAGGTGTAAGTGCAGTAATGTATTTAGCTGACCGATACTAATAGGTCGAACACTTGACCAAGGTTTCAAGGATATGATAAAATGCTAACATAAATTTTATTCAGTTCATATGTGGTGCCTATAGCGAAGAGGATACACCTGTTCCCATACCGAACACAGAAGTTAAGCTCTTCAGCGCTGATGATACTTGGTGGGAGACCGCCTGGGAAATTAGGACGGTGCCATTTCTAAAAAAGAAGTTCACTATGGTGGACTTCTTTTTTTATTCATAGTATTATACATTTATATGGAGGTGTACTATGTCATACGAAATCACATATAGAAATGCGACTTTAGAACAACAGGATATAGAACTTGCTATTGATATGATGAAGAAGCTTTGCATTTATCAGAAGATGGAAGATACATCGATGATAAATGAGGAGAACATGAGAAAACTGCTCAACGATGGTGCAGGCAAGGGAATAATTGCTTATGTAGATGGTAAACCTGCTGCATTCATGTACTATTATTATAATTATCCGATGCTTATAGGTGAGAAGTGCATTTACATCGATTGTTTATATATTGAAGAAGAATACAGACATTCAGGTATCGGCAGTCGCATACTCAAGTATATCGCTGATCTAGCTCTTGATGAAGGCTGCAGACGACTTGAATGGGCGTGCCTTACTTGGAATCAGCCTGCACTGAACATGTATAATAAGATAGGGGCCAAAACTATGGATAATATCTCACTTCATCGTGTTTATTACGATGAGTTGGTAGCTTTGGCAGGCAGATAAGAACATAATGATCTGAGACCTTTCAAAATGAAGGGTCTTTTTTTATGGAGTTAACATATTAGATAAAATCTTAATAGATTCTTAAAAGGTTCACCGGTTTATTGTTAAAACAAAAAGTGGCATAATGTGATTGGAGGTAGACAAGAGATGTATAACATTTTGATATGTGATGACGAAAAAGATATAGTTTCTGCTTTGAAAATATATTTGACGGATCAGGAGTACTGTCTTTATGAAGCTTATAATGGCAGAGAAGCATTAGATATAATCGAAAACAATGATATCCATCTTGTTCTTTTAGACATAATGATGCCTGAAATGGACGGGATGCAAACATTGATAAGATTAAGAGAAAACAGAAATATTCCTGTGATTTTTATTACGGCCAAAAGTGAGGACAGTGATATGATACTGGGACTGAATATGGGGGCAGATGATTATATCACGAAGCCATTCAAACCTATAGAAGTAATAGCGCGTGTCAAATCACATCTAAGGCGTTATATGGAATTGGGTTCTGCAGAATTAAAAAAGGATGTTTTGACCATAGGAGATATAACTGTGGACGACGCAGCGAAAGAGGTGATGTTTATGGATGAGAAGGTAAGCCTTACTCCGAAGGAGTATGGGATACTTAAGTTTTTGATGGAAAATCCGGGCAGAGTTTTTACTCTTTCTGAAATCTACAAGGAAGTTTGGGCGGAAGATCCATTCGGTTCGGAGGGTACAGTGGCGGTACATATTCGTCATCTTCGCGAAAAACTTGAGATCGATCCGGATAAGCCCAGACATTTGAAGGTAGTATGGGGACAAGGATATAAGATGGAATGAGGTGAACATCATGGGAAAAATAAAAGACAGTTTAGCAGTCAAAACGACAGCGTTTGTTATCATCGTCATCTTTTCGATAGTTACAGCTTTATCGACGGCAATAGTGATCATAAATGCAGAATACCAATGGTATTCAAGAGCAGAAGAAGCTGTCCAAGATGATATCTATGATGAAGTAGCAACACATGCTCAGCAGATGATATTAGATGAGATATATACAAATTACGAAGGAATAGAATCATCTATAGATGCTCCGCTGATCAAGGAAGAAAACAGTGCGGAAGGATTTGGATATAAAGTAAAACTGCTTAATGATGCTTTCTCGTTCAAATTTCTAAACAATGGGAAAGAGTCAGATACACGCATTGTAAATAGGGAGTTTATCAACAGTAATGATGTAGTTGACAGCTATGAGTTCATGCATGGAGATATGGAAATCACCATATATCTGGGTGAGATCAACGTAGAAACCGTTCCGGGTGAGCTTTATACTCTTTTTCGAATATTAGATTTTGCTTACGAATACAGCAAGGCTGCTGCCGCTGTGACACTTCTTGGTATTATAGTGATCGCAGCTTTAGTGATATTCTTCTTCACATCTACGGGTAGAAAAGAAGAAATAAGTAAGTTTGTTGCAAATGTGCCTATAGAACTGTGTTTAGTTATAAGTGCAGGAGCAATAATTCTGCTCGCAATGCTTAATATCAATATACTGGAAGAATTGAAACTGGATCTTATCATACTTATGATAATTGTTGATGCAGCCTCGATCTCAACTATAGTTATGGGACTTCTGATATTACTGATCATAAAAATAAGGCACAACAATTTATATCAAAGCTCTATTTGTTATAAGCTGTTCAGAAGCATTATTTATATTGTCAAAAAGTCTGCATCAGGATGTTCGATAATATGTTCAATATTAATAAAAGGTTTACCGCTGGTTTGGAAAAGTGCACTTTTTGTTCTGGCAGGGATCTTCATCAATTTGTTGGTTTTATCGATGTTATCTCCGGGACTCGGTTATAACGGCGGTGTTTGGGTCATCTGGTTTGTTGGAGCTGTAATAATAGAAGGGGTAAGTATATATATAGCATTATGCATGAAAAAGCTCAAGACAGCAGGTGAGTGTCTGGCGGCAGGTGATCTTGAATATGTAGTTGATGATAAAGGGCTGTTTCTTGACTTTAAGGAACATGCGGAAAACCTCAACAGCATAAGTAAAGGCATGTCCAAGGCAGTTGAAGAAAAAATGAAAAGTGAGAGGTTCAAAACAGAACTCATAACCAACGTATCACATGATATAAAGACGCCTTTGACATCGATAATCAATTATGTGGATCTGATTGCCGGTGAAGAAATATCCGACGAAAAGGTAAGAGGATACGTCGAAGTTCTTCAAAGACAAACTCAAAAACTCAAAAAACTGACGGATGATCTGGTCGAAGCATCAAAAGCTGCATCCGGTACTGTCAAGGTCGATATCATGCCGTGTAAGCCATCGGTTTTGATGGCACAGGCAGCAGGTGAATATGATAGTAAAATGAAAGAGGCAGAGCTTGAATTAGTCATAGGGGAAACGGACGATAATATCGAGATCATGGCAGACGGCAGGTGTATGTGGCGTATATTTGACAATTTACTGAATAATATTTGCAAATATTCACAGCCGGGAACAAGGGTATATCAATCTCTTGAAAAAACAGGGGACAAGGCGGTAATAACATATAAAAACACTTCCAGATATCAACTTAATATTTCCGAAGAAGAACTTATGGAACGATTCGTGAGAGGAGACAGCTCAAGGCATACTGAAGGCAGTGGGCTGGGGCTTTCCATTGCGAGAAACTTAGCAAACCTTCAAGGAGGCAAGTTTGATATCCATATAGACGGAGATTTATTCAAAGTAATAGTAGAACTTCCATTAAGGGTAAAAGAATAAATATTTATATCAAAATAGAGGAACCTGATGGTTTCTCTATTTTACAGTTATATAGGTTTTGTGTTATAATATTTTAGTTATTTATATTGAGAATTCAGAGGAATGATATGGGGTTCATAAAGTTTATTTTCGTATTATTGATAGTGATCCCGGTGGCGGTTTTCATGATAATCATATTCAGAAAACTGACGGGGGAATATAATGCTGCTATAAGAAGAGAAAGAAATATCAAAAGCGGTAAATATAAGAGGGAAAAAGAGTTTGATCGATATGCTCAGATGAAGGATTACAGAAGAGATAATCCTAATTATGATGCATACCGCAGAAGGATGGAAGAAAGTCAATACAATAAGAACCATTATAATAAGGATCGGGAAAGATAGTATGAGAAAAGGATATTTCATAACATTTGAAGGCGGAGACGGTGCAGGTAAATCTACACAGATAAACAGGCTTATGGAACACCTTGAGAACTGTGGATTTGATGTGATACTTACCAGGGAACCGGGAGGTACTGATATAGGCGAAAAGATCCGAAACATAATCCTCGATCCTGAGAATAAAGAAATGGATGCAGTAACTGAAGCAATGCTTTATGCTGCATCGAGAGCACAGCATGTTGCTCAAGTTATCAAACCTGCTATAGAAGAAGGTAAGATCGTGATATGTGATCGATTCATAGATTCCAGTATAGCATATCAGGGTTTTGGAAGAGGTCTGGGAGATAGTGTAAGCATCATCAACAGTTATGCTGTAGGCGAATATATGCCTGACAAGACCGTTCTTTTGAAACTCAAACCACAGCTTGGCAATAAGAGGATTTCGACAAGAGAAAAAGACAGAATAGAACTAGAATCCGAATCTTTCCACCAGGCAGTATTTGAGGGATATGAAACCCTTGAAAAAATGTATCCTGAACGTATCATAGGGGTAGATGCTACAGGAACGATAGATGAGATCCATGATGTCATAAGAAATCATATCGATGATTTATTGGGTCTATAATACATATTGAGTTTTTAGTATTTGATGGAGAAAGTAAAGCATGCGTTTCATAAATCAAGAAGATAACAGTAATTTAATAACGCGGCTTGATAATATAGTCAAAGATGACAAGATATCTCATGCTTATATTTTTGAGGGTTCGGCCTGCATAGATAAGAAGGCTTTTGCAGAAAGTTTCATAAAGGGAATACTTTGCAGCAGGAATCTGGGTGAGAATTGCGGTAACTGCAATATTTGCAGTAAGGTAGACCATGATAATCATGAGGATATCATCTATATCTCTGCAGAAGGCGGTTCTATAAAGGACGCCGATATCATAGAGATGCAGGATAAATTGAAGACGAAGCCTTTTGGAGAAAGGAACATAGTTGTCATATCAGACTGTGATACTATGACAGTAAGAGCCCAGAACAGACTTCTTAAAACTTTGGAAGAACCACCGGGCAAATCGGTAATAATATTATTGTCCGAGAATATCGAAAACCTGGTACAAACGATCCAGTCAAGATGCGTTAAATACAGGATAAATTACTTCGGAAGTGAGAATTACGATTTCATGTTTGATAAGGCAGCCAAAGTAGCTGATATGATACTTAACAGGCAGCCGTTTTATAAAGTCAAGAAAGAAGTCGATGATATAATGGGAAGCAGCGAAGAGACAGCTGCATTTCTGGACGGACTCCAAGTAGTATTCAGGAATATGCTCATTGAAAAAACTAAGGGCATATCTCTATATAAGAATGATGATATAATAAATAATATACATGCAGTAGAGACTGCCAGAAAGCAGATCAAGGAAGGCGTATCAACTGCGTATGCAATGAAGAATCTGCTTTTGAAAATCGGAGGATAAAAAATGGTAAAAATAGTAGGTATAAAGTTTAAGGATGCCGGAAAGTTATATTATTTCAGTCCCGGCGGACATAAGGTCGATGTCGGCGATAATGTTATCGTTGAAACTGCCAGAGGGCTTGAGTTCGGTAAGGTGACTTTAGCTGAAACAGAGGTCAAAGAATCTGAGATCGTAGCACCTCTCAAGAGTATCATAAGGATAGCTAACGAGAAAGATAAGAAGAAACATAAGGAAAATCTTGCGAAGAAAGAAGAAGCGATGAGACTTTGTCAGGAAAAGGTGGATGCTCATGGTCTTGAAATGAAGCTTATCGACGTTGAATATACATTTGACAACAGCAAGGTGGTATTTTACTTCACTGCTGACGGCAGAGTAGACTTCAGAGAACTTGTAAAGGATCTGGCTGCAGTATTCAGAATGAGGATAGAACTGAGGCAGATCGGCGTAAGAGATGAAGCAAAAATGCTTGGTGGAGTAGGAAACTGCGGAAGAGGACTTTGCTGTAACACGTGGCTTTCTGACTTTGAGCCGGTATCCATAAAAATGGCAAAGGTTCAGAACTTGTCATTGAACCCTTCGAAGATCTCCGGTATCTGCGGAAGACTTATGTGCTGCCTTAAGTTTGAGAACGAAGTATATACTCATCTTAAAAAGGGAATGCCTTCAGTTGGAGAAAGAGTAAAGACTCCTGATGGAATGGCTGTAGTAACTGATGTGAATATACTTGAAAACATTATCAAGACAAGACTCGTTGTTGAAGAATATTCTAAGGAAAAGGGCACAGAAGAAAAGCTGAGTACTGAGCTTTATAATTACAGCAAGGAAGAAATAAAGAGAGTCAATAAGAAGAATAACAATAAGAAAAAGGAAGATGACCTTGCTGACCTGGACGGAGAACTGCTCAAAGAAATCAAGGAACTGATGAAGGACTAAGATGGAACGTATAGAAAATACAGGTTTCGGTAATATCAAACTCATACAGGATCCTGAACAGTTTTGTTATGGCGTCGATGCTGTGATACTTGCGGATTTTGCAAATTCTCTTTATCCGGCTTTTAAGAGGGCTGCAGATCTTGGAACAGGCAATGGGATAATACCTCTGATACTAAGCCACAAGAATAGTGAGTCTCATATTACAGGAGTGGAGATCCAGCCTGACGCTGCCGATATGGCAATGAGAAGCTGCAGGCTCAATGGACTTGAAGAAAAGATAAATTTCGTAGTGGCGGACGTTATCGATATAGCTGACGGTAAGCTCGGTGAAAGCATCAATGATCCGGCGCTCTGTGAAGGAGCTATGGATATGGTCACATGTAATCCGCCGTACTTTGTTAAAGGCGGTGCTATTCCAAGCAGCAGCAAGGCTAAGTTCATAGCACGTCATGAGACCACAGCCAGGGTAGAAGATTTTATCAAGGCAGCAGAAAAGCTGCTTAAGCGCAAAGGGCACTTTTTCATGGTCCATAGGCCATCGAGGCTTGCTGATATAATGTATTACTGCAGAAAGTACGGCTTAGAACCAAAAGATATGCGGATGGTAGTCCCTAAGCCGGGAGAAACTCCTAATATATTGTTGATCCACTGTATCAAAGGCGGTGGCAGAGAACTTAATGTTATGAAGGAATTATCTGTCTATAATGAAGATGGCAGTTACAGTGACGAGATAGAACATATATATGAAAGAAAATAGATAAATCATAGGTGGTTTTACATAAAATAGCATATATAGACCGATGCAAATACACCTGCGACATACCCGATGAGGCCTGCCGGAAAAGCATGCCTCATTTTTTTTACAGATGTCACACCGAAATAGAGTGCCAGAACATAGAAGACTGTTTCACAGCTGCCTGCCATTACGCCGGCTGCTCTTCCGATGTATGAGTCAGGACCGTATTCTGTCATTATACGTTCCACTACTACGAGAGAACCGCTGCCCGATACAGGTCTGAGCATTATAAGTGAAATCAATTCTTCGGGAACATGAAATACCTCGAACAATGGTGCTGCTGTGCTTTGGATGAAATCCATGGCACCGGAAGACGTTAGAGCCTCTATTGCTACGAATATACCTATGATAAAAGGCAGGATCTCGATACATGTACCGAGGCCGTCTTTAGCACCTGTTATAAAAACATCATAAATGGGGATCCTCTTTTTTATACCGTATATGATTATTATCGTTATGAATGACGGAATGAAGAATACGGATATTATGCTAAGAACATCAGACATAAGAGCGTTTCCTTTCATAGAATTTACATACCCATACTGATAAGAGCATGGAGATAAGGCCAGCTATGATCGACGGCAGTATTATGTCTTCGGGAGAAACTGAACCCAGGTCACTTCTGATCTTAATGACAGTTATAGGAACAAGCTGCAGCATGGACATGGAAAGTGCGATGAACATGCACATAGAATTACTGGCATG
>JAFQBD010000024.1 GCA_017416795.1 Bacillota bacterium | reverse complement strand
GGATATGCAGCTGCTCAGTGGGAATTTTCAACATTACAGGAATTCATATTCAAGGCAGCTATGATCCTCATATTCACATTCGTTAACCTTATGGGTATGAAGGAAATCGGATCAGTAAGTACTATCCTGTCAGTTCTCGTTATGGTAGCCTTCGCTATGGTAGCAATATGCGGGTTCATGCACTGGGGAGAAGGTGAAAATGTATCATTCCAGATGTTCTCATACGATCCTGAAGGAGCAGGAGATTACATCAAGCTGATTGCCGGAGGTATCTGTATAGGTATGTGGATGTACTCAGGATATGAGTCCATGTCAACTATCGCAGGAGAAGTCGCAAACCCTCAGGTCATCCCTAAGGGAACTATGATCACTATCCCTCTCATTATGGCAGTTTATATCTTCCCGACAGTTGCAGGTCTTGGTTCTCTCGGTCAGTGGGAAAACTGGGCTCCTGACGGAGAAGGCATCGGATACGGTCATGTACTGGCTGAATTCTGGGGTCCTGCCTTCGGATTATTCTTCGTTGTCATAGCTATCCTGGCGCAATGCTCGATATTCAATACATATATCGCATCCGGATCAAGAGGCTTTTTCTCATTGGCTGATGACTATCTGGCTCCGCCTATTCTCGTCAGAGTAAATAAGAAACGCGGTGTGCCGTCAGTTGCCATCTGGTCCATCGCGATCTTCTCACTGGTATTCTGTATGGTTCCGTTTGGTTTCATCATCATTCTGGACGTTTCACTGCTGGTATCATCATACATTCTGGTATACATATCTGCTATGATTCTGAGAAAGAGGATCCCTGCAGAAGAATACAAGTTTAATATCCCGGGCGGAATGGGATTCCTGTATCTGGTATGTATCGTACCTATATGTGTAGCAGTATTCGCATTCATGATCAACGGTTCCGACTACTATCTCGGAGGTATGGTGGGTCTGATGTCAGGTCCTGTACTATACTACTTCTGGAGACGTCGTTACGGTGGTCTGACTAAGAAGAATCCTGAAATGTTCCCTGGAAATCCTAAGACAGGTCTGGCTGTAGGAGATATGAAGAGAGTATGTTCAGTATTCGGTATTTTCTCAGTAATGAATATAGTAGCAGTTATCTTCATGCCTTGGTATGAAGGCTGGGGAGACCTGGTTGACGGATGGGGCGCAGGAGATTACTTCGACGGTCTTCTTGAAAATATGGATGTTACTGTCGTTTGGAATATCATTCAGACAGGACTGTACATCGTAACAGCAGTAACAATAGTAGTTACTATCATTACATATATCCTTTCCAAGAAACTGGAAAAATAAAATCTCTCATAAAAATAGTAACAAAGGTGTACTCGTATAGGGTATGCCTTTGTTTGCTAAAATGGTATAATTGATTCACTATGAAGAAATCGATATATAGAATAATCACAATAGCAGCCACATGTATACTTCTGGCAGTGGGCACTTTTATCGGTGTCGATATACTTAAAAGCAGGCAGATAATACTGGGACAGGCGAAAGATACTCTCGGCTACATGAGCGAGAATTGTGCAGATGAATTCAGTGCTATTTTTGATAATGCCGATCTTATAGTTGACAATATGACAGATATCGCAGCGGGGAACATGCAGCCGAGCAGACTGAAATCCATAGCATATGATATGGCAAAAAACTCCAAGTATCCTATCAGCTTATATTATATATACGATCCTGATGAGTATAACATTGATATTTGGTATGTAAAGGGCATGGACGGTGAAGTTTCAGACTTATCTTTGTCTGATGCGGAGATGGATCAGTGGCTTCAAGCGTATAATGATGAAAAGGCAGAGTATGTCGAGTTTTATAATGATGCTGTAAGAGAAGGGGATATGTGGTATGAAACTATGTATGACCCGGATATCAAGTGGGAAATAGTGAGCCGCACAAGAGTTATAAAAGATGATTCGGGGAAGGCAATAGGCATAGCAGCAGCAGATGTTTATCTGGGAGATATTTCAGAAAAACTTGCTGCAATAAATGAAAAAACAGGAGGCACCTCGGCTGTTACCAATGCTGATGGAAGTTTGGTGGCAGGAGATATCAAAGCCCTCCAAAAAGCGAAAAGCACTAAGTACCTTAGTGCAGTATCCGAGATAGGAGAACGCTGGACAGTTACGGTAGTTCAACCGGTAAGCATTGCTACTAAGGCTATGAAAAGGACCATATTCATAACATTGTTTTTAGGTGTTATCGTGATAGCAGCGTTCGCTGCGATAATATTATTGGTATACCGCAAGCACGGCAGACAGATGATACATGAATTCGAAGAGAAAGACATGTTGATAATCAATCAGAGCAGGCAGGCTCAGATGGGAGAGATGGTAGGCAACATCGCTCATCAGCTGAAGCAGCCCCTTAACGGTGTGAATATGGCACTCTCAAATCTGCAGGAAGACTATGCATCATCCATAGATGAAGAGGAGCGTGCAGATTTCGCAGAGCGTATAGGGCGAATGAAGAAGAGGATAGGCGGGATGTCCGGAACAGTCGACGACTTCATGGAATTCCTAAGGCCTCAAAAAGAAAAATCGATGTTTTCAGTCAAAGAAGAGATCGTCAACATGGTCGAACTGATGAAAGAAAGCATCCATATAGATATGATAGAAACGACGATATCAGGTGAAGATTTTCATATCATTGGACAGAAAAACGAGTTCGGTCAGTGCATCTTTAATATAATCGATAATGCCAGAGATGCCATGAAGGACATTAAGGAGAAAGAAATAGCCGTGACCCTGGCTAAAGAAAGAAGCGGCAAGGGTAGGTTTGAAGGTTGCATCAGGATATCAAACAGAGGCAGCCATATAGATAAAGAAATCGCGGACAAGGTATTTGATCTGTACTTCACCACTAAGGAAAACACAGGCGGTACAGGTATAGGTCTTTATCTTACAAGAAGTATCATAGAGAAGCACTTTGGCGGAGCCATAAGATGCTTCAACGAAGAGGATGGCGTATGCTTTGAGATACGCGTGCCTTTGGAAGAAAAGAGTGCGCCTTTGGAAGAGGAGGTTACCGGGGATGGAAATGCTCAGTAATTTAAAAATATTATGTGTCGAAGACGATGAGTTCGCACGCGGCGAGATGGTCAGCTTCTTAAAAAAGAGAGCCGGCAAAGTATTTTCCGCAGAAAACGGCGAAGAAGGGATAAGGCAGTATGAGATCCACAAGCCGGACATCGTTATAGCAGATCTGCTGATGCCGGGGATGGACGGGATGGAGATGTTGAGAAAGCTTCGCGAAGAAGATAATAAAATGCACGCCATAGTTGTCACGAGCGTCAAGGAGCTGGATACGGTGCTGGAATCCATCGATCTTGGTGTCGATAATTATATAATCAAGCCTGTGGAGTTTGATGAGCTTGAGCAGAAGCTAAGTAAGATAGCCGAGGGGATCATTATGCAAAGGGGCACTGCCTCCGGCATGCTGGGGTTTATCGAAGACAAAAAGGCTGTCGAGGATGCCATAAAGAAGGATTTTATCAAGGCGTTAAAAGCGTATATGGGAAAAGGACCTAAAGAAATCGTTGTACATCTTACAGGGCGCGAAGTGGATATCCTGGTGATGGATCCGCTGACCGTCATGGAAACAAATATGTTGCAGGACAGGAAAAATCACGAGATAATAAGACAGGGCAGGAATATAGCTTATGAAGCTGTCTGCAGGAAATTCGCGGAACATATCAGTCAATTACTGAATATGAATGTGCGTTTTGATAAGGCAGAGATAGATCTCAAGAAAAAGATCGACAAGATAAAATTCGTAGTATGATATAGCGTATAACAGGGTGAGAGATTGGAAGATAATAATTCATTGAAATTCGAGAGATTGAATCCTACGAAATTGTTTTTCAAATGTTCTGTGCCGGCGATGTTAAGTATGCTGTTTAGCGGTATATATTCCATTGCCGACGGGATATTCGTGGGACATTTCATTGGTGCAGATGCACTGGCGGCTGTCAATTTAGCAATGCCACTGATAATGATATCGTTCGCATTGTCCGACATGGTGGCGGTGGGATCATCAGTTCAGATCGCAATGCTGCTGGGAGAAAAGGAGAATGATGAGGCGAATCGTACTTTTAGTGTGTGTGTCAAAGTGATCGTAGCCATATCTGTAGCGGTAGGTGTGTTCTTTTTCTTTGTGACGAAACCGATACTTGTGCTTATGGGAGCAGAGGGGCAGGCACTGCAGCTTAGCCTGGAGTATATACGTGTATTTGCCGTTTTCGCACCTGTGACCATCATATATTTCGCACTGGACAACTACCTGCGTATATGCGGCAGGCAGAATTACAGTATGATAATGAATATCGCTACGGCTGTCCTCAATATACTGCTTGATTTCCTGCTTATAGTAGTGTGGGAGCAGGGTATATGGGCAGCAGCTTTTGCCAGTTGTATCAGTATAGCAGTAGGGACACTGACAGCGCTGGTGCCGTTTTTCAGAAAGAGCGTAGAACTGCGCTTTGTCAGAGGCACTATACCTAAACATAGCTTTTTTAAGCTGGTAGCAAACGGTGCTTCTGAATTTTTCGCTAACATTGCAGGGTCTGTATTCATGTTTATATTGAATATAGTTCTTCTGGCTATCGGCGGCGCGACGGCAGTTGCAGCCATGTCGGTAGTCATGTATGTGGAAAGCGTCATGGGAATGGTCCTCTTCGGTATGTGTGATTCAATGCAGCCTCCTATAAGCTACTGTTACGGTGCAGGACTTCAGAAGAGAGTTTTTGCCCTTGAAAAGCGTGTGCTCGTAGCCGCAGCAGCTTTTTCAATAGCCGCATTCTTATTCCTGAGATTCAGCGGTGAGTGGGTAGTGCCGTTATTCGTCAAAGCTGAGGACACAGAGCTTATGGAACTCAGCATACACGCCATGAGTCTATATGCGTTCTCGTATTTGGTGAACTGGGTGGATGGGTGTTTATCCATGTATCTTACTGCGCTGGGGCAGGCAGCAAGATCATTCATATTATCCATGCTGGGCACGCTGGGATTCCCGCTGCTTGGTCTGGCTGTACTTGTACCGACGCTGGGTATCGACGGAGTATGCTTGATGCCGCTCATGGCAGGTATTTTAAGCGGTGCAGTCGCTGTAGTATTGGCAGTCACTATAAAACATCCTGAAAAATAGATAGAAATAAGATAAACATAAAAAGCAAGGTAACATTGAAGAGGATCGTAAGATCGGCTTTATAGGACCGGCACGCCAAGGGGGCAGTGTCGGTTTTTTTGTGGGAAAGACAGATGAATGTAGTAATAATCGATAAAGACAGGTACATATTTCTAGATACTGAACTGCCTGAGATCCGTGACATACTTCAGGATCTTTCTGATGCCATCAATAAAATGATCGATATGCCTGATGATGTGCAGCAGGCAATTCCTGAAATCTGTCATGAGATTTTCGGAAGCAAAGAAGGAAAGACGGAGCGAGTTGTTGATTTCGAAACATCTGACGGGAATATCACTATATCCGTAAGTGACATCGTATCGATAGAAGTGTACGGCAACAACTGTACTGTATATACGAAGAACAGCAAATACAGGTTAAAACGAGGCTCGCTGGAAAGTAAGCTAAAAGAAATAGGCGACAGCAGCATAATAAGATGTCATAAATCTTATGGCATAAATGTCAGGTGGGTGGAACGTTTGGAGAAAAAAAGCAGGAATCTATGGGAACCTGTCTATTGTGGCGGTGTGGATGTGCCATGTCTTATAAGCAAGACGTATTTTGATCGGGTCAGAGACTCATACCTGCAATTTCATCACAGTGATGAAATTGCAGGTATGCAAAGATAAAGCATACGATGTCGTTATGTCCCCCTCGTGTTTACAGTCAGAATTGTCAAAATTATAATTATAAAGAATTATTATTTCTTATTTTATAAGGAGGAATTATTATGGGTAAAAAAATTCCTATGTGGCAATGCATCCTCGTTATGGTAGTGATGGTTGCTCTCATGTTCTGGGGCGTTAAGCTCTCAGCAGCGGGAGAAGCAAACTTCGTACTGGTACTTGCGGGTGTATTCGCAGCGTTAGTTGCTATGGCTAACGGCTGGAAGTGGAAGGTAATGGAAAAGGGTATCCTGGCTGCTATCGACAGAACAATGCAGGCTATCCTCATCCTCGGCGTTGTAGGTTTCATGCTCGGTTCATGGATGGCCGGCGGTGTTATCCCTTCAATGATGTACTTCGGTATCAAGGTTATCGCACCTTCGATCTTCCTGTTCACAGCATGTCTGCTGTGTGCGATCGTATCACTGGCTACAGGTTCATCATGGTCAACAGCCGGTTCCATGGGTGTTGCTCTGGTAGGTGTTGGTCTGGCTCTGGGATATCCTGCAGCTATGACAGCCGGTGCTTGTGTATCAGGCGCATACTTCGGAGACAAGATGTCACCTCTGTCAGATACAACTAACCTGGCTCCTGCAGTAGCAGGATCAAACCTGTTCGAACATATCGGACACATGGTCAAGACTACAGGTCCTGCATTGGTGATCGCTCTGATCGCTTACCTGGTAATGGGATTCGTTGGTGATCACGCCGGTTCAGCTGACACTCAGACTATCGATACTATCCTTACATTCATCACAGATAACTACAATGTAAGTATCATCTGCCTGATCCCACCTGTATTCGTAATCGTTGCTGTAGCCCTTAAGTTACCTGCACTGCCTGCTCTTATCGGCGGCATCGTACTGGGCTTCCCATTCTTCCCTATGCAGGGAAGCAAATTCATCGATATTCCTAACTATCTGAACTATGGTATGTCAGTAGAAGTTCCTGAAGGAGCTGATCTGGTTATGGAAAAAGTAGCCTCCCTGCTGTCAACTGATGGTGGTGACGGAATGATGTGGACTATTCAGCTGATCATCTGTGCTATGGTATTCGGCGGTATCGTTGACTGCACCGGTATCATGGGAACTATCGCAGAAGGACTGCTGAAGCTGGCTAGAGGCACAAGAGGCGGACTGGTAACAGTTACTATCTTCTCATGTATCGCTGTAAACGTACTCTGCTGCGACCAGTATCTGGCAATCATACTGCCTGGCAGAATGTACAAAGAATCATTCGAAGACAGAAGACTCAAGGCAAAGAACCTGTCAAGATGTCTGGAAGACTCCGCTACACTTACTTCAAACTTCGTACCTTGGAACACTTGCGGAGCTACAATGTCAAGCTTCTTGCAGTGCCCACAGTGGGGTGCAGGCGGATATGCTCCATATGCTATCCTTAACTGGCTGAACCCAATCATTTCAATTTTCTATGGATTCACAGGAATCACTATGGAAGAAATGACTGACGAAGAATATGCTGCTGTCCTGGAGGCAAGAGAAGCTGCGAAGGCTGCTGCTGACAAGGCTATGGAAGCATAAATACTCAAGTAGGAGTAAATAATAATTACATAGTATTGCAACCTCCTCACTGAGGTATGTAATAAATGAATCCAAATTACACAGAAACAGAATGCAACACCACTGCATTCTGTTTCGCTTTTTTGAAAAGTATTTTCGTTTTTTAAGGCGGCGATTATTGATAAGTGTGTGTTCGCACACTATAATTGTATCAAAAGTAACAAAGTCACAGATAAAGCAGAATCAAATCTGTAGAATGATCAATAAGATAAAAGGAGACAAAATGTACGAGCTGATACAAGTTTCGGGAAACAGTTACTATATACAGAGCCCTGCCAAGATAGGCCTGTACAGACTGAGCGACAGCGAAGTCTGCCTCATTGACAGCGGGAACGATAAAGATGCCGGAAGAAAGATAAAGAAAGTCCTTGAAGCTAACGGCTGGACTTTGAAAACCATATATAATACTCATTCCAACTCAGATCATATAGGAGGGAATAAGTATCTGCAGGGACAGTTTGCGTGCGATATATACGCACCGGGGATCGAGTGCGACTTTACTAACCACCCTATACTTGAGCCATCATTGATATATGGAGGATATGCACCGAAGGATCTTAGACATAAGTTCATTTTAGCGCAGCCTAGTGAAGCACAGCCGCTTACCGTCGACAAGCTGCCTGAAGGATGGGAACTTATCGAGCTGCCGGGACATTTCTTCGATATGGCAGGTTTCAGGACACCTGATGATGTAGTTTACTTAGCGGACTGCCTGTCCGGTCGTGAAACTATAGATAAATATAAGATAGGATTCATCTATGATGTAGCTGCTTACCTTGAGACGCTGGAAAAAGTGAAGACAATGGAAGCGAAGATATTTGTTCCGTCACATGCTGATCCGACAGAGGATATAACTGAGATGGCTCAGTATAATATAGATAAAGTCAATGAAGTAGCCGATAAGATCGTAGAAATATGCGCAGAGCCCATAAGCTTTGAAGCTGTTCTTCAGAAGCTGTTCACTGACTACGATCTCGTGATGAACTTTGAGCAGCATGCCCTGGTGGGAAGCACAGTTAGATCATATCTTGCTTGGCTCAAAGATACAGGCAGGCTGGATGTAGAGTTTACGGATAACATGCTTCTTTGGAAGCAGGTGTAAATAGCAAGAAAAATAATAAAGGGGAAGCAGGATGCAGTATTTGATTTCATTCCTTGAAGGAATAATAACATTCATATCGCCGTGCATATTACCGATGCTGCCGATATATTTAACATATTTTGCAGGCGGTGGAGAGAGGACACCGAGAAAGACGCTTACGAATTCCATAGGTTTCGTACTGGGTTTCACTGTCGTCTTCGTATTGATGGGCATGCTGGCCGGAACAGCCGGTGGATTCCTGAGAGAATACCAGACAGCAGTAAACGTGATCACCGGAGCCATAGTGATCATATTCGGGCTGAGTTTTTTGGGAGTCTTCAAATTCAATATATTTAAAGGTATAAACAAGCAGATGGAAACACGTGATATGGGATTTTTCTCAGCGCTTGTTTTCGGACTCGTATTTTCCATCGGATGGACACCATGTGTAGGTGCATTTCTAGGTTCGGCGTTGATGCTTGCGTCGCAGCAGGGACAGGCACTTACAGGCATGATGATGCTTCTTGCCTACTCTATTGGATTAGGTATACCGTTCATCATAAGTGCACTGCTGATAGATCAGCTCAAGTCGGCATTTGGTTGGATAAAGAATAATTATAAAGTAATAAATATAGTTTGCGGAGTATTTCTTATAATCATAGGAGTGCTGATGGCAACAGGTTTGATGGGTCATTTCCTTGGGCTGCTGAGCTAAGGGAATGCAAAGCGCAGAGGATATAGAAAGAGAGGTGTAAGCATGAAAAAGCGTACGATCGCATTGATAATAGCATTAGTTTTCATTATAGGAGGAGCAGCTGTAGGTTATTATCTATTGGGGATGTCGGAAGAACAACAGCTCGCAGGAGGAAGCGGAGGATCTGCAGCACCTGACTTCCTTATCTATGACAGCGAAGGTAACGAAGTGACCATGACGGACTTCGAAGGGAAGCCTGTAGTCTTGAATTTCTGGGCCAGCTGGTGCGGACCATGTCGAAGCGAGATGGAAGGCTTCGAAAGTCAATACCAAGAACTGGGTGACAATGTAGAATTCGTCATGGTGAATCTTACTGACGGCGGAAGAGAAACTGTAGATTCGGCAATGGATTTCATAAATGGTGAGGGGTATAGCTTCCCGGTGTATTTCGATAAAGATATGACTGCAGCTGAAAGCTATGAGGCATATTCCATTCCTGTAACATATTTCATCGATGCTGATGGAAATATCGTGTATAATTCCATCGGAGCCATGAGCGAATATGCTCTCAGCGAAGGTATAAAGATGATATACGCTGGAGAATAAATAGAAGCGAACAAAAACCCTGCTTTCAGGAAGCTTTCCGAGTTAGCAGGGTCTTTAATTACTATTTTTTATTGACAAGCCATTCCCAAATCAGGATAACTACACCCAGACCGAGCGGTAAAAGAAACTTGGACGGTTCGATCCAAGCGATAAAATCTAATTTAACTAATATACCGAATATGATGGCACCTATACCGCAGCCGAAGCAAAACAGATGCATTGTTCTGGAAACGTTCATGATAATTAACTCCTTATGTATGTTATAATAAAATCTACAATACTATCGCATGTATAAGAAGATTCTATATGAATCAAGCGGCTTCGTCAAGAAGCGAGGAGGAAAATATGCAAGCCTACAACTGTATCATGGTTTTTGATAAAGAAGAAAAACATCTGCTTTTTTGTAAACGTCTATGGGACCCTTATGAAGGGAAGTTCAATTTGGTAGGAGGCAAGATCGATGAAGGAGAAGACGGTTTTCATGCCGCATACAGGGAACTTTGCGAAGAGACAGGGATAACAGATGAGGATATAGAGCTTACACACATGATGGACTTCACATATTATAATCAAGGATGTTATGTGGAAGTATATGTCGGCACATTATTGAGCGATGTGGAGCTTGTCCCTGAAGATCATCCTCTTCATTGGCTTCCGCTTACAGAAGATTTCTTCGATCTTGATAAATTTGCCGGAGAAGGCAATATCGGACATATGCTTGAGCAGGTGAGGGATTATGGGATCGGAGAAAAAAGAAAATAGCATAAAAATAAAATGCACCGTGAAGAGGATTTAGAAGTGATTTTTTGAGAATCAAGTCTGGAAGGTGCATTTTATAAGGTGCAGGCGTCTATCAAATTGTTATAATTCACATCCTGCGTCATTTTCACTGCGTAGCCTATATCTACAAACCACCACGTTCCTAATGTGAAAAGCAGCATTCCTAATTTACATAAGAAGACTTTTACCCCGCTTTGGTAAAGTCTGTCTATACCGAATATCCCAAGGAAAATCGCTAATATAAGCGTTACTTTGGGATTTTTTAATTTGATGTCCACAGGCAGGCTTCCTGTTTCATCTAGCATGGTTTCTATCTCAGCTAAATGGTGGGAGCCGAAGTATTTTTTGATTTCTGTCTTATCCATGATGTTCCCTCCAAGTTATTTCATTTATATATTAGCAAAGCAGTTAAGAAAAATAACTCAACCAAGAGTATTAAAACCCGTATAAGTACAGTATTAAATTGGAATTAGAGGGATCTAATACTTGAGTATGATATAAGACTAGACTGCAATTAGCACTTTTTGATTAGCCTTTAATACCTTGGTTGGATTGTTATAAATAGTAAGAATGAATAAAATAGCAGAGTAATTTAATTCATTTTTTTTTAGTGAGGAGGAATTATTATGGGTAAAAAAATTCCTATGTGGCAATGTATCCTCGTAATGCTGGTTATGATCGCTCTGATCTTCTGGGGCGTAATGATCGACACAGATGCCGGTGAAGCTCACGTAGTTCTCATCCTGGCAGGTGCATTTGCTGCTCTTATCGCCATGGCAAATGGCTGGAAGTGGAAGGTAATGGAAAAGGGTATCCTGGCTGCTATCGACAGAACAATGCAGGCTATCCTCATCCTCGGCGTTGTAGGTTTCATGCTCGGTTCATGGATGGCCGGCGGTGT
>JAFQBD010000023.1 GCA_017416795.1 Bacillota bacterium | reverse complement strand
GTTTGGCTTATTCTTATCGTCATTCTGACTTCCTCCTCCCGTTGGAGTTGTTTGATAGCTCATAGGGATCTTCTCTGCATATTTGTATCCCTGCATATCGGGCTGAGCTTTTTTCTTGGCCTTCTTTGGTTTTGCTTTACTTTGTTCTTGCGGCTTTTTCCCTTTTTTCTTGGTCTTCTTATCGTCTTCGATCAGCATGTCGCTCATGAATACCAGAAGTATCAGTATCACGCCTCCTGCTGCTGCGAAGTAAAGGCCGGGCGGGTTCTGTATGTAGTTGGCTACACGCCCAAGATACGGTATATCGAAGAGGGCTCTTCCTATGACGTTCTCGTATGGCACCAGATTAGCATCAGGTGCTTCGTTGGCATCGCCCTTAGTTTGGAATTTCGGAACTCCATTGTCATCAACTATGTCGATGACTCTATGGGTAGCGATAGTGGATTCACTCATCTTGAATGTGATGGCATCGCCTATCTCTATATTGGCAGGATCTACTTTCTTAGTCGTATAGATAAGTCCGCCTGTCTTGAATTCCGGCTCCATTGAACCTGATATTACTACGTATGTATCGATCCCGAAAAACCTCGGTGCTACCAGCAGCAATGCCAGTATCACTACCAACGTCACAAGTATCGTCGAGACCGTGTTTATCACTTTCGCCATTTCGGTCTTATTCCCCTTTTTTCAACGTTTATCGATTGTTTCTGTGAATGAAAAAGCAGACATTTTCATTCGCATTTGCTATACTGAATATGTATCTGTAATATTGGGATTCCTATACGCAAGTTGCTCATTATAGGTCAATAAATTGCAGATTTTAGCAAATCTCAAAGGAATGGAAATGTCTACCTTTTTATAGAAGTCTTATTCAGTTTTTAGGATTTTTTTCTACCTCACGGCAGCCGGATCAATGCGAAGAGTTCTCCTCCACCTCAAGAATGTTTCCTGAGATATCCCCAGCTGCTCCGCAGCCTGTCTGGAAGATATCTTTCCGCTTTCCCAAAGGGCTTTGACATCGAAGAAATTCTCCGGAACTTTCTTCCTCGGTCTGCCGAAAGTAACACCGCGGCGCTTCGCAGCCTCTATACCCTCTCTCTGTCTCTCCTTGATGCTTTCTCTCTCAGTCTGAGCCACATATGAAAGGATCTGTAGTACCAAGTCCGCTATGAACTTGCTGGTAAGGTCTTCGTGAGTCCCTGTGGTGCTCAAAAGCGGCATGTCAATGACTCGGATATCTGCTTGTTTTTCTTAAGTTATAATGCGCCATTGTTCCTGGATCTCATCATAGTTGCGGCCGAGGCGATCGATGGATTTGATAACGATCACATCGCCGGGTTTGATCTTTCTCAACAGCCTGATATATTCAGGTCTGTTAAAATCCTTGCCGCTCATCTTGTCCATAAAAATGTTTTTTTGAGAAACGCCCTGCTCTTCCAATGCCAGTATTTGTCGATCCTCACACTGGTCTTTTGATGATACTCGAACGTATCCATAAGTTTTGTTGCTCATTAGAAACCTCCTTTAATCGTGCCTTCGGGATTCCAATGCCTATTATACAACTTGTTGCTCGTCAGACCTTTATTATGTGCAGAAAACAAACAAAAATCCCGACTTACAGTAAGTCGGGATGTATAACTTTTGATTCCTATTTATTTTCTTCTGCCTTGATTTCTTCTTCGCTGAACAGCCTGAACATCAGTCCTGAAAACTTGACTGTTATTCCCTTGGCCGCGAAGTATTCTTCGACCGCCTGCTGGAGCTGCGGCGTGTGTTCTTCCAGATTAAAAAACTGTGCCCCGCACTGATCGTGGAAGTGAACGTATGCTCCGTATTTCTCCATCATTTCTTTTTTGAACGGGATAACATCGTTGAAACTTATTATCATCTTCCCACCTCCTACAGCTGCCAGCTGTCCAGATAATTCTTCTGGTCTTCTGTCAGTTCGTCGATCTCGATATCCCATGCAGCCAGTCTTCTGCGAGCGATGACATCGTCGATCTCATCGGATACGTCGATGACTCCGTTCTTCAACTTGGCATGGTTTTCTTTGATGTAGAGTGCTGACATGGCCTGCACTGCGAAGCTCAGGTCCATGATTTCTGCAGGATGTCCGTCTGCCGCTGCGATATTAGCCAGCTTGCCTTCACCGATAACGTTGATGATCTTACCGTTTGGAAGTTCATAGCCTGTGATGTTGGCACGCATTTCTCCTGAAGATACAGCTGCTTCTTCAAGTCCTGCCATATCTATCTCAACATTGAAGTGTCCTGCATTTGCCAGGATGGCTCTGTCCTTCATAGTCATCATATGGTCGACTGTGATAGTGTGCTTGCAGCCTGTTGCTGTTACGAAGATATCTCCGAGAGGTGCTGCCTGCTCCATCTTCATAACATCATATCCATCCATCTTAGCTTCCATAGCCTTGACAGGATCGATTTCTGTTACGATGACTTTAGCTCCGAGGGCTGCTGCTCTCATGGCGATCCCTCTGCTGCACCAGCCGTATCCTACGACTACAACTGTCTTGGATGCTACGATCAGGTTGGTGTTTCTCATGATGCTGTCCCAGACAGACTGACCTGTGCCGTATCTGTTGTCGAACAGATGCTTACATTTGGCATCGTTTACAGCCACCATCGGGAACTTGAGGATGCCTTCGCGTTCCATAGCCTTGAGTCTGATAACGCCTGTTGTAGTTTCTTCACATCCGCCGATGACTTCTGTTCTCAGGTCAGGGCGCTTGTTGTGAAGCATTTCTACCAGGTCGCCTCCATCGTCGATGATGATGTTTGGCTTATGTTCGAGGCACATCTCGATATGTCTGAAGTATTCTTCTTCTGTCGCTCTGTGATATGCGAATACAGCGAGACCTGAATCTGCCAGTGCCGCTGCAACATCGTCCTGAGTAGACAGAGTATTGCTACCTGTAACTGACATCTGTGCGCCTCCTGCCGCCAGCACGAGACACAAGTATGCTGTCTTAGCTTCCAGATGTACTGATAAGCTGATCTTCATACCTTCGAATGGTTTAGTTTCCTTGAACTCATCTTCCAGTGCTCTAAGAAGCGGCATATTGTTTCTCACCCACTCGATCTTACGATGACCGGATGGCGCGAGGTTTATATCTCTGATATCGTATTTCATATTGTTCCTTTCACAGTTGATTTTATTTTCATAAATCATATTTTAACATTTATATAAATAGCTTGCAATTAATTGACAGTATAAAGTTGACAGTATGGTATATATGCCATATAATGTTTTGTAAAGAGAGGGAATTTGGAAGAAAGGATTAATGTATGAATAATGTTCACAGTACAATTTTTTGAAAGGAACGACGGAAGCATTCCTGCAGAAGATTTCATCAGGTCACTAGACAACAAAATGACAGCTAGGATATACGGTATCTTGGGAATTTTAGAAGAGAAGGGAAACTTCTTAAGAGAGCCTTACAGTAAACATCTAGAAGATGGCATCTTTGAATTACGAATTCAATCAGGTAATGATATATCTCGAATTTTGTATTTTTTCTATGTAAACAAACAAATAATAGTCACTAATGGCTTCATTAAAAAAACTCAAAAAACTCCACGCATTTATATCGAAACCGCGAAACGATACAGAAACGAATTCCTCGAAAAACAGGAGGTGATAAAATGAAAAGCTACAGAGAGTCTCTTAATGAGATGCTTCAAGACGAAGAATTTAAAAAGGAATACGAAGAACTCCAGCCTGAGCTTGATATTATCAGAGCGATTGCTGATGCACGTATTTCACAAAACCTTACTCAGAAAGAGCTTGCTGATCGCACAGGCATCAATCAAGCTGACATTAGTAAACTTGAAAACGGAAGCAGAAATCCTTCACTCAATCTATTAAAACGTCTTGCTGAAGGGATGGATATGACATTGCATCTTGAATTCGTTCCTAAAAAACAAGTTCGTTAACAGTAACCTATCTAAAAAGGCCCGGTCAAATGACCGGGCTTTTGATTCAAAGTGTAACAAAGCAAAACGGAAAAATATCAACCCTTATTCTACTGTAACCGACTTAGCCAAATTCTTCGGCTTATCGATATTACAATTCCTTTCTTTAGCTACGTAGTATGCGAAGATCTGAAGCGGGATAACTGCCAGTACAGGAGATACTTCGTCGATGCACTGAGGCACGTAGAATACTTCGTCGCATACTGTTTCGATTTCTGTCTTGCCTTCCTTTGATACGCCGATGATGCGGGCGCCTCTTGCTCTTATTTCTTCAACGTTCGATACCATCTTCTCATAGAGGAAGTCCTGTGTCGCCAGTGCGAATACCAGCGTATCAGGTTCCATGAGGGCGATGGTTCCGTGTTTCAGTTCTCCTGCTGCGATGGCGAAGGAGTTGATGTATGAGATTTCCTTCAGTTTGAGGGATCCTTCGTATGAAACTCCGCTGTCAAGACCTCTGCCGATGTAGAAGACCTGCTCTTTGCGATGGTATTTCTTAGCCAGAGCTTCGATCTCAGGTTCCTTATCAAGGATAGCTTCCACCTTAGAAGGCAGCTGTTTCAGTTCTTCCAGAACTGTCGCATAGTATTCTTTATCGATAGTTCCCTTAGTGCTTCCCATATAAAGGCCGATCAGGTACATACAGATCAGCTGAGTAGTATATGCCTTAGTTGATGCTACTGCGATCTCAGGTCCTGCCCATGTGTAGAAGACATCGTCTGATTCACGAGCAACTGAGCTTCCCACTACATTTACTACGGAGAGAACGCGTGCGCCTTTGCGCTTAGCTTCTCTTAAAGCCGCCAGAGTATCGAGAGTTTCTCCCGACTGAGAGATGGCGATGAATAATGTGTTTTCATCTACGAACGGATCTCTATATCTGAATTCTGATGCGATGTCAACTTCTACAGGGACTCTAGCCATCTTTTCGATGACCAGTTTACCCACGAGACCTGCATGATATGCAGTACCGCATGCTACGATATATACTTTATTGAAACCTTCGATATCTTCCTTCGTCATGGAGATGCCGTCAAGGTTGATGCTGCCGTCTTCGTTGATACGTCTGAGAAGAGTTTCGCTGATTCCCTTTGGCTGTTCGTGGATCTCCTTCAGCATGAAGTGATCGTAACCTTCCTTCTCTGCTGCATCAGCATCCCAGGTAACGTTGAATACATCTCTCTTGACTTTATCGCCGACATCGTTATATATAACGATGTCGTCCTTAGTCAGAACTACTGTTTCATTGTTTTCGATCAGGTATACCTGTCTCACATATTTGAGGAGAGCAGGGATATCTGATGCGATGAAGTTGAAGCCCTTGCCGATTCCTGCTACGAGAGGGGCATCCTTACGAACTGCTACCATCTTGTCAGGTTCATCTGCTGCAATGGCACATACTGCATATGCTCCGCGCATTTCGCTGACCGCCTTATTGACAGCTGCCAGAAGATCTCCATCGTAGAAAATACCAATCAGGTGCGCGATAACTTCAGAGTCAGTCTCTGACTTGAATACGATACCGTATTCCTTGATGAGCCATTCCTTGATTTCCTGATAATTCTCGATGATACCGTTGTGAACGATGGCGATGGAATTATCCATATTGCCGTGAGGATGTGAGTTGACATCTGACGGAGCTCCATGTGTCGCCCATCTGGTATGACCGATACCGATATTGCTGTCGAATTCGGGCTCGCCTATGATCTTCTCCAGATTCTTTATCTCTCCTACGTGTTTTCTGATCTGGATCTTGCCGTCTATCGGCAGGGCGATACCTGCAGAGTCATATCCTCTGTATTCCAGTCTCTTAAGACCGTCTATGATTTTTTCTTTAGCGCCTTCGCTTCCTACGAAACCTACTATGCCGCACATAAATAGTTCCTCCTTTAGCCGAATTTCTTAGTGAGCTTGATTGCCAGATCTTCGGCAAGCTTGGTGATATGGCCTACGTCCTGTCCTTCGAGCATCACTCGTACGAGAGGCTCTGTTCCGGAAGGTCTGATCAGGACTCTTCCAAGGCCTTCCAGTTCTTTTTCTACAGCTTCGATAGCTGCCATTATATCTTTATCTGATTTGTATTTTTCCTTATTTTCGTTCTTCACTCTGGCGTTCTTAAGCACCTGAGGGAATATCTCGATCTCATCGGAAAGCTCCGAAGGCTTCTTGCCGCTTAGAAGTATAGCCTGTAAAAGCTGCAGTGATGAGAGTATTCCGTCGCCTGTAGTAGTATGATTGAGGAAAATGATATGTCCCGACTGTTCTCCGCCTATGGTGCATCCTGTCTGGAGCATCCTTTCGAGGACGTATCTGTCTCCTACTGCTGTCACATCTACTGAGCAGCCCATTCCTTCGATATACTTGTGGAATCCGATGTTGCTCATCACTGTAGCAGTGACTTTATCTCCCGGCAGCTGTCCCTTATCCTTCATCATCTTGGCACAGATGCAGATCAGCTTATCGCCGTCTATTATCCTGCCTTTTTCATCGACTGCGATCAGTCTGTCAGCATCACCGTCATATGCCAGACCGAGGAAGGCTCCCTGCTTCACAACTTCTTCCTGGAGCTTTTCAGGATGAGTAGATCCGCACTTATCGTTGATATTGATGCCGTCAGGCTCGTTGCCGATGACTGTGATATCAGCACCCAGGTCTGTATATACCATCTCTGCTATCTTATATGCCGCACCGTTGGCACAGTCCAGCACCAGTTTGATACCCTTGATATCTACATCGATAGTATCTTCAAGGAATACTGCATATCTGTCAGCTGCATCATCGTCTGCGTCGAGACATCTTCCCAGCTTATCCCCGGTGATATGGCTGTTGACATCGATATCCCTTAAGATGATGTCTTCGATCTGATCTTCTATGTCGTCATCCAGCTTGAATCCTTCGCTATTGAAGAACTTGATGCCGTTATATTCGAATGGATTATGTGATGCTGATATAACTACTCCCGCATCTGCATGGTATGCTTTCACAAGATGTGCGATAGCAGGAGTAGGAAGAACGCCTACTTTGATGACACTGCCTCCAACTGCCAAGATGCCTGCACTGAGTGCATCTTCCAGCATATCTCCGGAAAGTCTGGTATCCTTTCCGATAAGAACTACGGGTTTCTTCTTGTCATTGCTGAGTACGTGAGCTCCTGCCTTGCCCAGCTTGAATGCCAGTTCCGGTGTCAGTTCTGAATTAGCTACGCCTCTCACACCATCAGTTCCAAATAATCTTCCCATCGTCTTCTCCTATCAATAAAAATACATTGTCCGGTAATTCAACACTGATATTGATCTTGCCGCTTTCGTCCTTAGTGACTATGCCGTTCACCTTCTCTATATCCTCTAGAGATCCTTCAGTTCCGGCAATGGCTACAGTGCCCGGTACATCCAGCTTATCGATGTCTATCTCCGATCCCTTATCTATCGTCAGTTCGAGCTCAACTGCCTTTGATGCCAGCAGCTGCACCTGAGCCTGCGCGCTGCTCCTGCTCATTTCGATTCCGTAGACAGAATTGCCCTTGCCGTTTACAGGTGTCAACTTCACATCTACCCACTTCGCCTTCTTTTCAGAAGCCTTGTCAGGTGTGACTACGCCTCTCACTTCTTTGATCTTTTTTACTGAACTTGATGCGCCCCACACTGTGACTTCATCGATGTCCTGATCCAGTATCCAAGGCATCTTCGGTTCTGATGCATCGCTTGAAACGATCGTATCTTCTGTGAAGCCTATCACTACAGGTACGGATGCTTCAGCGATATATTCTACTTCAAAGGACAAAGTGCTCTGCGATATGTTCTCAAGGCTTATGCCGTTTGGCAGATTGATAGATATCTTCTCTTCGTTGATACCCAGATCGCATTCAGATACATCTACGTATGCAGTAAGTCCGTTCTTCTTGACATAATTGACATCCGAGCGGTTGCCGCTGACGGTAGCGTTCACAGTTATCTGCTCATCGTAAGCCGCCGCAAGACCTCTGTCCATCAAAACTTCGGTATTTGCCATAGACACAGGTATGTCAGTGACTTTAGTCTTCATCTCAGGATCCACTTCACCCATGACATAAAGCCACAGGCAAACGGCTGCCAGAAGGGATATGATCTTCAAAGAGTTCTTGCTCTTAAACATTTTTATCCCCCCTTAACTTATTGATTATCCTGTTGAGGATAGGTCCATCCTCTGCTGTTTCTCCTGTATTCATATACATGTTGAGCAGTGTCTTCTCGACTGTCTTGATATCGAGGAATCTGCTCAGCTGTCCTTCGCTTGCCATTGAGATGATGCCGGTCTCTTCCGAAACGATCAGCACCAGTGCATCTGAGTGCTCTGTGATACCTATGCCGGCTCTATGTCTCGTTCCCAGATCCTTGCTGATAGTCTTGCTGTTAGTAAGGGGCAATACGCAGCCCGCTGCATATATCCTGCCTTCTCTTATGATGACTGCTCCGTCATGAAGAGGTGCGCCTTCATAAAAGATATTGCCCAGCATCTGTTCGGAAAGCTCAGCATCCACGATAGTGCCGCTTTCCATGATATCTGTAAGGCTCGTTTCTCTTTCAAAAACTATGAGCGCTCCCACTCTTTCTCTTGAAAATGTCTCGATGGCCTTGGCGATATGAGAAGTGATCTTCTTGCCCTTTTCCTTATCCACCTGACTGAGAGGGGCTTTCATTATCTTGCTTCTTCCCAGATATTCGAGAGCCCTTCTGAGTTCGGGCTGGAACACTACGATTATGGCTACAGCCCCGAGGGAAACCGCACCCTTAAGGATCCAATTGATCGTATGCAAATTGAGCAGACCCGTGATCACCGTCGCCAGCACTAAAAGAAGTACGCCCTTCAGCAGCTGCTCTGCTCTCGTCTGCTTCAACAATTTCAGCAGCTGATATATCACAACTGCTACTATCAATATGTCTATGGCATCGATAACGCTGATGCCTGAAAATACATTTTCAAAAAACTTTTGCATCTGTTCACTCCCATTTACCTGTAAATACCCACATTTTATTTTACAGAAAAAGCCGAATGTTTTCAATACTAAAGCAGATAATTCACCAAGCTTTCATAAACTAAAAAAGACGGAGCATATGCTCCGTCTTGATTATATGTTCGCTATATTTTAATATGTGGTTTCAAGTAAGCCATAATCCTTGTCATTTCTCTTGTAAACGACATTTACGGCATCTGTTTCGATGTTGAGGAAGATGAAGAAATCGTGTTCAACCAGTTCCATCTGCAGTATAGCTTCGTCTACAGTCATAGGAGTCAGTTCGAATTTCTTTTTCTTAACTACCTTGCTTTCTTCTTCCTCAGGAAGCTCATCATATACAGGAAGATCTGCGAACATTACTTCCTTGTGACCCTTGTGCTTCTTCTGCAGCTTAGTCTTGTACTTGGACATCTGGTTTGACAGCTTGTCTATGATTCTGTCAACGCCATCATACGGATCGTCTTCCTTGACTTCAGCTCTGAAGATAGTTCCCTTAGCATTGATAGTAGCTTCCATCTTGTAACCACCTTTTTCTCTGATTACCATGATGTTGCCGGTGATATCATCTGAAAAATACTTGTCGAGCTTCTCGAACTTCTTAGTCACAGTCTTCTTCAGATTATCACTTGGAGTATAATTTTTGCCTGTTATGTTTGTCTTCATAATAACGACCTCCTTCATAGGCTTTTTTTATTATAACATGCGAGCTTGTCGAAGCATGTTTCAATGATTACTTCATCTCGGCAACGCCGTTATAATATTTGTAATCATTATACCACATATGGTATAAGAGTAAAGCTTTTTTACAGAAAAGTCAGAAAATATTCCGAAAACGCAAAAACTAAAACAAGAACTGTACATATGACTCACCTGACCTGATCTTTGCCCCCACACCTGCCTTGACCCGGATTTTCCGGAGGACTTACTTCTAAACTACGCCATGATCACTGCCGCCTTGCGGATCAGCTTACGTGGGACCCTTCGCCCGTAGCTGGCCTGGCCTTTCAATCACAGACATGAGCCATATATACAATTCTTGTTTATGAGTTGCGAAATTTATCTATTCTTCCTTCGGCCTCCTGTTGCCTCCGCTCATCAGCGTCAGCACGTAGACCTTATCTGCCCCTGCATCCATAAGTACGGATGAGCAAGTATCGACTGTCGCACCTGTAGTATAAATATCGTCTATAAGCAATACGCATTTTCCCGTCAGACGATGCTCTGCCTTCACCGCGAACGCATCCGAAAGCGCCAGCCTGCGGTCTGCAGGATTGAGACTCCTGAGAAGTGTCGTTTCCTTCCTCCTCACAAGTAAGCTCTCATCAATCGGCACGCCCCATCTCTTCGAAAGCTGCCGTGCCATAAGGGCCGACTGGTTATATCCTCGTTTCTTGAGACGCCCTGCACTTATGGGCACCGGTATTATAACATCAGGATGAATGTCTTCGCAAGATATACGATCATAAAGTATGTCTCCGAATTTGGCCGCAAGATACCCTTTGCCGTTATACTTGTGATCAAGCAGCACTTCCCTCTCGTGAAGTCCATATGTGAGACAGCTGAATCCTTTCTCAAAAACATGATCCAGCCTCATGCAGTCGTAACAAGTCCTGCCTCTGTAAGTGTCCGGCAGCGCCTTGCCGCACTTCTCACAAGTCCTGCCTGTTATCCAGTGAAATTTCTTCACGCAAACATCGCACAGCGCATACTGCCTGCTGCCGTCTATGAGGCTGCCGCAGCAGATACAATATATGTTGGACGGAAATATCGCCTCGGCGATCCCGTCTTTGATACTTTCGATTATTCTTTTCATCCCTTTTCCCTTTCTATTACGATATGTCTTAAGGCCGCGAAAGGCGCGCCCTTTACATATGATCCATGCCGAGGAACCTCTTAAGCCTTACCCCCAGGCCTGAGAATCTCTCGCTGATGCGGTCGTTATCGACCATCCCCTTGAGCTTGTTTTCGGAACCTACCAGCACGACGGCTTTCTTGCCTCGAGTCACCCCTGTATAGAGCAGGTTCCTTGTTGCCAGCATCGGCGGGAACCAGCTGACCGGCATTATGACTACAGGAAATTCGCTACCTTGACTCTTATGGACTGTAACTGCATATGCCAGTTCCAGCTCGTCCAGCTGGCTGAAATTATATGTGACGTGCTTCGTTTCATCATAGACTACTGTCATCTCATTGAACTCCCGATCGATAGTCTGTATGAAACCTACATCTCCGTTGAAAACTCCTTCCCCCTCTGTGAAGTCTTCAAGGTTTTTCCACTTCATCTGATAGTTGTTCTTTATCTGCATCACCTTATCGCCTTCGCGGAAAGTGCGCTCTCCGAAAGTCTTTTCTTCCAGACTCTTGTTTGGCGGATTAAGCACTTCCTGCAGTTCCATGTTGAGATTGATGCTGCCGAGAAGTCCCTTTCTCACAGGCGTGAGTATCTGTATATCAGAAGTCGGTGATAATTCTTTATAGTATTCGGGAAGCCTTGTAAGGCAAAGCTCCTTGATAGTCGCCAGCATCTCTTTTTCTGTAGAACGTCTCAGCAGGAAGAAATCCTTGTCCTTTGCATTACAGTCAGGGTATTCGCCCTTGTTTATCCTGTGGGCATTGACTACTATCATAGATTCTCCCGCCTGACGGAATATCTCCGTAAGTCGAGTGCAGTATATGTATTCGCTGGCGATGATATCACGGAGAACGTTGCCTGCACCAACTGACGGCAGCTGGTCTGCATCGCCTACGATGATGAATCTGGTCCCCGGTCTTATGGCATTGACAAGGCCGTTCATCAGCAGCAGGTCTATCATAGAGGCTTCGTCTACTATGACCGCATCGTAGTCCAGCGGATCTTCCTTAGTCTTACCGAAACGCATCATGTCCTCGCCTTCGGAATAATAGTACTCCAGCAATCTGTGGATAGTCGATGCGTAATGTCCGGAAGTCTCGGTTATCCTCTTGGCAGCCCTTCCTGTCGGTGCAGCGATGGCTGTCTTGAGTCCGCTCTCTTCCAGTATATTTATTATGGTGTTGATTATGGTCGTCTTACCTGTTCCCGGGCCGCCTGTGATGACTGAAACTCCCATGTTTAGAGATGTTGTCACCGCATGCTTCTGGTTCTCCGAAAGATAAATCCCTGTCGCCGCTTCAGTCCTGGCTATCAGGCTGTCCAGCTGTCCTGCGATCGGCTTGAGCTGCGCAGAGTTTAGTTCACTCAGTGCCCTGCAGATATTCTGCTCCGCCATGTAAAACGGCATCAGAAATACTACGTTTCTGCCGTCCAGATTCTCTATATGTATGTCGCCTTCGAATGCCATACCCATCAGCTGCTCATCTATCAGGTCGATGGCAAGATCCAGCAGCTGTCCTGTCTTCTCGCAAAGTACGCTCTGCGGCAAGAAGGTGTTACCCTCTCCCGCAAAGTAGCTGAGGGTGAATCTTATGCCGCTTCTTATCCTGTATTCATCATCTGCTGCTACGCCCATCTTCTCGGCTATCTTATCGGCCTTTTTGAACCCGATGCCGAACACGTCTTCTACCAGCCTGTACGGATTCTCTTCAACAGCCTTGATGGTGTCTTCGCCGTATACTTGGTAAAGCTTCATAGCATAATTGGCGCTGATCCCGAACTGCTGCAGGTAAAGAGTCACATTGGCGAATTCTCTGTGTTTTGCAAAGGCCTCAGCTATCTTATCTGCTGTCTTTTCTCCTATGCCGGACACTTCCGTCAGCCTGTCCGGATCTTCTTCTATTATGCGGAGCGTATCCTTGCCGAACTTGGCGACTATGGCTGCAGAAGTCTTACGACCTATCCCTTTCATCACACCTGATGAGAGGAATTCCCTGATACCGTCTTCCGTAGAAGGCATGACTTCTTCGAAGCCCTTGATGCTGAATTGTTCCCCGTAAGTCGGGTGTTCCACGAATTCCCCTGTCAGAAGGTAGCTTCTTCCCACGCCAACTGCCGGCAGATTTCCCACTGCCGTGAAAGCTTCGATCTCAGTTTCAAAAACGGCTACAGTGTAGCCGTTTTCTTTGTTGTGGAATATTATCTCTACTATAGTTCCTTGCTTTTCTTCTAACATAGTCCCTTTTCGTTCCCCTGCATCGTATTTATCTATGCCAATCTACGCCTCTGAGAGCAGTTTTAAGTTTGCTCTTATTGAACTGTTTAGCCAGTTTGAGCAGTTCGTTTCTTTCATTCTTCTTAGGCTTCTTATGTATTACTTCAGGCATCAGGCTCAGCAGATACTGTGCCCTCTGGACGTCGTCTGTGATCCCTGCTTCTATGATGTCATTGACATCGATGGCCAGATCTTCTTCGAATATAGGATGTCTTTCTGCGATGATCATCTTGATTAGGTATTCACGACCTTCTATCTTGGCATCGTTGTAGTCGAACACGATGACCTGCGCCTTGGTAAGCTTATCGTAGAAATTGAAACCATCCCAGCCATGTTTATAGATGAACTGCTTGAGCATAGTGTCATTGCCTGCGAAGTGAAGATCCTGGCTGTATCTGTCAGCATCGATCATAAGCTTCAGATCTTCTTCCTCGTACGGAAGGTTGTTTATTATATCGTTGTAACGCTTACCGAAGCACATGGCAACGAGGGCCATTCTTCTAAGCGGTATCTGCTTAGTCTTATCGATATTATTGCAGAGGATACCGAATTCCTTAACGGCAGTCTTTCCTGCAGATGAAACTGCCTTTTCTCCGAGAACGCCTGCCAGCAGTCCCAGATCAGCCATCATCTTAAGGGCTTTTCCTGTATATTCGCCTGTGATTATCTGCGTATATTCATACAGGATATCATCCTTATCTCCCTGTGTGAGAAGGCCTGAATTTCTTACTATTATGTCTGCAAGGGACTTATGTAAGTCGAAGTTGTACATAGATACGTATTTGATGGCCTTGAGCATCCTTACAGGATCTTTTCTGTATGCCGCTTCGGTTTCAGGAACAGGTTTGAGCAGCTTGGCCTGGATGTCTTCTCTTCCTCCATACGGATCTACAGGTGTCTTCTGAGGGTGCTCTGCTATACATTCTGCTGTCAGATCATATATCTTCAGCTGATCTTCGATGTTTCCCTGAAGTGTTACGACATCGGCGATAACTCCTTCAAGATAATCTGCTACGTTGAGGTCATCTGAAATGATCTCAGTAGTGTAATCCAGTCTCAATGTTCTTTTGCCGATAGCTTCTCCTTCAGGAAACATTTCCTTAAGCTTCTCCTGAGGGCAGTCAGTATAAAGGTCCCAGTCCTGCGGATCTTTACCTGCATATGATGCCAGCACGCACTGGCCTGCACAGTAAACTTCATATCCTGTAGCTGTCAGCTGATTTATTATCTTGTTGATCTCTTTTGGTCTTTTTATCATTTTTATTACGCCTTTCTGTATATAGTTCTGTTATCCAGAGTCCATACCTTATCACTGAACTGTCCCGGTTCTGTCTTTTCGACAGCTTCCTGCATATCGAACATCTTCGCATCTATCATATCGAGATAGTGAAGCATCTCTGCTTCCGGGAAGAGGGGTTTCTTCGGGCTGCCGAATTCCGGTTCGTAGTGATGTGACAGCATCATGTGTTCCAGCATCACAGCCTTTTCTCTAGGCATTCCCAGTTCTTCAGCCAGCTTATCGATTGTCCTTACTCCCAGAACCAGGTGACCCAGCATCTTTCCTTCAAAAGAATATCCCGATGCAATTCCCAGCTCGTTGGCAACTATCTCATTGAGTTTTTCCATATCGTGGAGAATCACTCCTGCCATCACCAGATCCTTATCCAGATTGGTGTAAACTTCGCAAGCTTTTTCTGCCATCATCAGCATCCTCTTGATGTGATAGAGCAGTCCTGCCAGCTCAGCATGATGATTCTTCTGTGCTGCCGGATAATACATGAGTCTGTCCTTGTTGGCATCCAGCTGTCTGATGCAGATGGCCCTAAGGTCCTGATCTGCGAAGTTATTAGCTTTGTTATAGATGAATTCATACATTGTCGCCGCATCTTCAGGTGCCGCCTTGATGTAATCTTTCATGTCTATATTGTCTTCGGCTGAAGTATGTCTGATCCTGCTTACTCTCAGCTGCTTCATGCCGTTCCATTCAGTAACTATGGCCTTGACCTTGAGGACGCTGCCTTCTTTGATCTTCTCAAGACCCGGCAGCTCTTCATCAGCGATATCCCACTTCTTAGCTGATATCTCGCCAGTACAGTCCGCCAGCAGCAGATCCAGGTATGCCTTCTTGTTGGAGCCCACCTTCACCGCTACCTGCTTGACGATCAGGTAAGTGATGATCTCCTGATTCGTCCTTATATCAGAAATATATATATCTTTCATATTTGTCGTTCCTTTCATGCCTTCGGATACATCGGTCACCCCGCCATACCCGTTAACCCATATTGTAACATATTTATCAGTATAATTGACGGAAAATTTAAAAATCCCGACCTCTTTTTCATAAGAGGCCGGGATCGGCATAATACTATTTTAATATCGTCCGACTATCGTCTGTTGCTTCTTCTCCAGATTCCATTCTTTTCTGCGTCCTTGATCAGTTCTTCTCTGAAATCAGGATGTGCGATGGAGATCAGAGCTTCTGCTCTTTCCCATACAGTCAGACCCTTCAGGATAACCTTACCGTATTCAGTTACAACGTAATGTGTGTTTGTTCTTGTATCTGTAACTACTGAACCTGTTGCCAGCGTAGGCTTGATTCTTGACTGCAGGTTGCCTTCCTTGTCCTTGAATGTTGATGAGAGGCAGATAAAGCTCTTGCCGCCCTTTGAAAGGTATGCACCGAGTACGAAGTCAAGCTGTCCGCCTGCACCTGAGATATGCTTGATACCTGCTGATTCAGCTCCTACCTGACCGAACAGGTCGATGTCTACTGCGTTGTTGATGGAGATGAAGTTGTCCAGTGATGCAACTACTCTGATATCGTTAGTATAGTCTACAGGAGCCGACAGGCAATCAGGGTTGTCGTCGAGGAAGTCATACATTCTCTGTGAACCTGCACCGAATGCATAAGCCATTCTGCCCTTATCGATATTCTTCTGTGCGCCTGTGATCTTGCCTGCTTCTGCGATATCAACGAATCCGTCAACGAACATTTCTGTATGAACGCCCAGATCCTTCAGATCTGATTCAGCGATCATTGAACCTACTGCATTTGGCATTCCGCCGATACCCAGCTGGAGACATGCTCCGTTAGGGATCTCTTCTACGATCAGTTCAGCAACCTTCTTATCTATATCGCTTGATGGTGCTGCACCCATAGCTTCCATAGGCTGGTTAGCACTTTCTACGATAGCGTGAACCTTTGAAAGATGGATCTTTTCACCTTCAGGATGTCCGCCAAGGCATACAGGCATGTTTTCGTTTACTTCCAGGATAATGTGCTTAGCTCTGTTGCACATATCTCTTAAGTGTGATGCTGCCGGTCCGAAGTTGAAGAAACCTTCTTTGTCCATAGGAGCAACTCTGATCATTGCTACATCTACAGGATCAGGAAGATCTCTGTAATATCTTGGCAGTTCTGAATATCTGATAGGTGCATAGAATGAGAATCCTCTTGCGATCATCTTTCTTTCAACACCTGTCATATGCCAGCTGTTCCATGAGATATGCTTAGCTGCATCTTCCATCTTGAAGATTTCCAGTTCTCTCAGTGCGATACCGCCACGGAAATTAACATCATAGAGATCCTGTTCCTTGATCCACTTAGCTACTGCTGCATCCAGTTCATAAGGGATACCGATAGTCCATCCGAAGTCTACCCAGTCACCTGTTTTAACGACTTTGACTGCTTCTTCAGCTGTAGTCAGCTTGGACTGATATTCTTTCATTAAGTCACGCATTGTTTTTATTCCTCCACTTATAAATCCTTTAATAAATCCTCTAAAATCCTTATTTGCTAAAATGAATATGCGCTTATTTGTTTCAAGCACACACCCACTAGATTATACCAGTAATTGTTATATCACTTCAATATGAATTTCATAATCACAAAAATGCACGATGCCTCACCTTAATACTTTCCTACTACTCTATACTGATCGTCAGATGACGGCGGTGCGACTTCGATGCCGTCTGCCGCAGATGTGCATGCTGCTATCTTGTCTGCATCATCGATTGACCCTTCTCTGAACAGCTTGATGCCAAAGTCCTTATCTTCGATCCTTCCGATTATCTGTGCCGGTACACCTGCCTCTGCCATAGCAGCTTCCATGGCTTCTCTCTTCTCTGCCGGAACGATGATGACCATAGAGCCGCTTGAGATCAGTCTCAGAGGATCTATATGGAAAAACTCACAGATCTTGGCCGTCTCAGGCTCCATTGGGATCTTATCCTCCCATACCTGCACGCCTTTTTCTGCGATCTGGCACATTTCCCAAACTGCGCCAAGGATACCTCCCTCGGTGATATCGTGCATACCGTGAGTCCCTACGCTTCCTGCAGCGATACCTTCTGCAACTACGCTTACTCTGTCGAGAAAACTTACGGCTGTCTTAAGTTCTGCTTCTGTCATATATCCGTCAAGTTCCTTGCCGTAATCACATGCGATGATGCCGCTGCCTTCAAGTCCTGCAGATTTAGTCATCATGACGTAGTCGCCTGCCTGCATATCGTTACCGCTCTGTGACATGCCGCTTACTGCCTTACCGATGGCTGTCGATACTATCACAGGCTGCTTCACCGCAGGTGTCACCTCAGTATGTCCGCCGATTATCTCCACCTTGAGCTGCGCTGCTGTTTCTGCTGCTTGTCCCATGATATGTTCTACATCTGCTGCTGTCGTTCCTTCCGGAAGCATGACAGCCAGCATGATCCCGAGAGGCTGGACTCCGTTTGATGCGATATCGTTACATGTTATATGTATGGCCAGCCTTCCTATATCGCTGACCGCTGCAGTTATAGGATCCGTCGACATTATACATTCATAATCGCCGAAATCCATAACGGCACAATCTTCTCCTATGCCGGGTCTGACTTTAACATCTTCGCTTCTATATTTGATTTTGTTGAACACTATTTGCTTCAACAGTTCGCTGTCTAATTTTCCTGTTTCCAGCATTTGAAATCTCCTGTCTCCTGCCTTCTATTCTCCTGTTTCGTTCCGGATGTGATTTTACTCTGCATCCAGCATCTTCATAAACTCTTCTTCTGTTATTATCGGTACTCCCAGCTCCTTCGCCTTCTTGTTCTTGGATGAGCCGGATGTGATATCGTTATTTATAAGGTAGTCAGTCTTGGCGCTGACCGATGATGCAGTTTTGCCGCCCGCTTCTTCGATGGCAGTCTTGACTGCATCTCTGTTTTCATAATGGAACACCTTGCCCGTGATGACAAAAGTCTTGCCCGTGAGGACGCCTCCTGCACTTTGGACGAATGTCTCATCAAGGCTGAGCACTTCGAGGAGTCTGTTCACTTCACCAAGCTTCTCTTCGTCTCGGAAAAACTCCACGTACGCTTTAGCCATGATGTCGCCTATGCCGTCGATAGATGACAGTTCTTCTTCTGTGAGGCTCTGTATTTTTGCCCAGTTGTTTTGGCATTCCTTAGCGATCATCTTAGCGTTGGCAACGCCGATGTTAGGGATGCCGAGGGCATAGAGAAGTCTTGCCGGAGTCGTTTCTGCGGCTTTCTTCGTCGATGCGATCAGATTATCGAATGATTTCTGCCCGAACCCTTCCATACCTACTATCTTATCCTGCCATTTTTCCAGCTTGAAGAGATCTGCAAAATCTCTGATCATTGCTTCGTCTATGAATTTTTCCAGCGTCGCCTCGGAAAGTCCTTCGATGTTGAGGGCATTCCTGCTGACGAAGTGGGTGAATGCTTTTATCTTTTTGGCAGGACACTCAGGGTTAGGACAGTGGAGCGTTTCGACTCCGTTATCATCGTGTATTTCTGTGCCTGCGCCGCATACCGGGCAATTGTCCGGCGGCGTGATCGTACCTGATTTCGTCGTATTCTCTGCGATCTGAGGGATGATCATGTTGGCCTTGTAGACTTTGATAATGTCGCCCTCTCCCAGGGCCAGTGACCTTACTATGCTCAGGTTATGGACCGATGCACGGCTCACCGTAGTACCTTCAAGTTCAACTGGTTCGAATACTGCTATAGGATTGATGAGTCCTGTTCTCGATACGTTCCAGAGGACTTCCTTAAGGGATGTTTCTCTTATCTCGTCCTTCCACTTGAATGCGATGGAGTCCCTAGGGAATTTAGCTGTAGTCCCCAGCGACCTGCCGTATTCTATATCATCATATATGAGCACAAGTCCGTCTGACGGAAGCGGGAAGTCTTCGATCTTTTTCTCGAAATCTTTTATGGCTTCCTCGATAGTTTCTGCTGTTACCTTGACATAGTCTACTGTCTCAAATCCCTGCTGCGCCATCCATGAAAGCTGCTGTTCGCGGAGCTCGAAATCCCCGCCTGTGTCCTGCAGACTGCCTCCTTCTGCCAGTGAGAATGCGTAGAACTTCACATGACGCTGTGCCGTTATCTCGTTGTTGAGCTGTCTTACCGTCCCGCTGCAAAGATTCCTCGGATTCTTGTATTTAGCATCGGCATCGCCGATATTCTTGTTTATTTCTTCGAAGTCGTCGTAGCTGATGACTGCTTCACCGCGGACCACCACCGTATCATGAGCCGGGATGGTCAGCGGGATATTATCGAATACTTTAGCGTTATTCGTTATGACTTCGCCTGTGACTCCGTCTCCTCTTGTCACAGCCTTAGTCAGCTTGCCGTCTTCGTATGTCAGAACTATGGTGAGTCCGTCAAGCTTCCACGAGAGGATGCCGTCTTTGTCGCCGAGACATGACTTAAGGTCGTCTACGCTCTTTGTCTTATCGAGAGAGAGCATCGGCTTCGGATGATCCTCTTTAGGAAGACCGCTGACTACTTCATAACCGACGTTTACTGTCGGGCTGTTTGAAAGTGTGATGCCCAGTTCCTTTTCGAGCGCTTCCAGTTCATCATAAAGCTTATCATATTCCTGGTTGGACATGATCTCATCTGCTTCCTGATAGTATACTCTGGCAGCTTTATTAAGCTGTGCCACCAGCTCTTCCATACGCTTTCTTTTCGCTTCCATAATTCTCCTTAAAGTTTCTTAAGAGGTGCGAATCCCAAGGCCATCTTCTTGATACCGCCTTCGAACTGCACTTCTATGATCTTGCCGTCGCATGAGAGAACGTTGCCTTCTCCGAACTTCGGATGCGATATGCGGTCTCCTTCTGCGAAGCTTTCTGTGCTTCCTGCCCCTGCGGCTGCATTCTTCTTAGTCTGCTGTCTCGCATATTTCAGCTGATCGAACGGCTTGAACGGCGTGCTGCTTGATGCTCCGTCTATGAATGCGCCCTCAGCCTTATCGCGAGTCTTCTTCTCATATATACCGTCGCCTTCTATGAGCTTTTTATCAAGCTCTCTTAAGAATTGTGATTCTCTCGTATAATCCGTCTTGCCGTAGAGAGTGCGCCTTTCTGCACCAGTGAGCCAGAGTCTTTCTCTCGCTCTTGTGATGCCTACATAGCAAAGTCTTCTTTCTTCTTCCAACCCGTCTTCTCTGTCAAAAGCTCGCCATCCCGGAAAGAGGCCGTCTTCCATTCCCGGCATGAATACGAACGGGAACTCCAGTCCCTTGGCACTATGCATAGTCATGAGGACTACTGCATTTTCGTCTGCATCGTGGTTGTCCACTTCTGCGAGAAGTGCGATCCTTTCCATGAACTCGCTGAGGGAGATGTTAGGATCTTCTTCCTCGTAATCGTATATTACCGATTTGAATTCCATCAGGTTTTCGATGCGGCTTTCTGCTTCGAGGGTGTTCTGGTCTTCCAGCGCCTTCAGGTATCCCGACTTGACCAGCAGGCCATCATACATATCGGATACTCTCAGGTTATCTTTTTCTGCGCTGTATGAACTGATCAGCTCAGTGAATTCGTCGATGTTGGCTGATGCCTTGGATGAGAATGAGCTTGTCACTTCCTTGTCTGTCATTGTGGCGAAAAGGCTTTCATTTCTCACTTTCGCCAGGGCTGTCATCTTCTCGATGGTCTTGCCGCCGATGCCTCTCTTCGGCTCGTTGATTATCCTTGTAAGTGCCAGATCGTCAGCCTGGTTCTGCACCAGTCTGAGGTAGCACATCATGTCTTTTATTTCTTTTCTGTCGTAGTATCTGAGGCCTCCCAGCACTCTGTACGGTATGCCTCGTCTTGAGAGAGCTTCTTCGAAATTTCTTGACTGGGCATTCGTCCTGTAAAGGATGGCAAAGTCGCTGTATCTTTGGCTCGGTCCTTTCATGCGGTTGATCTCGCTGGCTACGAAGTATGCCTCATCTTTTTCGTCTTCAGCCCTTCTATAGATCAGCTTATTTCCCGCTTCCTGATCGGTCCAGAGCTTCTTCTGCTTTCTGCCCTTGTTGTGGGAGATGACTGAATGAGCCGCTTCTAAGATGTTCGATGTGGATCTGTAATTCTGCTCCAGCTTGATCACCTTAGCGTCCTTGAAATCTTTTTCGAATTCCAGGATATTTCTGATGTCTGCGCCTCGCCACTGGTAGATACACTGGTCGTCATCACCTACTACACATATGTTATTATGCGCCTCAGCCAGCATCTTTATGAAGGCATACTGGATCTGGTTGGTATCCTGATATTCGTCTACCATTATGTATCTGAATCTTCTCTGGTATTTGAGAAGTGTAGCTTCGTCTTTTTCAAAAAGCTCTACTGCCTTTAGCAGAAGATCATCGAAGTCCATGGCGTTGTTCTTCTTCAAAGTCTTCTGATAGCCATCGTATACTTGATATGCCATCTTTGCTTTGAGATCATCTCCGTGGATCTTGATGTAGTCTTCCGGAGAGATACGCTGCTCTTTGCACTTGCTGATGATCCCCAAAAAGTACGACGGATTGTATCGTTTATTGTCGATATTCAATTCTTTGCAGATATTCTTGATCAGCGTCTTCTGGTCTGTCGGGTCGTAGACCGCGAAATCCTTGCCGTATCCTAGAATGTCAGCATGAGCTCTTAATATCCTGAGGCATGCTGAGTGGAATGTGAGGATCCACATATTGATGCCTTCTCCTACGAGATTTTCGACTCTTTCACGCATCTCGCCTGCAGCTTTGTTCGTAAAGGTCACGGCAAGCATGTTGTATGGATCGACGCCTTTTTCTTTTATCATGTATGCAATGCGGTGGGTCATGGTGCTGGTCTTGCCGCTTCCTGCCCCCGCCAAGATGAGGAGCGGTCCTTCCGTATGCATAGCCGCTTCTCTCTGCTCGTTGTTTAATTTGTTGAGATATTCCATAGTGTTTCGTCCTTATTCGTTATCGTTCTTCGTATGGCTGCCTAGAAAATGATAAAGCTCTGCAGCAAATTGAAAATAAATGATACGCACGGTGATATTATCCTCCCTGTCACACCGAAGATTATCAGCGCGATAAGGATCACATTGCCGTATCTGTAAACTGTCCAGTAAAAATCCGTCGTCTTCAAATTGAAGATCTCGCTTATGATGCTGAATCCGTCAAGCGGCGGTACAGGAATGAGGTTGAATATCATCAGCACCAGATTTATCTGGATAACGTACATTATCATAGTCCAAAGCACTGCGCCCCAGCTTGTGGAGAGGACTGCCGCGCCGAGCGTCATCAGCAGTATCTTAGCGATCACAGCGAATACTATGGCGATGATCAAGTTCATAGTAACGCCTGACAGCGATACGAGAAGCTCGCCTTTTCGTCTGTTAGCATAATATGTCGGGTTCACTTCTACAGGCACGCCCCATCCGAAACCTGCAAAGATCAGTGCCGCGAATCCCACAGGATCCACATGGGCCATAGGATTTATGGTCACTCTGCCCTGCAGCTTAGGTGTAGGGTCTCCCAGTTTATATGATACTACTGCGTGGGCATATTCGTGGAATGACAGACCGATTATGATGGCAGGAAGTGTCATCAGCACATCCATCAGCCAGTCCAAAGGATCTGAGAATGCTCCGTTTCTAAGTGAATTTGCCGCCAGGATGACGACAAACAGTATCAGTGTAAAATCATAATTTCGTCTCATGTTAATCTCCTCCCGTATTTAGATATACATTACATTATAGTATACCATTTATCACAGGAAATAGATAGGAAAATAGCGCACAGCTCATAAAAAAGACCCGGCTTTCCGGGTCTTCTCTCTGCATTATAAAAAGTGCGCCTTTGCATATTATTTGATCTCAGGCAGGCTGGCAAATCCGTGCGCAAGTTCTTCTTCTGTAGGGATATAGTCTCCCATCTCGCCATTGTTGAATCTTTCGTATGCGTACATATCGAAGTATCCTGTTCCTGTGAGGCAGAATACGATAGTTTTTTCTTCGCCTGTTTCCTTGCACTTGAGGGCTTCATCGATGGCAACCTTAATAGCGTGGCTGCTTTCAGGTGCAGGAAGGATACCTTCAACCTTAGCAAATTCAACTGCTGCAGCGAATACTTCTGTTTGCTCGACAGATCTTGCTTCCATGATGCCGTCATGATAGAGCTGTGATACGATGCTGCTCATACCGTGATATCTGAGGCCTCCTGCATGTGTTGATGAAGGGATGAATCCGCTGCCCAGAGTGTACATCTTCTGAAGCGGACAAACCTTACCTGTATCGCAGTAATCGTATGCGAACTTGCCTCTTGTAAGTGTTGGACATGATGCAGGTTCTACTGCGATCAGCTGGTAATCCTTCTCGCCTCTCAGCATTTCTCCGGCAAACGGTGATATCAGACCGCCCAGGTTTGAGCCGCCGCCGGCACATCCTATAACGATGTCTGGTGTGATATCGTATTTATCGAGAGCTGCCTTAGTTTCGAGACCTACGATAGTCTGATGGAGCAGTACCTGAGAAAGTACGCTTCCCAGGGTATATCTATATCCTTCTTTTCCTGTTGCTGATTCTACCGCTTCAGATATAGCGCATCCTAAACTTCCTGTAGTTCCCGGGAACTGTTCGTTTATCTGCTTACCTATTTCTGTAGTCATGGAAGGTGAAGGAGTAACTGTCGCACCGTAAGTTCTCATAACTTCTCTTCTGTGCGGTTTCTGCTCATATGAACACTTTACCATATATACATTACAGTCCAGTTCGAAGTATGAACATGCCATAGCAAGGGCTGTTCCCCATTGTCCTGCGCCTGTTTCTGTGGTTACGCCTTTAAGTCCCTGCTGCTTAGCATAGAATGCCTGAGCTATAGCGGAATTGAGCTTGTGGCTTCCGCTCGTATTATTACCTTCGTGCTTATAGTAGATCTTGGCAGGAGTCTGCAGTTTTTCTTCCAGGCAGTATGCTCTTACTAAAGGAGCCGGTCTGTACATCTTATAGAAATCTCTGATTTCCTGCGGGATGTCGATATATGGTGTAGTGTCGTCAAGTTCCTGCTTGACCATTTCCTTACAGAACACTTTCTCAAGTTCTTCTGCGCTCATCGGCTTCTTAGTTTTAGGATCGAGAAGCGGTGCCGGCTTATTCTTCATATCTGCCCTTACGTTGTACCACTGTTTAGGCATCTCATGTTCTTCAAGATAGATTTTGTAAGGGATCTCTTTAGTTGCTGTCATTGTTTTTTCCTCTCTTTCTTTGCAATAGATTTCAGAGTCTCTGCAAAGTCGTGGCTACGCTGTGGCTGGCAGCTTCGCTGCCGATGAGTACTGACGCACTCACAAAAAAACGCCGTCCTTATTCAAGGACAAGCGTCTGCCTGCGGTACCACCTTGTTTCATGTTAAAACATGCTCTCTGCAGAGTGCCATCACACTCTTCGCCCTTGACGTTGGCGTCACGTCTCAACTACTGAGCCTAAGCCTTTCGCCTCGCCCTCAGAGGCCCATTATACTGAAACTGCATCTGCCCGGATCGCACCGCCCCGGACTCTCTTGGAGATCGTCCCTCAGTTTTACTTCCTCGTCGTCGGTTTAAGTATTGACTTAATGTCAGTATATTACCACTTTAGTCTAGTGGTGTCAATGGATTTATGCCTTCTAATTGTGATTAGCTTTACCTCAGCATAGTTTCACAAATGGTTTCAATTACAGTCATATCGATAGGGGAATTTCGTTCACCGAAAGTAGCGATAAAATTCTCATACGGCAGCCATCCTGCGTGGTGATAGTCGTTAAGGACTTCCATCCTGCTTTCATAATACTCCGGATCATCCATCATCCCGAAATGCTCCCATATTATAATCTTGCCGTCAGACTTTCGTTTGATGGTGAAGTCCGGTGCGACAGTCTTAAGAAACAGCTTCAGAGGTTTTTCGTATATGTAGTCGATACCTTTCATTTCCAGAAATGTGGCAATGACCAGCTCTGCTCTTGAGCGAACCTTCACGTCGGCAGGGGTTTTGTGTATTTTATTTTCCTGACGAAAAATAGCAGTTTGGCAGTTGCTTGATATTGCTTCGTTGGATTCTATTTTACCTAAATTCGTTTTTTCCGATTTTGCAGTACTTTTCGACAACAGAAAATCATCAACTTTAAATCCTCTGCCAATTTTCGTTTCGATATCCTTGATGACACCATCACCAAAGATATATTCTATTCCCTTGTATTTTGCTTGCATCAGCTTTAACAACTGCAGATTTTCTTCAATGTATTTCAAACTCAAGGTATCAATTTTCTTTTTTACCAGCCTTGACGTGAGAGTCCAATCTTTAGCACCAAGGTATTTTTGTTTATGGTTTATACCTATATATGCACGATAACAATTATGCTCAAACTTAAAATTTATGTTGCCTTCAGGATAATGGCTTATCCTTTTCTTATACTTTCTTCTTAAATCTTCATAAAAGCTTATTTCTAGATCAATTTCTTTGTTGCTGATCATGATATCCCTCCATTTCTCTTGTATCTTTAATCCTGTAACCCTTGTTGTTTTGTAGTTTCCATTTTATTCCATTTTATTTATGTTGGCAAGTTTTTTTAATTGCTAAGAAGATTCGGAAGAGGGAATTCCGCTAAATTGAAAATTTTAATACATTTTAGCTGAAATTATATGTATAATAGCGCCTCTACACACCAAATAATGATATGTGCGCTTTACATTTCAGCTAAATTAAAAATATAGCAACGGTTTAGTTGAAATGAGCTCATGCTATATTGCGGCTTATCTCTTATAGGCAGTTAGATCCTATTCTCTTTCAGCTTTTAGTGTCGTATTTTTTGAGTTTAGCTGAACTGAGCTTCCCGCAAGTACTACAAATAAAAAAGCAGAGCGTTTTGAGGTGACCCCCAAAAGTTGGACTTTATCGGAGAGGAATTAATTTTCCTCTCCGTTTTTTAATTTTTTGATTAGGCAGCACAGTTCATAAGGCGATATTGGACAGGGCTGCGCCATCCCAGTTTTGCCTTGATTCTTT
>JAFQBD010000022.1 GCA_017416795.1 Bacillota bacterium | reverse complement strand
CCTGCTGCAGCCGTTGAGAGTGATCTCCCTCTTAAAAAGCCCTGACAGGGTATTTTCAAGATGTCCCTGCACGGTAGGCTTGTCAGGTTGTCTCTGCCATCCTGAAAAACCTGCCCCATCATATGCAATTGTCAGCAAGATGTTCTTTTCCATATCAATATATTTTAACATACATATGTATCGGTGTGCCACCTAAATATATTTCGCTTATCCCATCAATGGATATAAAACAAAGAGATATATTATCCCCCAGCTGCAGATATAAGGTCCCAGCGGTTTCATATCATCTTTTTTGTACTTGCCGGAGGCAAGTCCCAGACAAGCGGCTATGCCGCTGCAAAGCGCAGAGCCTATCAGCACGACTACTGTGCCCTTTGCACCGAGTATGAGACCAAGGCATGCGAAAAGCTTCACATCGCCGAATCCCATCACTTCTTTTTTGAAGGCAGCTCCTCCCAATAGAGCTGCGATCAGCATAACGCCTCCGCCAATGGCTGCTCCCAATGCCGGCTGCAGCAGGCTCTCATAATATGGAATGAATCCAAATGCCGAAAGTGCCAGCATTACGACAAACTGGTCGGGAATAACCATGTATTTAAGGTCCGCAAGACCTATTATGAGCAGCGCCCAGCAGGCAAACAGCGCTGCTGCCGCGAACTGCACGTCAAAGAATGTCAGCCTCACCAGAAGACAAGAGAAACCCGCTGCATATATCCATCGCCACGGATATCCCTTGACGCGCTGGATATGCGGATCTGCCAGCTCCTCTGACGGTTTTTCACCGTAATCACAGAGCCAGCTTGCAGGCATCTTATTGAATATATAAACGGCCGAAAAACCTGCCAGTGTTCCTGCGATAAGGCTGGCCGCAACCTTGATAATCATTATCGTCATCTCTTCACCCCTTCGAAACAGCATATCGATTTTATGCTTATTTTTGATTTCCTATATTTTACCAACTTCTTTAGCTTGCTACAATGTTATTTTGGTGAATTTAGCAAATACAATTTTAGTACGATTTGGCGGTGTTTTTAGCAGCTGCGAGCCTTGAAAGGCCTGTTTTGAAATTATATAATGATGGTGTATGGGCAATTTGAACATTACACTTTGAACGAAGATAATTTTATGCAAAACGCATTTCAAATGGAGGTAATTATGGAATTTGACAGCAAAGCTTATATCGATGAGTATATCGCAAGAGCCAGAGTGGCTCAGGAAGCTTTTGAAAAGATGAGTCAGGAACAGGTGGACGAAGCCGTTAAGGTTATCGGTAAAGTCGTATATGACAATGCTGAATTTTTAGCTGAGATCGCAGTAGAAGAAACTGCTATGGGAAACGTTCCCGATAAGATCGCTAAGAACAAACAGAAATCAAAGATCATCTGGAACAACCTGAAGGGCAAGAAATCACGCGGCATCCTGGACACTGACGAAACAACAGGTATCACAAGGATCGCTAAGCCTGTAGGCGTAGTTGCAGCTATCACACCTTGTACAAATCCTATCGTTACTCCTATGAGCAACTCCATGTTCGCTCTCAAGTGCGGTAATGCTATAATCATCACTCCGCATCACAAAGCTATCAAGTGCAGCACTAAGGCTGTAGAAATGATGAATGCGGAACTGGCTAAGATCGGCATGCCTGAAAACCTGATCCAGATCCTGGACGTTCAGTCAAGAGAAAACACAAGAAACCTGATCTCAGCTGCTGACGTAGTAGTAGCTACAGGCGGTGCAGGTATGGTAAATGCTGCTTACAGCTCAGGAAGACCTGCTCTCGGCGTAGGTGCAGGAAACGTTCAGTGCATCATCGATGAAGGATACGATTACAAGGAAGCTGTTCCTAAGATCATCACAGGAAGAACATTCGACTACGGCATCATCTGTTCAGGTGAACAGTCAGTTATCTGCCACGAAAATGATTTCGAAAACATCATGGCTGAATTCGAAGCAGGCGGCGGATACATAGTAAGAGACGAAGCTGAACTGGAAGCTATCAGAGGCGCACTCTTTGAAGACGGCAAGCCTAACAGACATTCAGTAGGTCAGTCACCTGAAAGCATCGCTAAGCTGGCAGGCATCCAGATCCCTGAAGGGACTAAGATCATCGTAGCTACTGCTGAAGCTACTGCTGATGTAGATCCTCTCGGCGGAGAAAAGATGGCTCCTGTTATCACAGCTTATAAATATAAGACTCTGGAAGAAGGCGTGAACATCGCAAGAGAAAACCTTGAAAAAGAAGGTAAGGGTCACAGCGTATCGTTCCACTCCGATTCAGAAGAAAACATCGAATACGTTGGTAAGGAACTGTGTGTATCAAGATTCGTAATCAACCAGGTATGTGCTAGCAGCGCAGGCGGAAGCTTCTACAACGGACTGGCTCCTACAAACACTCTGGGCTGCGGTTCATGGGGACATAACAGCATCTCCGAAAACCTTGACTACAAGCACCTGATGAACGTATCAAGGATCGCTAGATACATGCCTGATAACTACGTGCCTTCTGATGAAGAGTTATGGGGCTAAGCGACCAACGACGTGCTATCCTGATAATTGACAATAAAACAACCCGACCACGAATAAAATCGTGATCGGGTTTTATTATATCTCTGTCTTTTCTAGCCTTTTATCAATGCTTCTATAGCAGCACGCATAACATCCGCATCATCGATGCCGTTGACTTCTCTTCTGAAAGCCGCCGCACCGTGCATGCCCTTGATATACCACCCAACGTGCTTTCGTATCTCTCTTACTGCGATACGCTCGCCTTTGTCTTCTATTATCAGATCCAGATGCTTGAGGAGCATCTTTATCCTCTCTTCATCTGTCGGTGCCTCCGGCAGTTCTTCTCCCTTCCAAAGGGCAGTCGCGTCTCTGAAGATCCAAGGATTGCCAAGCGCTCCGCGGGCCATCATGACTCCGTCACAACCTGTCCTTTGCATCACATCGATGGCGTCCTGACCGCTCATGACGTCCCCGTTTCCTATTACAGGAACAGAAACCGCAGCCTTTACTTCTCCGATGACATCCCAATCAGCCTTGCCTTCATAAAACTGTTCTCTCGTCCTGCCATGGACAGCAACAGCAGCAACACCTGCAGATTCGAGGACCTTAGCTGTCTCTACCGCAGTGTTTGTCCCTCTTTCGAATCCCATCCTTATCTTAGCAGTTACAGGCTTGCCTGCATTCTTTACCATAGCTTCCACGACATCGTGAAGCAGGTCCAGCTTCTTTAGCAGTGCAGAGCCTTCTCCGTTTTTTACGACCTTAGGCACAGGACAGCCTACATTCAGATCTACTAAAGGGTTCTTCTCGTCCTTGAGATCTTTGACTGCGTGAGCCATTATCTCAGGATCGCTTCCGAACAGCTGATAAGCAACAAGGCCTTCGTCCTCTCCTATCTCCAGAAGCTTGCGGCTCTTCCTGTCGCCGTACCAAAGCCCTTTGCCGCTAACCATCTCCGTATAGACTAAAGAAGCCCCTTGCTTGGCACAGAGGCTTCTCATTGCTTTATCCGTTATACCTGCCAAAGGTGCGAGGACAAAAGGCGTATCAAGCTGAAGGTCTCCTATCTTAAGAGGTTGCTTCTTCATAATCACACTCGTGCCTTTCTTTGTCGCCCTTGGCGTCAGTTTTTTTAGTTTTCTTATTCTTTTCGTAGATCAGCTGAAGGCCTTCCAATGTCAACATCTTGTCCACATGATCTATACAGTCTATACCTGCATCGATCAAAGTAGCAAGTCCGCCTGTAGCGATGACCTTGACTTCCTGCTCACCGTTACCGCAGTAATCCAGAAGTTCTTTCTTCATCTTGCCTACGATGAATTCGACCATACCCATGTGTCCGTATACAAGACCGGACTGCATGCTGTTGATGGTATTTCTGCAGATAACATGTCCCGGTTCTTCCAGTTCCACCTTAGGCAGCTTGGAAGTCTTCTCGAACAATGCTTCTGATGAGATCTTAAGTCCCGGAGCGATAGTTCCTCCGATGTACTCAGCCTTCTCAGATACTGCACAGAATGTAGTCGCAGTACCGAAGTCGATAATGATCAGCGGGCCGCCGTATTTAGCATGAGCAGCGACAGCATTCACTATTCTGTCTGCCCCTACCTGCTTCGGATTATCATATTTAACTATCAGTCCTGTCTTGATCCCAGGCCCTATTACCATCGCCTTTCTGTTGAAGTACTTCATAGAAAGGTGCTGCAGCGTGTAAAGCACTGAAGGTACTACTGTGGAGATTATAACGTCTTTGACGTTTTCCATCTTGAGTCCTTCATACTTGAACAGCTGACTTATTATCATACCGTATTCGTCGGCGCTCTTCTTGTTGTCAGTTTCCATTCGCCAGTTGGCGATCATCTGCCCGTCTTTGAATACGCCCAATACGATATTAGTGTTTCCTACGTCAAATGCCAGTAGCATGGTTCTCTCCTTTTGCTCTGAATAGTTGCGTTTCTTATCTGTATTCGTTATTTAAATGTAACCAGTACATCGCCTGCGTTTACTGTTGCGCCCTTAGCTGCAGGTACTGTGTCTACTGTTCCTGCTGCCAGTGCTGTAATTTCGTTTTCCATCTTCATCGCTTCCAGAACGATCAGAACGTCTCCTGCATTTACTGCCTGACCAGGAGCAACCTTAACGTCCAGAACTGTACCAGGCATTGGAGCTGTAACTGATCCTGCTCCGCCTGCTGCAGGTGCTGCAGGCGCAGGTGCTGCTGCAGGAGCCGGTGCCGGTGCCGCAGGTGCTGCAGGTGCTGCTGCAACAGGTGCAGGTGCTGCAGGTGCTGCTGATGCTGCTCCGCCTACTTCTTCTACTTCAACTGCATATGTAGTTCCATTAACAGTAATATTATACTTTTTCATAGTTTTCATTTCCTTTCGATAGTATGATCCCGTTATTGTCGGTTAAAACTTTCTGCTTGCTATGCAGTCTTCTCTGGCTGCGTTTGTCCAAAGGGTAGTCTCTCCGGAGATCCTGCTGATTTTTCTTACCACCAGGTTTGAGGTTCCGCCGCTTCCCTGATATGCTGCTACCGCTGCAGCGATAACTGCTGCGATAATTTCATCATCGGACTGAACTGCCGGTGCTGTTATCGGTGCTGAGGGCGCCGCAGCGGCTTCTGTCTTCGCTGACGCCTTATCTCCTTTCGATGCAACACCCATGATCTTGCCCATTATAGCTACGAATGCCCATAATAAGCACAGGATGAGGAATGTAACTCCAAGGCCCATGAGCATGGTTATGAATGAGCCTGTCATCTTCTCGCCGAAGCTGAGGGATTCAAATAATGCAGGATCTGCAAATTTATCCATTAAACCCATAGTGCACCTCCTAAAGCGGAATATTGCCGTGCTTCTTAGCCGGTAATGATTCTCTCTTAGTGCTCAGCATATCCAGAGCACTGATGATCCTCTGTCTTGATGTAGCAGGCTCGATAACATCATCTACGTATCCCAGACCTGCTGCAACATACGGATTATTGAACTTTTCTTCATATTCAGCGATCTTTTCTGCTCTCAGAGCATCAGGATCGTCTGCTTCCTTGATTTCCTTCTTAACTGAAGAAATGATGTTTACGGCACCGGAAGCTCCCATTACTGCGATCTGTGCTGAAGGCCATGCCATTACCATGTCTGCGCCCAGTTCCTTGTTGCACATTCCGATGTATGCACCGCCGTAAGCCTTTCTCAGGATCACTGTTACCTTAGGCACTGTTGCTTCACAGTATGCATACAGCATCTTAGCTCCGTGTCTGATGATGCCGCCGTATTCCTGACCTGTACCAGGGAGGAATCCCGGAACGTCTTCCAGTGTCAGCAGAGGGATGTTGAATGCATCGCATCTTCTGATGAATCTTGCTGCCTTATCGGAAGCATCGATATCAAGGCATCCTGCTCCAACCTTAGGCTGATTAGCGATAACGCCTACTGTTGCTCCATCCATTCTGATGTAGCATGTGATCATGTTCTTAGCGAAATGAGGCATAACATCGAAGAACTTGCCGTCGTCAGCGATCTTTCTGATAACATCATACATATCATATGCCTTGTTAGGATTGTCAGGAATGATATCGTTGAGTTCAGGGATCAGTCTGTTGACATCGTCTGTACACGCATAGATAGGTGCTGTTTCCATATTGTTTGAAGGCATGTAGCTTAAGAGTTCTCTTACCATCATGAGTGTTTCTGCATCGTCTTTGCCGATGAAGTGAGCAACACCGCTGACAGTGTTGTGAGTCATAGCTCCGCCCAGCTGTTCAGCTGTAACTACTTCGCCTGTAACTGTCTTGATTACTTCAGGTCCTGTGATGAACATCTGGCTTGTCTTGTCGACCATGAATACATAGTCGGTGATAGCCGGTGAGTAAACTGCTCCTCCTGCACAAGGCCCCATGATAACTGAGATCTGCGGGATAACGCCTGAAGAAATAGTATTGTTGTAGAAGATCTTACCGAAGCCTGAGAGTGCAGCTACACCTTCTTCAACTCTAGCACCGCCTGAATCCTGAAGTCCTACTACAGGAGCTCCCATCTTCAGAGCCATGTTCTGTATCTTTACTATCTTTTCAGCATGGTATTCACCAAGAGATCCGCCGCTTACAGTGAAGTCCTGAGCGAAAGCAAATACAAGTCTGCCTTCTACCTGACCGTACCCTGTAACTACGCCGTCACTCGGCATTTCTTTTTCGTCCATACCGAAGTTATTGCATCTGTGCTTTACGAAAACATCCATTTCAACAAAGCTGTCTTTGTCGAAGAGAATGTCTAATCTTTCTCTGGCAGTAAGCTTGCCTTTTGCATGCTGAGCTTCGATCCTTTTTTCACCGCCGCCCAGTAACAGTTTTTCTTTCTTTTCACGGAGCTGTTCAAGCTTGTTCATCTACGCTTCCTCCTTAAAGTATTGGTTTGTAATGTCTATATATTTGTTGTCAGTATAAATGTATATAAATAACACTCTCAATATACTGCAAATACTATTGATTTGCAATCTTGTTTTTGTTTGTATACATTATTCATTTTTGAACATCTATCCTCTGAAGTCCTTGTGGAGAGGATATTTGTCTGTCAGTTCTTTAACGATGGCTCTCGCCTTATCCATAGCACCTTCTTCACCGTGGCTGTCGATAACCAGTGCGATGGCTTCTGCAACCTTTTCAACGTCTTCTTCCTTGAATCCTCTGCTTGTCATTGCAGGAGTTCCAAGTCTCAGGCCGCTTGTAACGAATGGGCTCTGAGGGTCGTTAGGGATAGTGTTCTTGTTAGTAGTGATATTAGCTTCATCCAGCAGATGTTCAGCCAGCTTGCCTGTGATATCCTTGTTCACCAGCTTCACCAGCATCAGATGATTATCAGTGCCGCCTGATACCAGTTCGAATCCTCTTGCTGTCAGAGCCTTAGCCAGTGCGTCTGCATTCTTCAGCACCTGCTTCTGATAATCAACGAATTCAGGATCCATAGCTTCCTTGAAGCATACTGCCTTAGCTGCGATTATATGCATCAGAGGACCGCCCTGAGTTCCCGGGAAAATAGCCTTATCGATAGCCTTGGCGAATTCTTCTTTGCAAAGGATCAGTCCGCCTCTAGGTCCTCTCAGTGTCTTATGAGTAGTACTTGTTACGATATGAGCATGTTCCATTGGATTTGGATGGAGACCTGCAGCAACAAGACCTGCTATATGTGCCATATCTACCATCAGCAGCGCGCCTACTTCGTCAGCGATCTCTCTGAACTTATCTGTATGGATAGTTCTCGGATATGCTGATGCTCCTGCTACGATCAGCTTAGGCTTATGCTTATGTGCCAGTTCTCTAACATGATCGAAGTTGATAGTTTCTGTTTCAGGATCAAGTCCGTAAGGCACGAAGTTATATGAGATACCTGAATAATTCACAGGGGATCCGTGAGTCAGGTGACCGCCGTTTGAAAGGTCCATTCCCAGTACTGTATCTCCGTAGTTCAGCAGTGCCTGATAAACAGCCGTATTGGCATTAGCTCCTGAATGAGGCTGTACATTGGCATGATCCGCACCGAAGATCTTCTTGGCACGTTCGATAGCCAGTGTTTCCACTTCATCAACGAATTCACATCCGCCGTAATATCTCTTGCCGGGATATCCTTCTGCGTATTTGTTTGTCAGTGCACTTCCGGCAGCCTCCATAACTTCATAATTCACGAAGTTTTCGGAGGCGATCATTTCGATCTTGCTTTCCTGTCTTCCGATCTCTCTTTTGATAGCCGCCGTGATCTCTGGGTCGGCTTTCTCCAAGTAATTAAAATACATTTACATAGTCTCCTTATATATCGTTGTGTTTTTTATTCTAACTTACTACTCGTTCTATCCTCTTGAGCGCCAGTGCCATCGTCAGTCCCGGAATTACTCTGTTACCCGTTACTTCGACGCCAAGCATCTCATTGATCTTCTTTAGTCTGTACTGCACCGTATTGGCATGTATTCCCATGAACTCTGCAGTCTTGCTGCTGTTCATCCCTGCATCCAGCACGAATGTTTCCAGAGTATCCAGCAGCTGTCTGCCCTTGTTTTCTCCGGCTTCTTTGAACGGCTCGAGAAGCTCGATATAATTCTTCTTGACGAATCCGCCCTGTATCTGTATGTTGATGCAATTGCTTACAAGTGTCAGTTCATACTTGGTGAATACTCTCTTGTACGGGAATACGCTCTGTACGAACGACCAGCTTTCACTGATGAGTCTGTAGGCATCTCCCGCGCCTTCTATACCGTTAAGTCCCGTGATATGGAATATCCTCGCCTTTTTATTTCCCTTAAGCTTGTTGAAAAGCTGCACGCAGCTGTTTCTTACAACGGCGTTGGCACCGTCTTCATCGTACGTCAAGATCATTCCGTAAGTTTCATCACCTTCGGTGATCTTCATGATGTTCAGGTCGGCTTCTTTCTCAAATTCCGCAAAGATCTGGCTTTCTGTTTCCTGCCCGATACCCTTGGAAAAGAATACGCTCAGAATGTCGTCTCCGCTGATCTTTGCTTCATCTTTCAAAGTATATGCTAAGGATTTATTCCCTCTTATCAAAGCTTTTATGAATTCTGCCTTGGCGTCACGTTCAGGAGTGTATTTCCACATTCCCATCGCCAGCTGTATGATCTCCGCCAGCTTAGTGATCTCGCCTGCCGTATATGAGTCTTCATTATCAACGATGAACATGTAGTATTTATCGTTGTTTATCGTTACCGGACCCCAATAAGTCAACACACCGTTGACATCGATCATCGTATAGACCTTGGAATCACTGTCAACGTTTCTTTCTCTGCCCAGCTTGATAGCATCTGCGATAGTAGCCTTGTATCTTGTCTCAACAGTAAGGATGGGATTGAAATCTTCGCTCAGCAATATCATCTGGAAATCGTTGTTTATCGCTGCCTCTCTTACTGCTGACTGGAAGCTGCTGTGCTTTTCAAAATTCAACAGATGATATACTGTGTTGCTGATAAGGCTGTTGCTGAAATTATCACCATACAGCACCTTGTCCATCACTTCTGTTATGGCCTGCGAATACCCTGCGCTTTCAGGCATGATTATAAGAGGAAGCATTTCTTCTTCGGCAGCTTTGATCACTCTATCATCTAAAGCCTTAAGAGCTTTGCCGACATAATATACAGCCAAGGCTGCACAGCCTCTTCTTGCCGCCGCCTTTACGATGCTGCACTGCTTTTCAACATCTCCTCTTACTGCAAGAAATCCTGTCAGCAGGATCTCCGCTTCATCGCCTTTATGCAGGTGCACGTCTTCTACTTCACATGCATCCAGCACAGATATAGCTTTGACATCGTTAGACAGATTCAGTTTCCCCGCTAGCACTTGAGCGCCTTTGAACGCATCAAGGACGAGACAGTCTGCAACTGTGACCTTCATCGCTATTTCCTTTCTTCCTCGTACTCATCATCATCTGCATTGAGATAATCTGTATCATATACAGCCAGTTCTTCTTCTGTAGGCATGTCATCATCCCAATCTTCCGGTTCTGCATCATCGTAAATTTCAGGGATCTCTTCATCTTCAGGGATCTCTTTCGCCAGTTTGTCCGGGTCAAAAGGTTCGGCTGTCTTGCTCACTTCATTGTATGTCATGAGCCTAGGCTTGAACCTGCCATTGCCTTCTTTTTCCTGTACTGCCTTAGCCGCTTCTTCCATCTGACGCTTCTTGGCAAGACGTTCTTCTCTCTTACGCATCTTAGCAGATTCTGCAGCCTCCTCTTCATCGAGGGCCTTCTTCTTTTCCATATGTTCCTTCAGATCTTCTGCCAGCTGCTTCGGAGTTTTTTCTCCATTGTAAAGCTGTACGAACTGATCGTGATCCAGAGTCTCAACTTCAAGCAGTCCTTCTGCAACTGCTGTCAGCTGTTCCATATGTTCTGAAAGGATCTTTGTCGCCGCCTCGTAAGCTTCTTCCACGATAGCCTTGACTTCTGCATCAATAGCAGCTGCAGTTCCTTCTGAATAGCTCTGCTTAGATGTGAAGTCCTTGCCCAGGAACACTTCGTCAGATGAGCTGTAGTTCACAGGACCAAGCTTTTCGCTGAATCCATACTTAGTAACCATTTCCTTGGCGATGTCTGTCGCTCTCTGGATATCATTGCTTGCACCTGTACTGATATCGTCAAGTGTCAGCTGTTCTGCAACTCGTCCGCCCAGCAAATGAATTATCTGCTCCTTCATGTCTTCCTTAGTTCCGTAATATTTATCTTCCTTAGGCAGGATCATAGTGAATCCGCCTGCTCTTCCTCTAGGAATAATAGTGATCTGATGAACAGGGTCTGTCTTAGGCAGCGCGTGAGCTACGACTGCATGGCCTGCTTCATGGTATGCAGTGAGCTTGCGTTCCTCTTCACTGATAACTCTGCTCTTCTTTTCAGGACCTGCGATGACCTTAGTGATCGCTTCTTCGATTTCTTCCATCCTGATCTTCATGCCGTTTCTTCTTGCTGTGAGAAGAGCTGCTTCATTGAGCATGTTTTCGATATCTGCAGGTGAGAATCCCGGTGTTCTCCTTGCCAGTACCTTAGGATCTACGCCTTCATCGAGCGGCTTATTTCTTGAATGTACTCTAAAGATCTCTTCTCTGCCTACGATGTCAGGAATGCCGATAACGATCTGTCTGTCAAATCTGCCCGGTCTCAGCAGTGCCGGGTCCAGTACGTCAGGTCTGTTAGTCGCTGCCAGGATAATGATACCTGTATTTTCAGCGAATCCATCCATTTCTACCAGCAGCTGGTTGAGAGTCTGTTCTCTTTCGTCATGGCCGCCGCCGAGTCCTGCGCCTCTCTTACGTCCTACAGCATCGATTTCATCTATGAATACGATACAAGGAGAATTCTTCTTGGCCTGCTCGAACAAGTCTCTTACTCTTGATGCACCTACTCCGACGAACATTTCTACGAAGTCAGAACCGGAGATAGTGAAGAACGGTACTCCCGCTTCTCCCGCTGTCGCTCTTGAAATGTATGTCTTACCTGTTCCCGGAGGGCCTACCAGCAGTATTCCCTTAGGGATCCTTGCACCGAGACTGTTATATTTGATAGGATGCTTGAGGAAATCTACGATTTCTTCAAGTTCTTCTTTTTCTTCCTTAAGACCGGCAACGTCCTTGAATGTTATCTTCTTATGATCGCCTTCCTTCTGAAGCTTAGCTCTGCTCTTGCCAAACTGCATAGCTTTGCCGCCGCCACCGCTCTGGTTCATGATCATGATGAAGAAGAATATCATGATACCGACCATGATGATAGTAGGCAGCAAGCTGAGGAATACAGATTCCTTCTTAGGCTCGTCACTGGACAGCTTCAATTTACCTTCATCTACCTTCGGCATGATATACGCATCGTATATATATGTCATGTCGACTACGCTGTTGACATAAGCGTATACTGTTTCTCCCGATGACAGTTCGGCAGTCAGCTTAGTCTCCGTAACATTGATCTCTTCAACTTCGTCCTGCTTCAGATGCTTCACCATTGTAGAAGTCTTGATTTCCTTCTGTTCTTCAGGTGCATCGCTGCTATAGAACCATGCCATAGCAAAGACAAGACCGAATATGATCACATATATCCATATGTTTTTAGCTTTACCTTTTCTCAATGTCTTTCCTCCTGATTACTCCTTTTTATTTGTATGTTTTTTGTTGTATCAAAACAAATTAACTGAATAATTTTATCACAACAACCAATTTTATTCAATACTACCGCTTCGCTTTTGTGGTATTTTAACAATTATTTGAGGCTATATTCATGCTTTTTTCATCATTACTTTACCTTTGGCCACTTCCAATACATATCCTTTAGGGAACTGCACCGTTTTCGGACCTTGCTTCTTCTCGATATTATGATCGGCAGCCTTTATTCGCTCTTCCGAAACATCGCTGTCGAGGCCTATGGCTGCGAACGCTTTCAGCATTACCCTGTGACGGATCGCCGGGTGCAGCTTTGCGAGAGCTTCTCTGTCCATAGAGACTACACCGGATCCTTCGCACGCAAGCTGTCGGTATGTTTCTTCAGTCTGCTGCCACAGATATTCCTTATCTGCAGCTGCGATCCTTGCCAGGCGCACCATACTCTCCTTCAGATTAGTATTATGTTCCTTTTCAAGGTATGGTATCAGTTCATTTCTTATCTTGTTTCTCGCGTATACCGACTCTTCGTTAGTATGGTCGATCACCGGATGAAGCTCGTTGTGTTCGCAATAATCTTCTATCTCATCTCTGTAAAGGTCAAGTATCGGTCTGATGACCTTGTATCCTCGTTCTTCTCTTTCATATGCGATGCCGGCAAGTCCGTCTACACCTGTTCCTCTCAGCAATCTGAAAAGCACGGTCTCTGCCTGGTCATTGGCATTCTGCGCTACGGCTATTTTGATATCTTCACGGCTTACTGAAGGATCATTTCTTCGTACTTCTTCTGCCACTTCGTAAAAAGCATCGTATCTGGCTTTTCGCCCTGCTTCTTCGCTCGTCATACCGGTCTGTGCCGCCAGTTCGTTGCAGTCCACTACGAAGCTGTGACATGTAAGTCCGCTCCTTTCGCAAAGCTCCTCCACATACTTCTGATCTCGTTCTGCTGCCCCCGGTCTGAATTTATGATTTACATGAACGGGGTGGATGGTCAGCTGCAGCCGGTCAGCCATGTTTTTCAGAGCATTAAAAAGGCACACTGAATCGGGGCCTCCCGAAAGGCCGATAACAATGTGCTGGTTTGGGCCTATTAGACCCTTTTCTTCTATTGTTTTTCTGATTTTATCTTCAGTTTTTTTAGTGATGTCCGGTAACATTTTTCCTCTCCGGGTATCTGAATATTTGATCCTGAGGCAGTCCCAGAATCAATCTACATTGTACCACATTTAAAGGATGCGTGCCACCATAACAGTCAGGTCGTCTCTTTCCCTGCCTATATAGCTGTCAGCAGCTCTGTTCATAATTAGATCGCTCATAGTCTGAGGATCGGTAGATCTGACATCTGCCGTCGTTTCCTTGATCTTTTGCAGTCCGCCGTCACTGACACCATCGGACATCATGATTATCCAGTCATCTTTCTTAAGCGTAGTTTCCACATAGCGGACCTTTAGACCGTTGACAATGCCAAGCGGCACAGCCGAAAGCTTCACTTCCTCTACATTGGATCTGCGGCGTATCAATGTCGGTGCCGCACCTATCTTATAGAATTTAGCTTTTCCCGACTGCTTGTCCACGGTGACCATATCAAGGGTGGCATAAGAATCCTCATTATCCTTCATAAGCATTATGGTGTTTATCATCTTCAGTGCCAGATCTACAGTGACTCCCGACTTGAGAAGAGATATCATGGTACGTGTTACCATCAGACTCTCGGCAGCCGCTTTCTTACCCTTTCCCATACCGTCGCTCACTACCATGACCACCCGGCCGTCACCAAGATCCTGCCAGCCGCAGCAGTCTCCATTTATCACGCCCGAGGCCGCACATTGAGATATGGCTATATCGACACCGAATCTATCGTGATCTCTTGACGCCGCTCTGCGGCCTTGTTTGCTTGCGAACCATCTTATATCGTCGATGACCTGCCTTGTAAGATTGAATTGATTGGCCATGACCGCCCTGCTGTCCAGGTATGTAGAGTAAAGCTCAGTCAGATCGCTCATCTGCGATGATTTGTCTTTTAATATTTTCTCAAGGAAGGCGTCTTCTGTTTCTGCCCCGGCACTTTCTCCCGTAAACTTGTTCATGAATTTTCTCATGCCGGCTCCAAATCTCCAGTAAAAAACCATGAACAGCATCACAGGTATCAACAGAGTGTATTTATCTATGCCCAGAACTACTCCGCTTTCTGAAGACCCTGACAGAAAACATGCTCCTGCGAAAGCAAAGGTCATAAGCATGAACCCGTGCGCCTTTGCATAAGATGCCGCCAAAAGGCCCAGCATGATGGTTGCCATAAGACCCCACTGTCCTTGTCCCATCAAATACGCCGCAAGACCTCCCGCTGCTGCCGCGAGCATCGCATCACCTGCACTTGCACACGACAGCACCCAGAGGACTATGAAAATCATAGCCGGCCACATGATGAACGAAAGCCCCAGGCCGCTGACAGCCATAAGGCTTACAATAATAAAGGCGGTAAGCGGGAGCCGGCTCGAAGGAGGCTGTTGCTCAACATTATACAGAGCATCAAATATGTATATGAGGAGAAAGATCATCATCCCTTCTGCCGCCAATTCTTCAGGGCTTGTCTTATATACCGAGCCTGTTGCCAAATTATATATCGATACAGCAATGATCGATATGGATGCTGCGATCAGACCTCTTTGCCATAGCATGAACGGGGCTTTTCTTATCGCCGTAAACACGAGTCCGCATATGACCATAGCTATAATGTAGCCCCACGGATCATATCCTTGTGAGATATACGGAAGCAATCCTGCCGCCGCCGGCAGGATCAGGTATATATTAAGTGTGGATTTCGACAGCATATAAGCGATAAGCGATATGCCGCATATGAAACTGTCCCCCATAACAGGACATCTGCTGACGATACATGCTGATGCCGTCAATGCGATTACGTATAATATTTTAGAGCCGGCTGCTCCTAAAACGTTGATCTTAGTCGTGCTCTCCATGATGTATCCCTCATCCCTTTCATCGTCTCTGTGCAAGCACCTGCATATTATATCTGCTATCAGATGCGGAATTTGTCATATCGTCGGAGGAAAGGGATATTTTTTTTCGGAATATTTTCTGATATAATGTTTGGGACACAGTAGCGAAATGAATCTCTGATATTTCGAACAAAATATGGCTATAAGAAAGGAACACGATATGCTGTTTGACTCACATGCACATTTGAATAATAAAATGTCCGATAAAGACAGAGCTGCCATGGTGGCAGCCATAGAAGCTTCTGATCTGGATTACGTCATGGATATAGGTTTTGACCTGGCAAGTTCCAAGCTGGCTGCAGATCACGCCGCCAAGTATCCATGGTGTTATGCAGCTGCAGGCTTCCACCCTCACGATGCAGAAAACATGGACGACATGGACCTCATCATGATAAAAGGTCTTGCTAAGAAAAACAAGGTCATGGCCATCGGAGAGATCGGACTGGACTTCCACTACGACCGTTCCCCTCGCGATATACAGAGGAAGGTCTTTCGTAAGCAGATCAGACTTGCCAACGAACTGAAGATGCCTATCGTCATACACTCAAGAGAGGCCGATCAGGAAGTAATGGATATATTGAAAGAAGAAGGGGCTTTTTCTGACGAAAGAAAGTCTTGGTTCCCTAAGCGCCCCGATCCTACTGGATATGTAAAGGGCGGAGCCTCTGACGCCTCCGGCAATGCTAATACGTGCGACGATGCCCGCGTACTGCTCCACTGCTACTCAGGCAGTGCAGAACTTGGCCGTCAATACGTGAAGCTGGGGGCAACGCTTTCCATCGCAGGACCCGTAACATACAAGAATAACAAGAAGACCATAGGTGTAGTAGAAGAAGTCCCTATTGACTTCCTCCTTATAGAAACAGACTCACCTTATTTGACACCTGAACCTTTCCGCGGAAAGAAAAACAACCCTTCGCTGGTGGAACACACAGCACGAAAGGTTGCAGAGATAAAAGGTATGTCTTATGAAGATGTTGCAAATATCACTAAGGTCAATGCCATGAGGTTTTATGGGATAAAATAAGCATCAAAAACGGCAGTTATAAAAACTGCCGTTTTATTGTTGTCTTTATGCTACAGGATTTCCGTCTTCTGCTTCAGGTGTTACGAACTTCAGGACTTCCTTGCCGTCTACAGTTTCTTCTGCAAACATGATCATGCCCTTTGATTCGAGACCTCTCAGCTTTCTAGGCTTCAGGTTGGCAACTACGAGAACCTTTCTGCCTACACATTCTTCAGGCTTGAAGTGTTCAGCAACGCCTGAGATGATCTGACGCTTTTCTGTTCCCATCTTTACCTGGAATACCAGCAGCTTGTCAGCCTTAGGGTGCTTTTCTGCCTGCAGGATAGTTCCTACTCTGAAGTCGATAGCATCGAATGTATCGTATTCGATCTCATCTTTCAGTTCCAGAGGAATGTTTTCTTCTTCCTTATTTCCGCCCTGCAGTGCTTCCAGCTCTTCCAGTTCTTTTTCGATGTCCAGTCTAGGGAAGATAGCATCGCCCTTCTTCACCTGTTCACCGCTCATCATTTCGAATGTAAGTGCGTCTTCCCATGCAACGTCTGCGTACCACAGTCCCAGCTGCTTTCTGATCTTGTCGGAAGTTGTGTGCATGAATGGATAGATCAGTACTGAGATGATCCTGATAGCTTCTGCCAAGTTATGGAGAACATTATCAAGTCTTGCCTTAGTAGCTTCATCCTTAGCCAGTACCCATGGCATAGTTTCATCGATGTACTTGTTAGCTCTTCTTACCAGTACCCAGATTTCTTCCAGTGCCATGTTGAACTTGAATTCGTCCATGTTGGCTTCTACCTTAGCCGCTGCGCCTACTGCGATGTTCTTCAGATCTTCGTCTACAGCTTCTACTGCATCTGTCAGATCAGGAACGAATCCGCCGTTGTATTTTTCGATCATGGAAACTGTTCTTGATACCAGGTTGCCCAGGTCGTTTGCCAGATCGTAGTTCATTCTCTTGAGCATTACTTCATTAGTGAAGATGCCGTCCTGTCCGAAAGTATATTCTCTCAGCAGGAAGTATTTCAGAGCGTCGATGCCGTATCTTTCGATCAGCTTAACAGGGTCTACTACATTGCCCTTTGACTTAGACATCTTGCCGCCTTCAAGCAGCAGCCATCCATGTCCCAGAACCTGCTTAGGCAGAGGCAGTTCAGCACTCATCAGCATAGCAGGCCAAATGATAGTATGGAATCTAACGATTTCCTTACCAACCAGATGAACGTTTACCGGCCAGTACTTTTCGTAAAGTTCAGGTTCGTCAGGCCAACCCAGTGCTGTGATGTAGTTTGAAAGTGCATCCAGTCATACGTACATAACGTGCTTTTCGTTGATAGGTACAGGGATACCCCAGTCAAAAGTCGATCTTGAGATACAGAGATCTTCCAGTCCCTGCTTAACGAATGCGATCATTTCGTTTCTTCTTGTATCAGGCTGAAGGAATTCAGGAGTGTTCTCAAAAAGGTCAAGCAGCGCATCTGCATACTTTGACAGCTTGAAGAAGTAAGCTTCTTCCTGTGCCTTCTGTACAGGTCTGCCGCAGTCAGGGCACTTGCCGTCTACCAGCTGGCTTTCTGTCCAGAAAGATTCGCATGGTGTGCAGTACATTCCTTCGTATTCGCCCTTATATATATCGCCTTTTTCATACATCTTCATGAAAAGGTCCTGTACTCTCTTGATATGTCTGTCTTCAGTAGTTCTGATGAAGTCATCATATGAAATTTCCATAGTCTTCCACAAGTCTTTGATCCCTGCAACTACTTCATCAACGTACGCCTGAGGAGTAACGCCTTTTTCTTCTGCGATAGTCTGGATCTTCTGTCCATGCTCATCAGTACCTGTCAGGAATCTTACGTCATATCCTGACAGTCTCTTGAATCTTGCCATAGCATCGGCCATTACTGTACAGTAAGTATGTCCGATATGAAGATTTGAACTTGGATAGTAGATCGGTGTTGTGATGTAATATGTGCCTTTATTTGCCATTTTAATCTTCCTTTCTATATAAACAATGATGGTTCTTTTCGCTCATCCCCATACATTGCTTCTAACTCTTCCTTATGATAAATATATCCCGCATCGTCATAGTACAGTGCTTCTGTCGGGCACTTCTTGACGCATCCGCAGCACTTGATGCAGATGCCGGAAACTATGCCGGGCTCGTCCTTCGAGATAGAACCCATAGGACATACAGCCGCGCACATGCCGCACTTGATACATTTATCTTCATGAAGCTTAGGCTTCACTTTAAGTATATTTATATGTTCGCCATGCCTATCTCTAGGCTTGTAGTAATCTCTGATCGGATCACAGCCTTCGACTTCCACAGGTCCCATCATATCCAGTGTATGGGACATCTCCACCTCATGGGCTGCGCTGTCTCTCATTATCCAGAGGATCTTGTCGGCTGCTTCTTTTGCAAAGGCATCAGCTATCTTCATGTCGGCAGCATCAGGCCTGCCGGCCGCCAGCGTTTTCGAGAAGGAATGTTCCCCGATGAAAGCTGCTGCCGCTACTGTCCTGAAATCTTTATCTTCAAGGATATTTCTCAGCTCGATCAGCGCATCATCAAAATTCCTGTTGCCGTAGAGAACTACAGGGATGGCTATAGCTCCTCCGCCTTTGAGAGTATCGAGGAATTTCAGCAGTACGTTG
>JAFQBD010000001.1 GCA_017416795.1 Bacillota bacterium | reverse complement strand
GCTCGATGAAGCTGTGCGTTTTGCAACAGAAAAGCATGCAAGGCAGTTCAGGAAGGGCACTAAGACTCCGTACATAGTTCACCCGATGGAAGTCATGACGATACTGTCAGCGATGGGGGCGGATGTGAACCTAATGATAGCAGGGGTTTTGCATGATACTGTTGAAGATACAGATGCAACTATCGAGGAGATCTCTTCACTGTTCGGTGCTGATGTGGCGATGTTGGTAGGTGGACATAGCGAGGATAAGAGTAAAGATTGGATAGATAGGAAGCGAGATGAGCAGCACGCAACTGTAGGAGCGCCATTTAGAATGAAACAATTGGTGTTGGCGGATAAGTTAGCAAATATGAGAAGCTTGCTTCGAGATCACGGAGCGATTGGGGAGAAGCTGTGGGAAAGATTCAATGCTTGCAAGGGAGATCAGGCGTGGTACTATAGCAGAATGATCGATGTGCTTGATGAGATGCAAAGGCACGAGGCGACAGCGGAATTTTACTGGGAGTTGAATGACGGCTACAAGGATCTGTTTGTGGAGTTCTTCATAGATGAATATGAAAATGTGCTGTATCAGGTGGACTTTACCGGAGATTGTTACAAGTTCGAAAAGGCTGAGCTTAAATGGGAAGGATCACCGGAAGGTGTTTCTGACAAGGCATTACGATTGACCAGAAATCAGGCAGAGAGGATAGAGGACAATTGGGTAGAGGATGCGTTTGGGAGGACATGCTTTGGGGGAGGGATGAATTAGAAAACCCATATTTAGTCTAGTTTACTTTTTCATTTACATTACAATTTTACAGAGAATATTACACAAAATCTACTAACTTCTGTTGCGTTGAACATCATTCAATTATATAATCATAAATTGAATAAGTTTTTAAAAAAACTCAGGAGGAAAATGATGAGTATTAAGAAAAATATAGTAACAATGGACGGAAACGAAGCTGCGGCATACGTCGCATACGCCTTCACGGAAGTTGCGGGTATCTATCCGATCACACCTTCTTCACCGATGGCGGAAAAGACAGACGAATGGTCAGCTAAGGGCAGACTGAACTTATTCGGTCAGCCTGTAAAATTAGTAGAAATGCAGTCAGAAGCAGGAGCTGCCGGAGCAGTGCACGGAGCACTGGAAGCAGGAAGCTTGGCTACTTCTTTTACATCATCTCAAGGGCTGATGCTGATGATTCCTACTATGCACAGGATCTCAGGACAGAGACATCCGGGAGTTCTCCACGTAGCATCAAGAACAGTAGGAACACATGCATTTTCCATCTTCGGAGACCACTCTGACGTAATGAACTGCAGACAGACAGGTTTCGCCATGATCTCATCAGGAAGCGTACAGGAAGTTATGGACCTGGCAGGTATCGCTCATCTGGCTGCGATCAAGTCAAGAGTTCCTTTCATGCACTTCTTTGACGGTTTCAGAACATCTCACGAGATCCAGAAGATCGAAGCTATCGATTACGAAGACTTCGGCAAACTGCTGGACTGGGATGCACTGCAGGCTTTCAGAGACAACGCGCTGAATCCTGATCATCCTATCCTCAGAAGTTCAGTACAGAACCCTGACATCTACTTCCAGGTAAGAGAATCAAACAACAGATTCTATGACGCACTGCCTGAAACAGTTCAGGAATACATGGATAAGATCGCAGAAGTAACAGGCAGACAGTACCACCTGTTCGACTACTTCGGAGCACCTGACGCAGAGCACGTTATCGTAGCGATGGGTTCAGTAAGCGGCGCTATCCAGGAAACAGTAGAATACCTGAATAAGCAGGGCCAGAAGGTGGGCTTCGTACAGGTGCACCTTTACAGACCTTTCTCAGTGAAGCACCTGCTGGAAGCTGTTCCTAAGACAACTAAGAAGATCGCCGTTATCGACAGATGCAAGGAAGCCGGCGCGACAGGCGAACCGCTCTTCCAGGACGTTTGTACAGCTTATGCTAACATCAAGGGCGCACCTGAGATCTACGGCGGACGTTACGGTCTTTCTTCTAAGGATACTACTCAGGCTCAGATCGAAGCAGTATTCAGAAACCTGGCGCAGGAAGAACCAAAGCCTGAATTCACTATCGGCTTAGTAGACGACGTGACTAACTTGTCACTGGACGTAGATCCCGGATTCTTCATCGACAACCCAAGCACTAAGAGCTGCAAGTTCTGGGGACTGGGTTCAGACGGAACAGTAGGCGCCAACAAGAGTACAGTCAAGATCATCGCAGAAAAGACTGACCTTTACACTCAGGCATACTTCGAATACGACACTAAGAAATCATTCGGCTGCACTAAGTCTCACCTGAGATTCGGAAGCGAACCGATCAGATCCACTTATCTGGTACACAGAGCAGACTTCATCGCCTGCCACAACCAGACTTACATACATAAATACGACATTATAAGCGAACTGAAGCCGGGCGGAACATTCCTCCTCAACTGTGAATGGGGCGAAGACGAACTGAGAGAAAACCTCCCTGCAGAAGTCAAGAAATACATGGTAGAAAACGACATCGATTTCTACATCATCGACGCTAACGCTATTTCAAGAGAAATCGGTCTGGGCAACAGATCGAACATGGTTCTCCAGGCTGCATTCTTCAAGCTGGCAGAGATCATCCCTGTTGACGAAGCAGTGGCGCTGATGAAGGAATTCGTAGAAAAGACTTACGGCAAGAAGGGTAAGACTGTCGTTGGTCTGAACATGAAGGCCGTTGATGCCGGTATCGAAGCGACTAAGAAGATCGACATTCCTAAGGAATGGGCAGACGACGTGGATGCAGAAGCTCCTGCTAAGAAGGAAGTGCCTGCTTTCATCGAAAACATCCTGGTTCCTATAAACCAGCAGAAGGGTGACGACCTGCCGGTAAGCGCTTTCGTAGGCATGGAGGACGGAACGCTGCCTCTGGGAACTTCAGCATACGAGAAGCGTAATATCGCCATCGAAGTTCCTAAGTGGGACGCTGCTAAGTGTATCCAGTGTAACCAGTGCTCACTGGTATGCTCACACGGCGTTATCAGACCTTATCTGATGGATGAAGAAGAAGTAAAGGCTGCACCTGAAGGCTTCGAAATGGTCAAGGCAAAGGGCGCAAACCTCGGCGAGTATACATACAGCCTGCAGATCTCCAATATGGACTGCACAAGCTGCGGAAGCTGCGCTTCCGTATGTCCTGCTAAGGAAAAGGCTCTCGTTATGGTTCCTATCTCAGAAAAGGAATACGATCAGGCTCATTGGGAATATGGTCTGACTATTTCCGAAAAGCCGGAAGCAATGGCTACAAATATCAAGATGAGCCAGTTCATCAAGCCGCTCCTCGAGTTCTCAGGCGCTTGCGGCGGATGCGGAGAAACTCCTTACATCAAGCTGCTCACTCAGCTCTTTGGAGACAAGATGTACTTTGCTAATGCTACAGGATGTACACAGGCGTGGGGTTCAGCAATGCCTTGCGTTCCATATACAACTAACAAGGACGGCCACGGTCCTGCATGGTCAAACTCACTGTTCGAAAACAACGCTGAATTCAGCTTAGGTATGATGCTGGCAGTTCAGCAGCAGAGAATCGGCGTGAGAAACAAGATCGAAGCTCTGATGGCTATGGAAGAAGTTTCTGCAGATGTAAAGGCTGCAGCTGAAGAATGGTTCAACACTTACGATGATCTGAGAGCTTCAGAACCTGCAAGCAGAGCTCTTGAAAAGGCTATCAAGGAAGCTTCATTCGAAGGCGAAGCGGCAGTTTTAGCACAGAAGATCTTAAACAGCAGCGACCACCTGTCAAAGAAGACTATGTGGATGGTCGGCGGTGACGGATGGGCTTATGACATCGGTTACGGCGGCTTAGATCACGTATTCTCTATGGGAGTAGACGTGAACATTCTGCTGGTCGACACAGAAGTTTACTCAAATACAGGCGGACAGTCATCAAAGGCAACTCAGCTTGGTGCAGTAGCACAGTTTGCTGCAGCAGGTAAGAGAAGCCGCAAGAAGGATCTGGGCGCACTGATGATGACATATAAGGATGTTTATGTAGCACAGGTATCGATGGGCGCAAGCCAGAGCCAGTTGCTGAAGGCACTCCAGGAAGCAGAAGCATATCCTGGTCCATCCATCGTTATCGCTTACGCTCCATGTATCACTCACGGAATCAAGGCCGGCATGAGCTGCGTACAGGATGAAATGAAGCGTGCGGTAGATTCAGGTTACTGGACTCTGTACAGATATGACCCTAGCAACAAAGAAAAGCCATTCACCCTGGATTCAGGCGAACCTAAGCTTGATTTCGACGACTTCCTGGCAGGCGAAGTGCGTTTTGCAGCACTGAAGAAGGACTTCCCTGAAGTAGCAGAAGAACTGTTTGCCGAAGCGAAGATCCAGGCTAAGCAGAAGTACGAAGAATACAAGCAGATGGAAGCAGCTTCAAGGGAGTAATGTAGACCATGAATCAGTACAGAAAAGAATACGAACAGAAATTAACTACAGCAAGTGAGGCGGTAAAGATCGTCAATTCCGGAGACTGGGTAGACTACGGATGGGGAAACGGCATGCCTTATGAGCTTGATAAAGAGATGGCGGCAAGGATCAAAGCTGAAAACCTGAAAGGTCTTAAGTTCAGGGGAGCTTTGGTTCTGAGACAGCTCTTCATATTCGATGTGGAAGATGCGGCTCAGCACCTTTGCTGGAACAGCTGGCACATGAGCGGCATCGAACGTAAGATGATCAAGAAGGGCGTTTCATTCTACGCACCTATCAAATATTCCGAACTGCCTAAGTATTATCTTGATTTGCCGGATCCTGTAGATGTGGCAATGTTCAAGGTAGCACCTATGGATGCCAACGGATATTTCAACTTCGGAACTAACACTTCACACATGGCAGACATGTGCAGCCGTGCTAAGAAGATCGTTGTAGAAGTGAATAACAAGATGCCGATCATTCCGGGCCTCTTTGACGGCAAGGAAAAGATCCATATTTCTCAGATCGACATGATCGTAGAAGGCAACAACGAAGATATCGATGCTCTGGGCACACCTCCGACAAGCGATCTTGACAGAAAGGTCGGAGAGCTTATCGTAAGTGAGATCACTGACGGCGCTTGCCTGCAGCTGGGTATCGGCGGTATGGCAAACGCAGTAGGATCATTGATCGCAGAATCAGACCTGAAGGATCTCGGTGTCCATACAGAAATGTATGTAGACGGATTCGTAGATCTGGCTAAGGCAGGAAAGATCAACGGCATGGCGAAGAATATCGACCGCGGCAAGCAGGTCTATGCATTCGGTGCAGGAAGCCAGAAGATGTACGACTATCTCAATGAGAATCCGGAATGTCTGGGAGCTCCTGTTGACTACACTAACGATGTGAGAGTCATCAGTCAGATAGATAACTTCATCTCCATCAATAATGCGGTAGATGCTGACCTGTTCGGACAGATAAATGCAGAATCATCCGGACCGGTACATATCAGCGGCGCGGGCGGACAGCTGGACTTCGTTCTCGGAGCATACCTGTCAAAGGGCGGCAAGAGCTTCGTATGCCTGCCATCAACATACAAGGACAAGGACGGCAGCATCAAGTCAAGGATCAGACCGATGTTGAAAGAAGGTTCGATCGTAACAGATACAAGAACTAATGCTCACTTTATCGTTACCGAATACGGCAAGGCAAACTTAAAGGGCCTTACTACATGGGAACGTGCAGAAGCCATGATCAACATCGCTCATCCGGACTTCCGCGAAGAGCTGATCAAGGAAGCAGAGAAGATGAATATCTGGTTGCCATCAAACAGACGATAAAAAACATACGAATCAAAAACGACAAAAGCGCCGATATCGGCGCTTTTATTTTGCTATTCATTTATCTCAGAAAGTTCAACCATCATCCTGAACGTTTCTATATCAAGATCACCCATATGCGGATCGGAATCTCTTCGGCCGGGCGCATTTAGGTCGATATCACAGTACAACATTCCCTCCTTATCACTGAGGATTTCTAACACTTTGCCGTACTGATCCAAAGCGCAGCTGGCGCCGCGTTTAGGGGATTCCTCTCTTACATCGTTGGTACTCAGTATGTAGCACTGGTTCTGGATAGCGAGAGACGAGAGATATGTCG
>JAFQBD010000021.1 GCA_017416795.1 Bacillota bacterium | reverse complement strand
TGTTAAGCTTACTTTTTGCCCTGATATATCGCGGAATAAAGTCAGGCTTGTCGCTTTCATTAACTGCGATACAATGTAGTTCTTGAGGTGTGAGTTGTACTGAGTATCCCAATTCTTCAGCAAATACTTCACAACCTACAATACGTCCAAATGAATTTAGTATCACTACTTGAAAAAAATTATTTTCTTCTATAAAAGGTAGTTTTTCTGTAAATTCCTTTACACGACTATATATAGAAGGATTGGTGCTTTCTACTTCCTGCTGACCAAACATTGAACCATCATTATACCCAATACCTGCATCACAAACAAAGTGTACAAATAGCAATTTATCATTTCCAACTGTTAAGATTTGTTCTTTTCGATATTGGTTGTTAATCAATTCAATGCCATACTCTGCCTCCTTTATTTTTCTATGGCCTAACTTTCTTAAGTCGCGCTTACTGATTTCCCAAAGCTCATTATTATATGCGTTAATCAAAAGCTCTTTACATCCAAATTTATCTGCCAAAAGAACTATTTGATGGATAACAAAAGGAACCAGCATAGATGGATTTAATATAATAATGTCATTATCTCTTGTTTTAAGAAACGGCCTTTTATAAAATTCTTGGAACTCTTCATTGATCTTATATAACGGATCTTCCTTAAACTCTATGAATAATAAGTCTCTTAACTCTTCATCCTCTATTAATTCCTCTACTATTGTTCCATTTATGCTTATGCATTTCTTTAACATACTCAATTTGTCAGCGCTAGGTATGCACACCTCTTTCCTTTCTATATGCACAATACTTTCCATGTTATATCCTAAATTCTTCACGATACCATCAGAAAGTTGTAAAATGAAATTTATCAATTGATGTGCTTTATATGTAAATGTTTCCTCAAATGGTAACTTTCTAAGACATAATACATTCAGCATCCCTTGTAAGCTATAACTTGGAGAATAATTAGTACCAGCAAAGATCCAATAGTTTCCATGATATCTAATTCGTTCTATAAAAGTATTTTCAGCGGGATCGATCATTTGGCTTACTCCCAAATTTTCAATACGTCTTATAATTTTTTTAAATTTGCCACTGCTTATTTTTGCTTTTCCTTGATATTTATCTTCCGCTTTGGCAAGTATTTTCGAAATTAATATATCAAAGAGCATGCCTTTGTTCTGATTTTCAATTATCAAATTCAATAACGAAATTCTTTCAATAATATCATAAATATCATATTTTGTTAGCTCCTCTATTATTAAATCGAGGGTTTTCTCATCTCCTTGAAACATATTTATTTTTGCAGATTTTATAATATTCAACATATCAACCTTTTCTTTCTTTTGGCTACTATTCATGTTACGCCTCCCGCGAGCTATTATCGATATTTAGACATACCTATAAATTTTTTCATATAGTCTTTCAATTTGTGCTTAGGAATAATTTGTACACGACCTCTATTTACTACTTAGATTCTATCATATAAATTCACCATTTGTCCCTTTTATAGTATAATCTATCTATACCGCGAAATTCCCACAGTGTATTATGAACCACACGCAGAAAGGAATGTTGAGATGAAATTAGATACCAAGAAAGGCGCGGACCTCGTTTCCGGCGCACTCCACAAAGCTACCGATATCAGTAAGGCAGTAGCCGGCAATGTCCAGACAGGAGCCAAAGAGCTGGCTGATAAAACTAAAAACGACGCATATCTCCGTAAACTCAAGAAATACAACCCACTCTTTCCCGACAAATACAACGGCGCCTCCTTTGACCGTCCTAATCTGATCACCATCGTCGATGACGCGGTCAGACGTGATATCGATGTTTGCGAGGGAGCGATTGGTTGGCTCGAAACCAAGAACGACATCGAGATACTTTATCTTTACGACACTGCTGTAGCGACCAGCGGACTCAAGTTCGTTCCAACCGCTGCATGCGATGAGACATATTATGTGGACAACTTTGACCACCAGCGTTACATTCGTATCGATCAGCTTTTCAACAAAGCCCATGAAGAAAAGCTCGCGGAGCTTCAGCACATCGCTGCTTCTTTAGGCGCAAAGCGCTGTTCTATCGAGATCCAGGAGTCTGATAAAGAGTCTCAGAACAGCAAGAAAAAGTTTAGTATGAAGAGCGGCGTCAAAGTTGAAGGTATTGCAGCCTCTTCAGGAGGAAGCACAGAGCAAAGCATTTCTTCCAAGACAAGCAGCGCCAGAGATGGTGCAGTAGTATCTACTTTTGAAGGAAGCACTGACCCACAAATGCCTACTCTCAAATGGTTTCAGCATGATGACACCATACGCCGTCTTATCGACTCACGACTGAGCGACTCAAATCCGATAAAGACACATCATCTGAAGCTGGAAGGCTCCGCTTCAGCTACTATGTCACAGAAAACAGCCAGTTCAATCGACGGAGCCGTAAGTAAAATAAATTCCAAAAAAAGCTCCTCAATGGAAACGCAGGCAAAAAAAGAAAACACCAGCAAGTTGGTGTTTACGGTAGAGTTTTAATACAAAGGCTGGGTACATACCCAGCCTTTGTTGCTTGCTCCATAACTAAACATTCTGTCTAAATATTTTATCCTACAAAATTTACAGATTTAACAGAGAGACATCAAGCTTTTTTCCTGCCAAATAGTAATCATAGGCCATTGCTGCCGGCAGGAATCGCACATTGATACTATCCAGTCCAAGCCTAGAAAACATTTGCATACAAACGGCCCCTTTATTTTCTATATTATTATTTTCTGTCGGCATCAAAAAGCAATTTTTTACCGCAGAAAACTTATGCTCTCTTATGAATTCCTGATATGCAAGTTGATATAAATATTGCTTTGTAACTGATTCAATTCCTGGTTGACCTTTAGGTACATTCCCTGACTCTAGTTTGGCATTATAATATTTTGCGTCAAAAATAACAAACTGCCAGTTGTCATCCTCTATAGAAACAGTAACAATATCCGGGATTAAAGTGTCTGCCGCTGTTTTTCCTGTTATTGTCCATAATGGCTTTTCTATTATTTCAATCAGCTTTTTCCGTCTGTTATATTTGTCTCCTAATGCGACAGGGAGTTTTAACGCTCCCAATCTCATATTAAGTTGATTATCCATTATTTCAGCGCAAACTTTCTCCCACACAAGGTTAAAACTGTTCGTTCCGAAAAGCGATAGGCAATCTGTATCATGTAAACTTCCACTATGGTCTAAATAAGCGTAAATTGTTTTCAAAACAAGTTGTTTTCTTGTGTTGAACTGCACGTTTAATTCTTTTTCAATATTATACAAGATAACTTCCTTGTCGCCAAAGTTATCTAAAGTTTCTTCAGTGAGGTCAACACCAACAAGTTCAAATAAATTCAACAACCCCGCATCCTCAAGTTCATTTGATGCGCTTGTAAGTACACATTCGTGCAGGCGCTTAAAATAATCGTGGTTATCTGAAATTCTTTTCCTCGTTTTTAGATCAAGATAATATGGTCGATTGTTAGTAATCATCGCAAAAGTTTCGTTAATTGTCTTATTCCAAATTATTTCTCCCGAACCATTGCTTTCGACTATGTCCTCTGTATTTTCGTAAACACCATTTTCGTAATAGTCCTGCATCAAAAACAGAAGTACTGCCAATATATTGAACGCCCTACTTTCGCTACTGTCATTAAACATTCGAATAATCTGTTCCTTCGAATTGTATTTTTCTAGAACTTTAATAACTTGTGTTAACTCATGTTCAGGATGTGTAGCGGTTAATAGATACTTAGGATAACATTTCAAAACAATCCCTGACACAACAATAACTCCCACGAAGGTAAATACATAGAGGTATTCATTTTCTCCTATTTCAACGTCAGAAATTTCTTCATCCTCTCCTACTAATTCTGACATATCTCGCTGTTTTTCTTCTGCTTTTACCGCCTTCAAGACTCCGAATTCCTTGAGTTTACGGATAATTGAAACCGTTTTTTCTTCTGAACAAGAAAAGATTTTGCAGAGTTCCATCTGCGTGTACCTTTTTTGTTCTCTTACAAATTCAGAGTGCATTTATGTACCTCCTCTTAATTATTTTTATCTGGAGATTCCTCAGTTAGATCTTCTGCCTCTGCCTCAATCTGAATATCTGGATGAAAGATTCCAATTCCTTTTTCCTCAAATTCTTGGCAAATTTCTGAATAACGACTCTTGCTTTCGAAGCAGCCTTCAAATAGCTTTGAACGTTTCTGCTTAGCTGCATCCTCGAAAAGGTACATGATTACTTTGCTCTTGAACGTTCGAATAAATCTTTCATTATCGATTTCCGTTCCCTCTTCAGGAACAACAATATTTTTCGCTATAAAATAAGGACCCAGCTGTTTATCTTCATTAATTTTTTCGTTTGCCAAGAAGTTGTTAATAGCCTTTCGCAACTTATTCCACTCAACCTTCTGTTTTGTGTTTCCTGCTCCAAGTGTAACTGTTTTTCCAATCAAGTCATTTTCACTATCGTCGATTCCCAAATAAGTAAAATCCCATCTGCGTTTAAATGCAGTGTCCATCGGGAATACGCCCTGGTCAGCACTATTCATTGTGGCCCAAAGAAACATATTGTTTGGAATTTTAATAGTTTCGACTGCACTTTTATCTACTCCGAGTTCCTTCGCAAGGTAGGCTCGCATTTCATTAGTCGTTGCAATTTCATATTCACTAATATTAGTTGCTGCCCTGTCCAACAATTGGAATACATCGCCAAATACTGCGGCTACATTCGCTCTATTTATTTCTTCAATTATAAGCAGATGCGGTTTTGGATCATCAGTCATAGCACTTTTGAGAGCTTTCGCCAACACTCTCATAAAAGGACCTGGAACATATTCGTATCCAATTTCCTCCCTCTCATTTAAATCTGAAGGGAGTGCCACATATGGTCTAATTGCCTTACCATGGTTTCGCTCTACACTATTGTCACCAACAGCATCGGTTCCATCCTGCTTTCTTGTTCTAAAGACCTCATCAGTATACAGTCCTAATAAAATTGGAAGTCTTGTCAAACCATCGCCCTTAAATCTATCATACAATAGGTCATACTTTTCCTGCGCCGACTTTGTTTTATCCGTTAGAATAGAGAGGACTTCTTTGCTCGTGTCATCAATTACATTAGAATTTGCACTAACCATAACAGGTTTATAAGTGCCTACAAAATTAGCATAGGAATAGTCTGGATGGAAAGTAACACGTTCCTCATATCCACCATCTGCCAACAACTTCTTTGCTTCTCTGTTCAGAGTAAAACTTTTTCCTGTTCCTGGAGCACCAAACAAAATACGGTTATGAGAAAACATCTTTGTATCGTATGTTGTTTCAAAACACACTGTTGCGCCATCGCTAAAGTCTTCTTCTATGTCCAAACTTGAATCATTAGCATAATTCACTTCCGGATATTTATTAGAAGTGTAATGAAGGCTATAATGGTTGTCCAAATAATAGTAAATAAAAGGCGCTAAGAACCCCACCGTATTGTGTTCTTTATCATAAATAAATCCGTTGTTTTTCGCATCAATCAACAGTTGATTAACAAATGTTCCTCGTATACTTGGGTTGGTATCATATCTAATATCTTCATCAATCGGGTATCCAACAAAAATAGCGTCAGAAATTCCATCATTTTCTTCAAATACGTAAACACCTATGATAAGGGTGTCTTCCTTTGGCTTATCTTTTGGATCCGTTACTGTCCCCAACTGTATTTTCTTCTCATACGGATTTCTTGCCTCATTACGAATATTTCCACAGTATACATAAACGTACCTGCTTTTCTCATTTGCATCCTTTATTAGAATTTTTCTGCACGATCCCTTTTTATCAACAATCTCAGATGTCCATCCATATTGATTAAATAAGGAAGTTAACATCTTATCCAGATCCAAGCATAATGCAGATTCGTGGGAAACAATCATTCCATCATGATTTATTTCATATCTTGCCATCGAAATACACCTCCTTTATTCTAGATGCTAATATATATGCCATCTGTACCGGTACCGCATTACCTAATTGGCGCCACTGTTCCTTCATATCTCCTGTAAGCAAATAATCATCTGGAAAAGTTTGTATTCTCTTCAACTCCTCAATTCGTAAGAATCTATTTCTCCAGTGGAACGGACCTTGATTTGTAGAGAAACTCGCTTGTATAGTCCATGAAGGTCTATTCGGCGTCAGCTTCAAAAGAAATGTCCAATATCGAGACTTCCACTTGAACTTCGGTTCTGGGTATCCTCTTTTTTCTGTAAAATAAAGATAATTCTCTCCTGGCGGAATTTCGACTAATAGTTCATAATGTTTGGCACCTGGCCGCTGAAGGCGTTCTTCTTCAGTAATGTTATCATAATCAGACATCACATCTCCACATGTTACCCACGGAAGCTTTCCCGTCTTCTTTTGTGGGTCTGCATGTGTTTCTTCTGGAAACACAAACTTCGGAAAATTTTTTAAGCTCCCTATGCAGAAAAATCTTTTACGAGTCTGCGGCACACCATAATTGGCACAGTTTATTACTTTATATGCAATATCATATCCTAGGCTTTCCGCCTTTTCTTTTAGAAAATCAAACTCTTCTTTATGTGTTTTGAAGGTAAAACCATCGACATTCTCGAACAGGAAAACTTTTGGCTTTAACTCCTCCACAGCTCTAAAGTATTCAGGTACTGCAAAGCCAGCCTTTTCATCTTCAAATCCGTCTGCTTTTCCAACTAAATAATGTCGCGTCTGGCTATATGGAGGACATGGCGGACCCCCAATAAGACAATCTATTTCCCCATATCTTTCTTTTAACTTTTTAAAATTGATACTTCTAATGTCTCCGCAAAACACTTCATTTGCTACACCGTTAGCTTCTAAAGTATCACAAGCAGTCTCCCAAACATCTGTAGCAAAGACAGTTCTAAAACCAGCTTGTTCAAATCCTATATCCAAACCACCTGCACCAGAAAAAAGGCTAACAACCTTTGGTGTCCTTATATCCATTTGCATAATTCTTCTACCACCTTTTTGGCCAATAATGGAGGCACTGCATTCCCAATCTGCTTATGTTGAGAATATGTGCTCCCATAAAAAACATAATCATCCGGGAATGTTTGAATTGCTGCTAACTCTCTAATATTCAACCTTCTATTCTTCCAATGGAATGGTCCCTCCCAATGTCCAGGACTCGCAATAATAGTCCAAGAAGGTAAGAAAGGATGCAGTTTTAAAAGAGATGACCAGTATCTTTTCCCTGCAACAAATACAGGATTTGGATGGCGCTCTCGTTCAGATAAAGAAATGTAATTTTTACCAAACGGAATGCATGTCAACTCATGTTTCCATTTCCCTTCTGCTGCAAGCTTTTCTTCTCCGCAATAATCAGTTGCATCAAATTTTCCAATCCAATCAATTACTCTTTCATAGTGCAACAAATTAGGGTTGCGTAATATTTCCTTATCCGATCCATGTGTTTGAGTCAAATTCGCATTAATTTCCTTTTTACTCGCCAGAAAAAACACTCTTTTCCTTTTCTGCGGAATACCATGTTCAGCCGCGTTGATTTTCAATACAGAACATTTATATCCTAGTCTACTCATATTATCATATATTGTATCAACCGCCGCCTTATTAGAAGGGTGCATAATGCTTTCTACATTCTCCAAAACAAAGCCATCTGGTTGTAAATCTTCAATAATCTTAAAGTAGGGAACAATCAAGTTTCTAGGATCTTCACTTGAGTTTCGCTTTTCATTAGTAACCCAATATCCTGCTTTAGAAAATGGCTGGCACGGCGGACCACCTATTATAATCAATTTTTCTGGCTTTTCTTTTTCTAAAAGTTCCTTATAGTGTCTTCCATTCAGTTGAGTTATATCGCCAACCTCATGTATTGTATCTTTAAAAAAAGCATTTCTTCTTAAAGTCTCAACACTATCCTCAAAAATATCAAGACTGGACAAAACTTTTACGCCTGCTAGTTGAGCGCCTATATCTAAGCCACCTGCGCCAGAAAACATGCTGATCGCTTTAACATCTTCTCGATAATTAATCCGAAGGTTATTAACAGAATATCCCTTATGTTCGTATGGAATAATAATGTCCCCGTTATCATCTACATCAAAATCTGTAAGCATTGCCTCCCTCTGATGAGGTGTAACATTTGTAAAATACTGCTTCTCAATTTTATATGTTACCATAGTTCCTCCTTGACAACTTAATCTAAAGACCAAGTGCCTCGTTTAATATTTTTAATTTGACCACGCGCCTTAAGATTTGTTCGGCTCCAACGTAATCTGTAGTTTAATTTTGTACCCACTCCACTTTCATCTTCCATCTGAATGATTTCATCTGGTAGCGCCAAGATTTCTATTACCTTTTGATTAATTTGCACTGTTGTCGCCTCTCCACCTAATTCCTTGAGTGAATCCAAAACTGCTTGTTCCAACATACTATTAGAAGGGAAATATATTTTTTTCATAATAAACATCTCCTGATTATACGTCTGCGCTTTTTCCGCTTTTAACCCACAAGTCTAATTCTGATTTCTTAAACTTCCACAGTTTGCCTATTTTATGAGCAGGAAGTTTATGATCCCGTTTTATCCAATTGCGAAGAGTAACTGTTTTTATACCCAAGTATTCAGCAGCCTCATCGATACCAATATAATTCTCTGTTTTATTATCGGTCATAATACACCTCTCGTTATTGTTGTATTAGCTATTGTAAATTTAATTTATTGTAGCACTTATAGTTCTGTGTTTCAATATTTCATGATATTTCCTTATATTTTATCATTTTTGCTTAACTTTTTTGCCTTCCATTTCTTCCTAGCGACTATTTAATCTCTACATTTTTCCTACCATCTGAATTCAACGCTAAATAAAATAACGACCCGTATTTCCACAAGTCGTTATCAAGTCTATTAACTTATATCGCTTCCACAATCAAATCTCCAGCTTCCTTAGTCCCCACCGCCTTTTCTCCTTCTTTAGCGATATCAGGTGTTCTGTAGCCGTCGTCGAGGACTTTCTTTACTGCTGCTTCGATGGCGTCTGCTTCTTCCAAAAGTCCGAATGTGTATCTCAGCATCATTGCTGCTGACAGGATAGTTGCCATTGGGTTGGCGATGTTCTGTCCTGCGATGTCAGGTGCTGATCCGTGTACCGGTTCGTACATTCCGAAGTTTCCTGTTGCCAGGCTGGCTGATGGCAGCATGCCGATGGAGCCTGTGATCTGGCTTGCTTCGTCTGACAGGATGTCTCCGAAAATGTTGCTTGTAACGATTACGTCGAACTGCTTTGGTGCTCTCACCAGCTGCATTGCCGCGTTGTCCACGTACAGGTTGTTCAGTTCAACTTCAGGGTATTTTTCAGCGACTTCAGCAACTACGCGTCTCCAGAGTCTGGAGCTTTCCAATACGTTGGCTTTGTCTACGCTTGTTACCTTCTTGCCGCGCTTCATTGCCATATCAAAGGCAACTTCTGCGATCCTTCTTACTTCCATTTCTGAGTACTGCTCGATGTCGTAAGCCACAGGACCCAGATCTGTTTCCTTAGTTCCCTTTTCACCGAAGTAGATGCCGCCTGTCAGTTCTCTTACTACTACGATGTCCAGTCCGCCTTCGATGATCTCAGGCTTCAGCGGGCATGCGTCTGACAAGCAGTCGAATACCATTGCAGGTCTCAGGTTTGCAAAGAGGCCCAGTTCCTTTCTCAGGCCCAGCAGTGCCATTTCAGGGCGTTCGCTGCCCGGAAGGTTATCCCATTTCCAGCCGCCTACAGCGCCCAGAAGAACGGCATCTGCCGCTTTGCATGCGTCTATTGTTGACTGAGGGAGGCACTGTCCGTATTCATCGATGGCACATCCGCCCGCCAGCACTTTGTTGTATTCAAAAGTATGTCCGTATTTTTCCCCGATCTTGTCCAGGACCTTCAGAGTTTCGCCAACTACTTCAGGACCAATACCATCGCCGGGAATTACTGCTAATTTGATGTTCATGTTATTCTCCCTTCAAGCTCTTCATAAGTCCGCCTTTTGCCATGATGTCTTTGATGAATTCAGGGAAAGGCTGCGCCTGATATTTTTCGCCTGTTGTTTCGTTCACGATCACGCCTGTGTCGAAGTCGATGGATACTTCCTGTCCTGCTTCGATGGCTTCGCTGGCTTCTGGGCATTCCATGATAGGAAGGCCGATGTTGATGGCGTTTCTGTAGAAGATCCTTGCGAATGTCTTGGCGATAACGCAGTCGATGCCGCTTGCTTTGATCACTGCAGGTGCGTGTTCTCTTGATGAGCCGCAGCCGAAATTTTCGCCGCCTACCATGATGTCGCCAACTTTAACTTTGTTTACGAATTCTGCGTCGATGTCTTCCATGCAGTGGGCTGACAGTTCTTTCATGTCTGCCACGTTCAGGTATCTTGCAGGGATGATAACGTCTGTGTCGACGTTGTCACCGTATTTATGTACTAAGCCTTTTGCTCTCATCTATGCTCCCTCCTATTTCAACGCGTCCGGCCCGCTGATCTTGCCTGTTACTGCTGATGCCGCTGCAACTGCAGGGCTTGCCAGATATACTTCTGACTTGACGTGACCCATTCTGCCTACGAAGTTTCTGTTAGTTGTCGCTACGCATCTTTCGCCTGCTGCCAGGATACCCATGTGTCCGCCGAGGCATGGTCCGCATGTCGGTGTAGATACTACGCAGCCTGCGTCGATGAAGATGTCCATATATCCCAGCTTCATGCAGTCTTTGTATACCTGCTGTGTTCCCGGGATGATGATAGCTCTGACATCGCGGTGCACCTGGCGGCCTTCCAGGATCTTAGCCGCTGCAGCCATGTCTTCCAGTCTGCCGTTAGTGCATGATCCGATAACTACCTGATGGATGTCGATATCTTCTACTTCGTCGATAGTCTTAGTATTTTCAGGCAGATGCGGGAATGATACTGTCGATTTCAGTGCGGACAGATCGATATCATAAGTTTCCGCATATTCGGCGTCCTCATCAGCTTCGAAAACTTTCCATTCGCCTTTTACTCTGTCTGTCATGTATTCGATAGTTGTTTCGTCTACAGGGAAGATGCCGTTCTTAGCGCCTGCTTCGATGGCCATGTTAGCGATACAAAGTCTGTCGTCCATGGAGAGGCTCGCTACTCCCGGTCCTGTGAATTCCATTGATTTGTAAAGTGCACCGTCTACGCCGATCATTCCGATGATGTGGAGGATCACGTCTTTCCCGGAAATATTTTCGCCAAGCTCGCCTGTCAAGTTGAAACGTATAGCTTCGGGAACTTTGAACCAGGCTTCGCCTGTTGCCATTCCTGCTGCCATGTCTGTGCTTCCCACGCCTGTTGAGAATGCTCCCAGCGCGCCGTATGTACATGTATGTGAGTCTGCTCCGATGATGCAATCGCCTGCTTTGACGATCCCCTGTTCAGGGAGCAGCGCATGTTCGATTCCCATGCGTCCTACATCATAAAAATGTTCTACGTCGAATCTCTTGGCAAAAGTCCTGCACTTCATACATTGTTCTGCTGCCTTGATGTCCTTGTTAGGTGTGAAGTGGTCCATGACCAGTGAGATCTTCTCTCTGTCAAAGATGCCGTCGAATCCTGCTTTTTCGAATTCGTTCACTGCTACAGGTGTAGTTATATCGTTGCCCAGCACCATGTCAAGCTTAGCTCTGATCAGCTGGCCTGCCACTACGCTGTCGAGCCCGGCGTGAGCTGCCAGGATCTTTTGGGTCATTGTCATTCCCATAATGTGTCTCCTTTCTATGGGATCGGCTTCGCCGTCCCAGCCGAAGCGCAAAGCGCGCCTTTGCATTTTATTCTACGAAGTGATTCTTCTTATTTTCTCTGTTCAGAGCGGATACCAGCGCATTCACTGAAGCCAGGATGATATCCTCGTGGATACCTACGCCCCAGAACTGGTTGCCATCCCTATCCTCGATACAAACGTAAGCTGCAGCCTTTGAATGTGAATCAGCTGACAGAGCGTGTTCGGAGTAAGTGATGAACTTGTAGTCGAATGTGTACGGCGACTGCTTCAGCGCATTACTGATAGCGTCCAGACGACCGTTACCGATGGCTTCGAACTGGTAATCATCGCCTGCCATGCGGACTTCGATCTTAGCGATCATACCGTTATTCGATCTGTAGTCGCTTGCCTTTTTGAATACTGCGTCAGTGATATCGATCGGATCGAATACGTTGACATATTCTCTGGCGAATGCCTGGTAAACTTCGACCGGTGACAGCTCCTTGTGTTCGTGGTCGGAGATGTCCTTGATCATGTAGCCCAGCTCTTCTCTCATCTGAGGCGGGATCACATAACCGAAGTTCTGTTCCAGGATGTGAGCTACGCCGCCCTTGCCGGACTGGCTGTTGATACGGATAACGTCTGCTTCGTATTCTCTGCCGATGTCTTTCGGGTCGATGAGCAGATACGGTACGTCCCAGTAAGGTCTGTCGTCGTTGATGCGGCAGCGCATCCCCTTACTGATAGCATCCTGATGGGATCCTGAGAATGCCGCGAATACGAGGCTTCCGCCGTAAGGCTGTCTAGGATGCACCTTCAGGTCTGTATATTTTTCATAGTTTTCTACGACTTCCGGCATGTTGGAGAAATCCAGCTCAGGATCGACGCCGTGGGAGAAAAGGTTCATTGCCAATGTCACGATGTCCACGTTACCTGTTCTTTCGCCGTTACCGAAGAGGGTTCCTTCGATACGATCGCCGCCTGCCAGCATTCCCAGCTCAGCCGCTGCAACGCCTGTTCCTCTGTCGTTATGAGGGTGGAGCGAGATGCAGAGTTTCTCTCTTCCGTGCAGGTTCGCGCACATGTATTCGATCTGTGAAGCATATACGTGAGGCATGGACATTTCTACTGTTGCCGGCAGATTAATGATGATCTCTCTGTCAGCATCGCCTTCTCTCCATGTATCGATAACTGCGTTGGAGATCTCTACCGCAAAGTCCAGTTCTGTTCCCGTAAAGCTTTCAGGTGAGTATTCGAATGCAAAGTCTGTGTCAGGATTCTTCGCTGCATGCATGTTCATCAGCTGTGCGCCTTCTACTGCGATCTTGATGATCTCAGGCTTTTCCTTCTTGAAGACCTGTTCTCTCTGCGCTACAGATGTTGAATTGTAAAGGTGCACTACTGCCTTCTTAACGCCTTTCAGGGCGTCGAAGGTTTTCTTGATGATATGCTTTCTTGACTGTGTCAGTACCTGGATCCTTACATCATCAGGTATCAGCTTATCATCTACCAGTTTTCTCAGGAACTGATATTCAGTCTCTGATGCTGCAGGGAAACCAACTTCGATTTCCTTGAAGCCCAGTGAAACGAGATATTTGAAGAAGTCGACCTTTTCCTGGAGGCTCATAGGTACGATCAGTGCCTGGTTGCCATCTCTTAAGTCTACGCTGCACCAGCGAGGTGCTTTCTCGATATGATCTTTTTTGACCCATTCATTATGGGGCGTTGGCGGTGGGAAGTATCCCACTTGATACTTGTCGTAGTTTTTCATGTTGTCATTTCCTTTCCAGATGTGCGACGCGGGGCGCGATCGGGATCGCGTTTATAAAAAAAGCCTTCATCTCAAACTAAGAGACGAAGGCATTGCCTGCGCGGTACCACTCTTATTGGTATGCTGTTTCGGCCTTGGCCGTTCCGTAAGGAAGATCACATACCCACTTTAAGTTTTCTGCTCCCGGGTGAGACATTTGACTCCGTATACAGCCTCGCACCACCCGGCTGCTCTCTGAAATACTTATATCAAACTTATTCCGTTCATCGCATCTTTATTATGTTGTTAAATCGGCTGTCGCCGTTTTCATTATGTAATAATATATATTAGGAAATTTTATTTGTCAACCACTTAAACGCGTTAAAGCGGTCACTTTTATCTCCACATGCACTGTCTTGCAGCCTTCTTGTACCAGTTCAGCACTACCAGCGTGATAGCAGGAGGCAGCAAGTCGCCGGCCTTGGCGATATCTGCGAAGATACCGATACCTGTCAGCAGTGCGAATGCGATAACTGCATAACCTGCCAGCTTGGAGAACTCGACCAGCTTGGTAGTCGGTTCCTGTGAACCTGACTTGACATATCTGCGTCCGTTGAATCCCAGCCAGAGTTTCGCGACCAGAAGCACCACGAACAGCAGCGTATTCACTAATACATAGATCGGGCTTGTTGCTGCGCCTTTGAACACAGCCATCAGGCCAACTGCTTTCGGCAGCATAGACAGCACGTCCCAGACCCCTAAAAACAGCAGCAGTCCGCTGTACATTTTTAAATTATATCTTGCATTATCCATAAGTTTTATTCCTTTTCTTTGTATGATGATTCTTATGCTATTCTATCGCAAGTTGATTATATCCTGCAACCTTGATTTCAGCTAAATTTATTTTTTTGTCATATTTAGCTGAAACTTTTAAACGATTATATGGATTTACTCGTTCATCTCCCCTATCATGAGTTTTTCTTTGGTTTTGTTGCGCATACCTTTCTCTCGTTTTCAGCTGTTCTGAGTATTTTGATGTTGTTTAGCTGAATACCTAAGCATATTAATCCTTATGTTTTAAAACATCCGTAATTGGTTCAGCTAAATAAACAGCTTATTCTAAATTTAGCTGAAATGACCTTTCCGCAAAGGCCGCCGGAACCCTTGCGAAGCACAATGTTAAATGCCCTTTGCAGAGAGCGCCTCCCCTACTAATAGGCGAAAACCCCTAAACTCCCCAATATCTTGCGCTTTGCATGAACAATTTGGCTGTTTTTGTGTAACTAAACTATGTTTTTATAAATTCGTTGTGTTTCAAGCACAATTTCTCGAAAATTGGGGTTGCTTTTATTTTTCTTACATATATAATAGAGATTGTGGGCGATAAATGGCTGAATTCTGCGGATTGCGGCGATTTCGAAGCACTCTGTGAGGGTCAGATGCCCGCGACTACAAGAAGAAGATTTTTACTAAGGAGGAAGAAATGAGAGTAACAGGATCACAACTGGTTGCTGAGATCTTATTAGAACATGGTGTTGACACGGTTTTCGGGTATCCGGGAGGTACTGCGCTGAACCTTTATGACACTCTCTATGAGTACAGAGACAGGATCAGACACGTACTGGCATCTCACGAACAGCATGCCGCTCATGCTGCGGACGGATATTACAGAGCTACAGGTAAGACAGGGGTCGTTTTCGCTACAAGCGGACCGGGAGCGACTAATCTGGTAACAGGTATTGCAACTGCATTTATGGACAGCGTTCCGGTAGTTGCCATTACTGCCAATGTGCCTGACAGCCTTATCGGCAGAGATGCTTTCCAGGAAATCTGCATCACAGGCGTGACAATGCCTATCACTAAGCATACTTTCTTCGTTAACGATATCAAGGATCTGGCGGACGCACTGAGAAATGCTTTCAGGATCGCCAACAGCGGAAGAAAGGGTCCGGTCCTCGTAGACATCACTAAGGACGTGACTGCAGATATTATCGACTACAAGCCTGAAAAGCCGCTTGAGCTGAAGCCATCTCCTAAGTTCACTGAAAAAGAAGTGCAGGATGTAGCTGCTATGATCAACTCGGCAGAAAGACCTGTCATCTACTTCGGCGGCGGAGTTGCTGCTTCAAGAGCAGGCAAAGAGCTGAACCAGCTGGTAGAAACTGCAGACATACCTGCTACATACACTCTGATGGCAGCCGGCATCATCGGTTGGGAAAACCCTAAGAATCTGGGACTCATCGGAATGCACGGAAGCATCGCAGCCAACAAGGCTGTAGACAGAGCCGATCTGGTCATCGCACTTGGCACAAGATTCAGTGACAGAGTGGCGCTGAACCCTAAGAAGTTTGCCAAGAAGGCAACTAAGGTCCAGATCGATATCGATGCCAGCGAGATCAACAAGAACGTTCTCGTTGACTACGGTGTGACAGCAGATGTGAGAGAATTCCTCAGGGCACTGCTGCCGCTGATCAAGAAAAAGGATCACAAGGAATGGGTATCACAGGCAACTGAGTGGAAGAGAAGATCAGGCGACATCAAGTGTCAGGAAGCTGAGCTTCATCCGAGCGAGATCATCCACAGCGTATGCGACCTTACAGATAAAGAAACTATCTATGTTACAGACGTTGGCCAGCACCAGATGTGGGCTGCCCAGTATCTGAAACATGAAAAGACCGAAAACTTCATCACAAGCGGAGGTCTGGGAACTATGGGTTACGGCTACGGAGCTGCCATCGGCGCTCAGGTCGGCCAGCCTAATAAGAGAGTAGTGCATATCACGGGCGACGGCTCTTTCCACATGAACCTGACCGAAGCGTGCACTGCAGTAAGCAACGAACTTCCGATCATCACGATCATCATGAACAATCAGGTTCTGGGAATGGTTTACCAGTGGCAGACAGCATTCTACGGCAAGCGTTACTCCGGAACTACGCCTGAAAGAAAGACAAACTTCCCTAAGCTGGTAGAAGCCTTTGGCGGAAAGGGCTACTCAGCGTCTACTCCTCAGGAGTTCGAAGAAGTCTTCAAGAAGGCTCTCGAAGCAAAGGGCCCTGTCTGGATCGATTGCGCTATCTCAAGAGAAGAGCGCGTTCTTCCTATGATCCCTGCAGGCAAAACCGTTGAAGATATGATCATAGGTTAGGAGGGGCAGAGAATGGATAGCAAAGCAGTAAAAAAATCAATTATCAGTATACTGGTAAGAAACGAAGCAAATGTAACTACAAGAGTCAGCAGCCTTTTCGGCAGACGTGGTTTCAACATCACTTCATTCACAGGCTGCGCTACTAATGATCCGAAGATCTCTCGTATCACAGTAGCTTTCGAAGGTACTGAGCAGGCCCTGCATCAGATACTCACTCAGACAGCTAAGCTGGAAGACGTTATCAAGATCTTCGCTATGGACGATAACAGTATCTATAGAGAGCTGCTTCTGATGAAGGTGAAAACAGATAAGAGCGAACGTTCGGCAATCATGCAGATCGTAGAGATCTACAGAGGCAAGATCGTTGACCTCTCAAGAGACAGCCTTATCATCGAAATGACAGGATCACCTGAAAAGCTGGACGGCTTTATGGATATGATGAACTGCTACGACATCGCAGAAGTTTCAAGAACAGGTGTGACAGGAATGAGCAGAGGCTTAGAACTGGAAGGATAAATTTAGAATTAATATAAAAGGAGAAATTTAGAAATGATAAAGAAATATTACGATCAGGATTGTAATTTAGGAATGTTAGACGGCAAGACAGTTGCCATCATCGGCTTTGGTTCACAGGGACATGCTCATGCTATGAACCTGCATGAAAGCGGAGTTGATGTAGTTGTAGGTCTCAGACCGGGTTCAGCTCACACTTCTAAGGCAGAAGCTGCAGGCCTGAAGGTTTTGGGAATCGAAGAAGCTGCTGAAGCAGGCGATATCGTTATGATCCTCGCACCTGACGAACTGCAGGCTTCCATCTACAAGAACCAGATCGAAAAGCACATGAAGGAAGGAAACGTTCTGGCATTCGCTCACGGATTCAACATCCACTACAGCCAGATCCAGCCTGCTGCTGATCTCGACGTTATCATGATCGCTCCTAAGGGTCCCGGACACACAGTAAGAAGTCAGTATGTAGAAGGCAAGGGCGTTCCTTCACTGATCGCTGTTTATCAGGACGCTTCAGGCAAAGCTAAGGATTATGCTCTGGCATATGCATCAGGAATCGGTGCAGGTCGTGCAGGCATCCTGGAAACTACATTCAAAGAAGAAACTGAAACTGACCTCTTCGGTGAACAGGCTGTTCTTTGCGGCGGCGTTTGCGAACTGATGAAGGCAGGATTCGATACACTGGTAGAAGCAGGATATGAACCTGAAATGGCTTACTTCGAATGTATCCACGAAATGAAGCTGATCGTTGACCTGATCAACGAAGGCGGTTTCGACAAGATGAGATACTCCATCTCCAACACTGCTGAATACGGTGACTACAGAACAGGTAAGAGAATCATCACAGAAGAAACAAGAAAAGAAATGAAGAAAGTCCTCTCAGAAATCCAGGACGGTACTTTCGCAAGCGAATTCGTTCAGGAAATGAACGCAGGCGGCAAGGCTAAGTTCCTCGCATCAAGAAGACTGGAAGCTTCACACCTGCTGTGCAAGGTAGGCGAAGAGCTGAGAAAAATGATGAGCTGGCTGAAGAAATAGTAATGCAAAGTTTGCGGAGGACCCCTTCGCAAACTTTTTCTGTTCTAAAAGAAAGAGGTAAAGCGAATGAGAAGTGACAATGTAACAAAGGGCATGGAAAGAGCTCCTGCAAGAAGCCTTTTCTATGCTATGGGATATACTAAAGAAGAGCTGGAAAGACCTCTCATCGGTGTCGTTTCAGCTAAGAGCGAGATCGTTCCCGGACACATGCATCTGGATAAAGTGGCAGAAGCTGTAAAGGCCGGTGTAAGAATGGCAGGCGGAACTCCTATCGAAGTTCCTGCTATCGGCGTTTGCGACGGTATCGCTATGGGACATATCGGCATGAAATACTCACTGGCAAGCCGTGAGCTGATCGCTGACAGTGTTGAAACTATGACAATGGCACATCAGTTTGACGGTCTGGTTCTGGTTCCTAACTGCGACAAGATCGTTCCGGGAATGATCATGGCTGCAGTAAGAATGAACGTGCCTGCAGTAGTTTGCTCAGGCGGGCCTATGATGAGCGGCCTTGTAAAAGGCGAAGAAACCAGCTTGTCAAAGATGTTCGAAGCAGTAGGTGCAAGAAAAGCTGACATCATCGACGATGCAGAGCTTCTGGAATACGAAGAAAACGTTTGTCCGGGCTGCGGATCATGCTCCGGCATGTACACAGCTAACAGCATGAACTGTCTTGCAGAAGCTGTAGGTATCGCGCTTCCCGGCAACGGAACTATCCCTGCTGTGGACAGCGGTCGTATCAGACTGGCTAAACATGCAGGTATGGCTATCATGAACCTGGTCGAAAAAGACATCAAGGCTCGTGACATCATCAACGAAAAATCACTGCAGAACGCACTGGCATGCGACATGGCTCTGGGTTGTTCTTCAAACAGCGTGCTCCATCTGCTGGCCATCGCCAACGAAGCAGGAGTAGAGCTTAACATGGAGATCTTCAACCAGTTCAGTGCTAAAGTTCCTAACCTCTGTCATCTGGCACCTGCAGGCGGCACTCACATGCACGACCTGAACAGAGCAGGCGGTCTGATGGCTGTATTCAGTGAGTTAGATAAGAAGGGCCTCATCGATAAGAGCCTCATCACTGCTACAGGCAAAACTGTCGGTGAAAATATCGGTAACGCTCATGTTAGAGATTATAACACCATCCGTCCTATCGATGATCCGTACAGTGAAACAGGCGGCATCGCTGTTATGTGGGGCAACATCGCTCAGGAAGGCTGCGTAGTCAAGAGAAGTGCAGTCGCTCCTGAAATGCTGGCACACAGCGGTCCTGCAAGAGTTTTCGACTGTGAAGAAGATGCTATAGCTGCTATCTATGCAGGCAAGATCGTAGACGGCGATGTAGTAGTTATCAGATACGAAGGACCTAAGGGAGGTCCGGGAATGAGAGAAATGCTCAATCCTACAAGTGCTCTGGCAGGAATGAAGCTGGACAAGACAGTTGCCCTCATCACAGACGGCAGATTCAGCGGAGCTTCCAGAGGAGCTTCCATCGGTCACGTTTGTCCTGAAGCTGCTGTAGGCGGAAACATCGGTCTGCTGCAGGATGGCGACATCATCGAGATCGACATCCCTAACGCTAAGATCAACGCACAGGTAAGCGACGAAGAATTCGCAGCAAGACGCGAAAGCTATGTAGCACCACCTCCAAACGTAACAGGCGGATGGCTTGTAAGATATCAGAGAAACGTTGACTCCTCAGCTAAGGGAGCGGTAATGAAATAATGAAACACTATGTATTATCATTTGGGCACCTGTGTTCGGACATCGCGCACGGTGCCCTTTCCGCGATATTGCCATTCCTTATCGCGGCATATCATTTTGACTATACAACAGCAGCCATGCTGGTCATGGTCGCCAACATCGTGGCTTCCGTGATCCAGCCGGTCTTCGGGCACCTTGCCGACAAGATCGATAACCCTCGCATCATGGTATACGGAGTCATCCTGGCAGGCGGCGGCATGGCCTTGACAGGAGTTTTATCAAACTTCACCGGACTCTGCATAGCAGTTCTTGTCAGTGGTGTAGGTTCTGCCCTCTTCCACCCGCAGGCTGCACAGCTTGTTAACAGATATGCAGATGATGA
>JAFQBD010000020.1 GCA_017416795.1 Bacillota bacterium | reverse complement strand
GGAAACACCTGAAGAAATGTATGATGCTATATTTCATTTGAGGGTCAGAGGAGCTCCCGCCATAGGGATATATGCGGCATACTGCATGGCGGTTCTGGCACAGAAGGAAGCTTCGTATAGGCCGATAAGCGGCTGCTGCGGTACAGGCGTAGCTGACGAGGTATTTCTCGAAAAAATGAAGCGGCATGGAGAATATCTCAAGTCATCCAGACCGACTGCCGTTAATTTAGCATGGGCAGTTGACAGAGTGCTTATGGCAGCTCGTGCAGAGGTGCAAAAAGTCAGAATGGCGGGAGATATCAGTGCTAATGTCGGATACAGCAGGCTGGTTGAGGTGATATGCGAAGAGGCTATCGCTATCCATAATGAAGACATCGAAATGTGCAGAGCGATTTCTGAATACGGGCTCAGCCTCGTAAAAGACGGTGACGGTATTTTGACTCACTGTAATGCCGGACCGCTGGCTACATCCATGTATGGAACTGCTCTCGGACCTATACTTCTTGGGAAAGAGCGAGGCTTTGAATTCAAGGTTTTTGCTGATGAAACAAGACCTTTGCTCCAAGGCGCAAGGCTCACTTCTTATGAACTGCAGCAGGCAGGTGTCGACGTTACTCTTATCTGTGATAACATGGCTTCTATGGTTATGAAAAACGGCTGGGTGCAGGCTTGTTTCGTGGGCTGTGACAGAGTTGCAGCCAATGGAGACACTGCCAATAAGATTGGAACTTCAAGTGTAGCTATACTTGCCAAACATTATGGGATACCATTTTATGTACTTGGTCCTACATCTACTATCGACATGGATTGCCCTACAGGTAATGAGATCCCGATAGAGCTTCGCGATCCTGAAGAAATAAAAAATAAGTTTTATGAAGATCCGATGGCCTTGGCGGAAGTCAAATGTTACAATCCTGCATTTGATGTCACTGATAATGAGCTGATCACAGCCATCATTACCGAAAAGGGTATATGCAGACCTCCGTTTACAGAGAGTCTGGCTGCCGTGACCGGAAAATGATGATGTCATCTCCTATGATGACGATGCTGTCCCAAGGCAGCTCACACATATCATTATAGCTTTTTTTGAAAATACCGGTGCTTTGTATCGATGATGGTGCAAGCACCGATTTTATTTGTCCTGTTTTTTTATCAAAAATCATATCTGCATTCCAAAGCTGACCGTAGCTCGTGCCTGTAGATACATCTACGATTTCCTTGTTTCCTATATCGCTTAATCGCATAACACTCTCCTAAAATGTAAATAATATCAATAATATTTATTAAACCACAAAGGAGAATATGAGCGTGAAATCTAAAAATATGCGTGATGCCGGTAATGAGATGGAAACGGCAGAAATGGGAGCGGCAGGTGAGGATACTACTAAAGACCTGATAAGAGAGTTGGGGCTTTTGACTACGGGTACAGACTTTGAAAGCGATATCCAGTATATCAATATAATAGGAAGTGTAGAGGGGCACGGTGTGCTGCCGGCAGATACCAAGGCTACTAAATACGAACATTTGATACCGCAGCTTATAGCAGTTGAAGAAAACCCTAAAATAAAAGGATTGCTTGTAGTTCTCAATACTGTAGGCGGTGATGTGGAAGCAGGACTGGCTCTGGCAGAGATGATATCCACATTGTCTAAGCCAACTGTTTCCCTGGTGCTCGGCGGTGGTCACAGCATAGGGATCCCTTTAGCAGTTGCAGCAGACTACTCATTTATATCAAAGACAGCAACGATGACCCTCCATCCCATCAGGACGACAGGCCTGGTGATAACATCGGAAACGACATTTGATTATATGAGAAAGACACAGGAGAGAGTAGTCGATTTTATCGATGATCATTCAGACGCTGACCGCGATGTGATAGTAAAGCTGATGAATTCCAATGATAATATGTCTAATGATGTGGGGACTATTCTGTTCGGTAAAGAAGCTGTAGATGCAGGTATTATAGATGAAGTCGGAGGTGTTTCACAGGCACTTAAAGAGCTGAGAGACAGAATAAGCAAAACTTCTGTTGGATAAAAAATATAAAAACGGCGCGCAGACTATTGACAATATTTTCCATAAATGATATCTTGAATAAAATGTAAAATATTTACATCGGATAAAGGAGGGGCATTTATGGAGAATATTTTTATTGCAATAGTAACAGATGATAAAGAATATGGAAGATCATTGAGTCTGGGAATGCTAAACGTGTGCAGAGGTTTTATAATCAGGATATTTACTGCAGAGGAATTCCTGACTGTAAAGAAAGAATACGATCTGGTTTTGTGGGACGGTAATGAAGTAAGCAGAGTATATGGCGGCAGGATAATATATCTGGCGGAAAAACCTTCTGAGGTTGCTAAGAATTTAGCGGAGAAGAGATTCAGCATATATAAATACAGTACTGCAGCATCTATAGTTGCCGCAGTATTTGAGATTTATGAGGCGCTCACCGGAAGGCGTGCCGTTAATCTCAGAAAGCAGGATGTAAGGATTTTTGCCTTCACATCTTGCCGAGGAGGATCAGGCTGCACGACTATAACTATGGCTGCAGCACAGGAAATTTGCAGATTCCAAGGTAAGAATGTTTTGTACTTATCTTTTGAAGAACTGGAATCTACAGGTGAATATATGAGAAATGACGCGGGGATAAAAGGTGCTGCAGTATACTTGTATGAACTTTTTAACAAGACTTATACAGGACAGTCTAATATAGGAACTAGTACTGACTGTATCCCGTTCCTTGATAAATATATCATCAGAGATGACTTCGGTGTAGAAGCTTTCGCACCGGGATATGGAAGAAATCCTCTTCGTGAATTGAATGTAGGGGAACTCAATAAATTTCTGGCATCGCTTATAGACAGCGGCAGATTCGATGTGATATTGATGGACATGGGACAGTGGTTGTCAAAAACTGCGATAAAGTGCCTTGAACTTGCAGAGAAGATCATCGTAGTCAACGATATGCAGAGATCCGGTATGCGATATGACAGTTATATATGTCACGTTATGAATAATGGCGGAGAAGCAGTCATGGACAAAGTAATAAGAGTCTGTAATGAAAAGACAGGTGATATGAGGGAGCATATCGAAATAAGTTCTGACGACATGGATGAAGAGACCATCATGATCAGCAGATGTGATAACTTTATTAATGACGGAAAGCGCATAAGCTTTGTGTTGGAAGAAGGGTTCGGGCATGATATCAATGTTATGGTCAATGCAATGGTCGAGCCTTAACATAATCTTAACATTAACTTAACTTTTGCATGCTTTTTATGTAATGTGTTTTGCAATATTATATATAAGGTTGAGTTTAGGTTAAACTTTAAAGATGAATATTAAGGAGACAAAACATGAACGGTTTACAGATCGCATTAACGTTACTCGGTGGACTTGCACTCTTCATCTATGGTATGAATCTTATGAGTGACGGTCTTCAGAAGGCAGCGGGAGAAAAGATGAAGAGCATCTTGGCTCTGCTTACTAAGAATCCATTGATCGGAGTTCTGGCAGGTGCACTGGTAACTGCTGTTATCCAGAGCAGCAGTGCAACTACTGTAATGGTGATCGGTTTTGTAAGTGCAGGACTTATGAATCTGCCGCAGGCGATCAGTATAATCCTGGGTGCGAATATCGGTACGACTATCACAGCTCAGTTGGTAGCATTCAAGATAGGCGACTATGCCTGGGCATTCGTTATCATCGGATTCATAATGTATTTCTTCCTTGCTAAAAAAGAAAAGATCATGGATATAGGACAAGTCATGTTTGGCTTCGGTGTATTGTTTGTAGGTCTCAATATCATGGGAGATGCTATGAAACCTCTGTCTGCAACTCCGGAGTTCGCAGATCTGATGCTGAATGTGGCTGATACACCTGTTCTTGGAGTCATAGTCGGCGCATTACTGACCGCTGTCATCCAGAGCTCATCGGCTTCCATCGCGGTGCTTCAGAATTTGGCCAGCACAGCAGGTCCTGATGGCATTACAAGTATCATAGGACTCGCAGGAGCGATCCCTATCCTGTTTGGTACTAATATCGGTACAACTATCACAGCGCTGCTTGCATCCATCGGCGGTACTATCAATGCGAAAAGAACAGCTATCGCACATACTGTGTTCAATGTTGGCGGTACACTGCTGTTTATTTGGTTCACTCCTTTCATAGCTCAATTCATCCAGGCGATCTCTCCTGACGGAAATGAGCTGGATGTCATAGCAAGACAGATAGCAAATGCTCATCTTTCGTTCAATGTGGCAACTACTATCGTATTCCTGCCGCTCATCCCTATTCTTGTAAAGATCGTAACGAAGATAATTCCTGAAAAGCACGAGCTGAAGGATCCTATGGATGCGATCTATTTGGATTACAATGTGCTTGAACAACCTTTTGCTGCTATACATCTGGCAACCAAGGAACTTACAAGAATGGCTGAAATAACAGCTGAAATGCTCGTAGGATCCAAGAAGGCATTCCTTGGCAATGATATGGAAGCATATGAAGAAGTAATGAAGAAAGAACTTCACGTTAATCATTTGCGTGACCTTATCATCAATTATCTTTCGTCAATGTTCTCTACTGAAACTGTTACAGAGCATCAGGCAAGATCGATTTCCGGTCTTATGCATGTAGTTGCCGATATTGAGCATATAGGTGATAATTGTGAAAATATAGCCGACTTTGCTAAAGAGAAGATTGATAACGGATATAATTTCTCTGACGCGGCATATGCGGAAATATATCAGTGCTTTGATCATTTAGGAAAGATGCTTACAAATTCCATAACTGCTTTAAATGATGCTGATAAGGAACTTGCTGATCAGATATTGATACAGGAAGATGAGCTGGATGCTATGGAAAGTGAATTCAGAACGAAACATATGCATAGACTTGATTCCGGCGAATGCTCACCTGAATTTACAGTATTATATATGGATGTTATCCATAATATTGAAAGAATGGGTGATAATTGCGAAAACATCGCTAAGGCTGTTAAGGATAATCTTAAACTAAAAAATATAGAAGAAGTATAAACCTTCTATTTATTGTAAAATAGAAATATTAAGGGACGGTTAAATTTTGGCCGTTCCTTTTACATTTTCCGGGATTTTTTTACAAAGATTTAACTGTTATTTAACTGAAACGTCCTTTTTCTTGTAATGTTTATTTCATATTATGTATTCGTAAAATGAAAACAGTAATGTGAAATTAATGGTAATAAAAGGAGATAAGAAAAAATGAATGGAGAAACAGTGCAGATGATCATCACCATGCTTGGCGGACTTGCGCTATTCATATTCGGTATGAATTTCATGAGTGATGGTCTTCAAAAGTCAGCGGGAGATAAGATGAGAAGCATCTTGGCTATGCTCACTAAGAATCCCATACTGGGAGTTTTAGCGGGAGCGCTTGTAACAGCAGTCCTTCAGAGCAGCAGTGCCACTACGGTAATGGTAATAGGTTTCGTAAGTGCGGGACTTATGAAACTGCCTCAAGCTATCAGTATAATTTTGGGAGCAAATATAGGTACTACTATCACAGCACAGCTGATTGCATTCAAAATAGGTGATTATGCATGGGCGTTCGTAGCTATAGGATTCATATTATACTTCTTTATCAAGAAGAAAGAAATCATTACTTATATCGGTCAGACTATTTTCGCATTCGGCGTCCTCTTCGTAGGGATAAATATAATGGGGGATACGATGAAGCCACTGGCAGGTTCGCCGTTCTTTGTGGATCTGATGGTACAGGTACAGGATATACCTGTGCTGGGAGTTGTCCTCGGTACTGTGATGACAGTAGTGGTACAGAGCAGTTCCGCAACTATCGCTGTACTTCAGAATCTGGCAGCAACTGCAGGTCCTGATGGTATATCCAGTATCATAGGACTTGAAGGTGCGTTGCCGATATTATTTGGTGACAATATCGGTACAACAATAACAGCTGTACTTGCTTCGATAGGAGCATCGGTGGCAGCTAAGAGAACGGCAGCAGCGCACGTTATATTTAACCTTACAGGCACACTGATCTTCATATGGTTCATACCATATTATGCAGATTTCATAGAACTGATATCTCCTAAGGGTCCTGAAGTAGAAGTAATAGCCAGACAGATAGCAAATGCGCACCTTTGCTTCAACCTGCTCAACACTATTATCTTCATACCTCTTATAGGTGTTCTTGTTAAGGTGGTAACTAAGATCGTTCCGGGAAGAGAAGTGGACAGACTTCCTGCCGATCCAGTATATCTTGATTACAATGTTTTAGACCAGCCGTTCGCAGCGATGCATCTGGCTATCAAAGAACTTGTAAGACTCGGCAGAATGGTATTGGATATGGTCAATACATCACAGGCTGCACTTGCTGAAAATGACAGCGATAAAGTTCGCCAGGTCATGGAAGCAGAAGAGAATGTCAATGGTCTTCAGGAAAAGATAGTGAATTATCTTGCCGGACTATTTGCAAAAGAAACTCTTACTGATGAACAGGGCGCAGTGATATCGAATCTGCTGCATGTAGCATCCGATATAGAGCGTGTCGGAGATCACTGTAAGAATATAGCAGAGTTTGCAGAAGAAAAAATAAGCAACTTATATAAATTCTCTGATGAGGCAAATGCCGAGATAAAGGAATGCTTCGCACTGGCGAAAAATATGGTCAGCGAAAGTATAACTGCCCTTGAATACGGAGAAGGTGAAGAAGCAGTAGCGGCAGCACACAATATCAGAAAATATGAAGCAGAAATGAATACTAAGGAAGACTTCCTGAGAAAGCGGCATATGACAAGACTTAATGAAGGTAAGTGTTCCCCTGAATTCACCGTTATATATACAGATGTTGTGCATAATATAGAAAAGATAGGCGATTACTGCAATAATATAGCAGATGCAGTGCTTAGAACCGAAAAATAGTATATATAGGAAGAAATAATACCAAACTTGTTGAGTGAAACCAGCAAATATGTTATAATAGACACAACATTTAGACAATAATGTTGTGTCTGTTTTTGTGAGGAGAAATCATGGATACAAAGAAAATACTTATAATAGAAGATGAACCAAACATAAGAGAACTTGTCCTTTATAATCTGAAAACGAACGGATATGATGGCTTGGCTGCAGAAGATGGGATCATGGGGATCACCATGGTGCATAGAGAAAAACCGGATCTTATCCTTCTGGACATAATGCTTCCGGGAAAGAACGGATTTGAAATATGCAAAGAATTGAGAGATGAAGGAAACAACACACCTATAATAATGATGACTGCCAAGACGGAGGAATCTGATAAGGTGATGGGCCTTGATTACGGAGCTGATGATTACATTTCGAAACCATTTGGTATAAGAGAAATGATGGCAAGGATCAAAGCCGTTTTGCGAAGATATGAAGTGACCGGCGAGCTTATAGAGGATAAGGGAAAAGATACGATAATCACTGTAGGCGACCTCAGCATCAATGTTGAGAGACATGAGGTGACTGAAGGGAGAAGACGTGTAGAACTGACGCTGAAGGAATTTGAACTCCTCCAGTATCTTATGGAAAACAGGGGACATGTTTTTTCCAGGGATCAGCTGCTCAATAATATATGGGGTATCGATTATTCGGGAGAAACAAGGACAGTTGATGTACATATCAGACATTTAAGACAGAAATTGTCAGATGGAAGCGGAGAAGATAAATACATAGAAACCATAAGAGGTAAAGGGTATAAGGTGAAATGAAAAAAAGATTCGTATTGCTGATAACTGAAGTGGCGGCTGTTGAAATCGCTGCACTCGGCATAATATGGAAAAGAAGTATGATGGATGATTCTTTTATCCCTGTTGTGATCATAATGGCGATAGGGCTGCTTTTGTTACTCGTTCAGGGATATTTCAATATCATCAAACCATATTCGGACAGAATAAGATCTCTTGAAGAGGCGGCCGCAGAGAGTAAAGAAGCAGAACTTCTGAGAAGAGAATTCGTTGCCAATGTCAGTCATGAATTGAAGACACCGCTGACATCGATTTCAGGCTTCATAGAAACACTTCAGGCAGGGGCATCGGAAGATCCTGAAATCAGACATAAATTCATAGATATAATCGCTATAGAAACTGCAAGATTAAAGAGACTCATAGAAGACCTTCTGGTGCTTTCCGACATAGAGAACAGGAGAGAGTCAGACGGCAGTGAATTTGATATAAAAACAGCGATAATAAATACTGTTGAAGCTTTGAGACCTATTTCTCATGCGAAAAATGTCACTGTGATAACAGAACTTGAAGAAGGTCTTTTGATCGCAGGCTCTGTCGATAGATTCAGACAGATGATGGTGAACCTCATTGAGAATGCAGTCAAGTATTCAGATGAAGGCGGACGTATATGGGTGAAGGCTGCTAAGGACAGCAACAAGATAACTGTAAGCGTTCGCGATGAAGGCATAGGCATAGCACCGGAACATCATGAAAGATTGTTCGAGAGATTTTACAGGGTAGATAAATCAAGATCGAAAAAAGCAGGCGGTACAGGTCTGGGACTTTCGATCGTTAAGCATATAGCAGTTCTTTTCGGAGCATCTCTTAAGGTCAAGAGCCAGGTTGGAGAAGGAACTGAGTTTTTTGTTATATTTGACGCGGAGGACAAGATGAATAACAGCTAGGAAGGAGGATATGGGTGCATCTCGATTATTTGATTTCTGATTTAGCGCTGATTCTTATCGTGGCGGCGATCGTCACACTTCTCTTCAAAAAGATAAATCAGCCGGTCGTGCTGGGTTATATCGTTGCGGGCTTCCTTATCAGCCCGAATTTCGTGTATCTGCCAACAGTTGTTGCAGCGGAAGACATTCATGTCTGGGCAAATATCGGTGTAGTATTTCTTATGTTCGGGCTGGGACTTGAATTCAGTTTCAAAAAGATCGCTACTGTGGGAGGCAGTGCATTCGTTATAGCACTTACTGTCATGAGCGCTATGCTTCTCATAGGGACAGGAGTAGGAAGTCTGCTTGGATGGGGCAAGATGGACTGCATTTTCCTTGGCGGTATGCTTAGTATGTCGTCTACTATGATAATCCTTAAGGCATATGAAGAATATAATTTGAAAAAAGAAAAGTTCGCGCAAATCGTTCTTGGGACACTTGTAATAGAAGATATTGCAGGTATCTTCATGATGATCATACTTACTACTATTTCAGTCAGTCGAAATGTATCGGGACTGGATATGGTCTCAGAAATCGGCATGCTTCTCATATATCTTGCTATCTGGCTAGTGCTGGGGATTTATTTGGTGCCTACCATATTAAAAAAAATATCGGGACTGTTGAATGATGAAATGGCACTTGTTGTTGCAGTGGGCTTTTGCATGGGTATGGTAGTTATCGCTAATCTCATAGGATTTTCATCAGCACTTGGGGCATTTATGGCAGGATCTATACTTGCAGGAACAGTACAGGCTGTCAGGATAGAGCGTATAGTGAAACCGATAAAAGATCTCTTCGGAGCAATATTCTTCGTTTCTGTTGGGATGCTGATAGTTCCAAGCCTTTTGATAGAATATATCGGACCTATAATTATAATCACGATTGTGACTATCGTTGGTCAAATGACATTCTCAACTATAGGCATACTGCTTTCGGGTCAGTCGCTGAATATAGCAATAAGGGGCGGATTCAGTATGGTACAGATCGGGGAGTTTTCATTCATAGTAGCGACCCTCGGTATGAGTCTTGGTGTTATAAGCGATTTTCTTTATCCTATAATAGTGTGCGTATCGGTAATAACATCATTTACTACACCTATATTTATCAAAAACTCAGAAAAAATATATAAGCTGGTGGATGATAAGATGCCTGACGGTCTGTGGGTATTTATCAGGAAGAACACTTCCGAAAACCAGAGCAATTCAGATAAGGACAAAGATTGGCTCATATACATCAGAAAAGTACTGCTCAGAACAGGTCTGTGCTCGATTATGATGTTCATCATTTACTGGGGAGGAACAAGGTATTTAGAGCCTGTTATGCAGGAGATGTTTGAATCAGTAAAGACAGCAAGTGTTTTAACTGCTGTTATCTTATGCATATTGATGGCACCGTTCGTCAATTTCATGCATGGAACGAATAGAGAGCTGTTCACCAAGCTTTGGCTTAGAGGAAGATCCAACAGATTGCCTCTTCTTACACTCAAGACAATAAGGATACTTATCGCGGCATGTTTCGTAGCACTGGTACTGAGAGAGGTGCTGCATGTACCTTTCATATTCCTAGTGATAATTGCGTTAGTCCCAACAATGGTGATAATCAGATCAGACTATCTCAACGGTAAGACTATAAATCTCGAAATGACCTTTATATCAAACTTCTCCGAGAGAACGCTTGCCAGAGAAAAAAAGGAAAGAGGTATCAGAGGAGAATATAGATGGCTTGATGAATCATTATATGTGGCTGAATTCCAAGTTACCGATACGATAGAGAATAAGACTATCTACGATTTCGCTAAGAGCAAAGCATTCACAGTAACTATAATAAAGATCATAAGAGGGGATCAGTACATCAATATGCCGAGTGTAGATGAACAGGTACAGGAGGGAGACATCCTCCATATGCTCGGCACGGAACATGAGATAGAGTCATGCATGATCCTGCTTGAAAGAGAAGATTGTATAGAATATACGGAACGTGAAGATATAAGATTAAAAGAATATATCTATGGGCAGACATTCTATGGGATCAAACCTGAGCAGCAGCTGATCTGCTGTCCTATCAGTATAGACAAGAAATCTGAGTTCCTAAGAAAATCCATTAAGAACAGCGGATTTAGAGAAAAGTACAGAGGAACGATAATAGGTATCGAGAGAGGGAATCTGCCGATAATTAATCCTGACATAGATACTATATTACAGCAAGGCGACCTTGTATGGGTCATCGGAAGCAAGAGGATGGCGGATACACTCATCAAATGCGATGTACTCCACGACTACTACAGATAAACCATCACTAGGAAAAATAGGTATTTTTGGACAGAAAAAAGAACAAGAATTAAAGGGGCTGTTTATTGAAAGAACAGCCCCTTAGTGTTAAAATAACAATGGTGCCACTTTAATGTGGTAATGTTTTTTAAGGTATCGTGTATACAATATAATATATACCCAGATGATGCAATCAAAAAACAAAGAAGTGATTTTATATGGAGGTGACGATACATGAGTAACATTCACAAACAGGCAATGCAGGTACTGGCTATCTTGCCGGGCGTTGACTGCGGCGGCTGCGGCGGCTGTGGTTTTACTACCTGTGAAGCATGTGCAGAGGCAATTGCCAAGACAGGGAATATAACTCTTTGTCCTGCCTGTGACAATGATGCCATCAAAGCTATCGCTGACGTTTTAGGCGTTGAGCCGGTAGAGGTAGAACAGAAAGTAGCCTTTATCAGATGTGCCGGAGAAGCTGCAGGAAAGAAAAGATTTGCAGGTCTCGAAAGCTGTCAGGCTGCTAAAGATGCAGGATTTTTACATAAGGAGTGCCAGTGGGGCTGTATCGGTCTTGGAAGCTGTACTCAGAAATGTGAATTCGATGCGATGTCACTGGTTGACGGTAAGGTAGTGATCGATAAGGAAAAGTGTACAGGCTGTATGGCTTGTATGAAGGCTTGCCCTCAGGAACTTATCTCCATGGTGCCTGAAGATGCTACAAACTTCATTCCTTGTTCATCAAAGGCTTATGAAGCGATGACTCTCGAAACTTGCGGACACGGATGTATCGGATGCGGCGAATGTGAGAAGGCTTGCCCTCAGGAAGCTGTTAAAGTTATCGATCACTGTGCAGTTATAGATTACGACAAGTGCGTAGGATGTGTAGCATGTACAGTTAAATGCGAAAAGAAAATAATCGTTGACGAACTTCATGATCTTACTAAGGTCAAGGAAGAGATCGCCTTCGTTAAGTGTGTAGGCGGAGCTAAGGCAAATGCAAAACTCAAGGCGCTGGGTGTTGAATGGTGCAGTCAGGCTGCAGACCTCAACATGAAGGCCATGGGACTCTGCGAATACGGTTGTGTAGGTCTCGGTGCATGTACAAGGGTATGCAGATTCGATGCTATCTCGGTTGAAAGCGGTGTCGCAGTCGTAGATATCGAAAAATGCGTAGGATGCGGAGACTGTATGAGAGCATGTCCTAGAGATATGATCGTTCTAGCTCCTTACGTTGGTGTCAAGAGAGTTCCTTGCAACTCAAGAGATAATTACGATGAACGTCTCAGAGTTTGCGAAGTGGGATGTATCGGATGTGCGGATTGCGCAGAAAACTGCCCTAACAATGCCATTGAAATGGTTGCAGGAAATCCTGTTATCGATGGTGAAAAGTGCGAAAACTGCGGAGTATGCTCATACGTATGCTCAAGAGGTCTGATTGCAGAACGTATCGTACCTGAACATAATTATCTGCAAGTAGATGCTATGAAGATAGACAGATCACATTCAGATGAAAGGAAGTGGTAATGATGAGATACAAGAAAACAATGGACGGCAATACAGCTGCGGCTCACGTTGCCTATGCTTTTTCGGAAGTGGCAGCCATTTATCCTATCACTCCTTCATCAGTAATGGCGGAAAACATAGACGAATGGACTAGTCATGACAGAAGAAATATATTCGGAGAACAGGTAAAAGTAGTTGAAATGCAGTCAGAAGGCGGTGCTGCAGGTGCTGTACACGGCGCTATCGCTGCCGGTGCACTCACAAGTACTTTCACTGCATCACAGGGTCTGCTTCTGATGATCCCTAATATGTATAAGCTGGCTGCTGAAGAAACTCCTACAGTTCTTCATGTTGCAGCAAGAGCCATCTCAACACATGCTCTTTCCATCTTCGGAGATCACTCCGACGTTATGGCGTGCAGACAGACAGGTTTTGCTATGCTGTCATCAAGAAGCACACAGGAAGTTATGGACTTATCAGCAGTAGCTCATTTAGCTGCGATCAAGGGCAAGGTCCCTATGCTCCATTTCTTCGATGGATTCAGAACTTCTCACGAGCAGCAGAAGATCGATACTTGGGATTACGCTGATCTGAAGGATATGATGGACTGGGAAGCTCTTAAGAGATTCAGAGAAAGAGCGCTCAACCCTAATCATCCTAAGAGCATAGGTTCTGCAGAACAGCCTGAAACATTCTTCCAGCACAGAGAAGCCTGCAACAAGACTTATGCAGACACTATCGATACTGTTGTTGAATGTATGGAACAGGTAAATGCCAAGATTGGAACTTCATATAAGCCTTTCAATTATTACGGAGCTCCTGATGCAGAAGAGATCATCATAGCTATGGGTTCTGTATGTGACGCGGCAGAAGAGATCGTAGACTGGCTGGCAGCAAGAGGTAAGAAAGTGGGCGTTGTTACAGTGCACCTTTACAGACCTTTCTCTGCTAAGCACCTGATAGATGTTATTCCTGAAACTGTTAAGAAGATAGCTGTTCTTGACAGAACTAAGGAACCGGGTTCCATCGGTGAACCTCTTTTCCTGGACGTAGCGGCAGCTCTCAAGGGAAGCAAATTTGAAAACGTATTTATTGCAGGCGGACGTTATGGTCTGGGTTCCAAGGATACTCAGCCTGAAGACATCCTGGCTGTTTATGAAAACCTTTGGGCTGAAGCGCCTAAGAAGGAATTTACTATTTCTATCGATGACGATGTTACAAACCTGTCATTGAAGGCAAGCGAAAGACCTGATGTAGCTCAGGAAGGAACTGTAGCATGTAAGTTCTGGGGACTGGGTGCTGACGGTACAGTAGGTGCCAACAAGAACAGTGTTAAGATCATTGGTGATAATACTGATAAGTATGTACAGGCATACTTCCAGTATGACTCTAAGAAATCAGGCGGTGTTACTATTTCTCACTTAAGATTCGGTGACACTCCTATCAAGGCTTCATACTATGTTAAGCAGGCTGACTTCGTAGCATGCCATAATGCTGCCTATGTCAACAGATATAACATGGTAGAAGACGTTAAGCCGGGCGGAACTTTCCTCCTCAACTGCTCATGGGATGCGCAGCAGCTGGAAGAAAGACTTCCTGGAAATGTTAAGAGATATATTGCAGAAAACAATATCAATTTCTATACTTGCGATGCTGTGACTATCGCCAGAGAACTGGGATTGGGCGGAAGAACAAATACAGTTCTGCAGGCAGCATTCTTCAAACTTGCCAACATCATGCCTGTTTATGATGCTGCTGAATACATGAAGGAAGCTATCAAGAACACTTACAGCAACAAGGGTAAGAAAATCGTTTATATGAACTATCAGGCTGTATCAGCCGGTATCGAAAACGTACATAAGGTAGAGATCCCGCCACACTGGGCAGAAGCTGAAGGTGCTATCACAAGAACAGAAGCAGAAGGAAGAGATAAGCTCCATACAGATTATATCAACAAGATCCTCAAGCCGACAAATGCTATGGACGGAGATTCGATCCCTGTATCTGTATTCATGGATACTGCCAACGGTATGATCCCTGCAGGTACCGCAGCATATGAAAAGAGAGGTATCGCAGTTGAAATACCTCAGTGGGATGCTTCCAAGTGTATGCAGTGTAACTGGTGTTCATACGTTTGTCCTCATGCAGTAATCAGACCTTTCGTACTGGATAAGGCGGAAGTTGATGCATCAGGCGCAGAAGTTGTTCCGTTCAAGGATGCAGACGACAAATTCTTCACTATTGCTGTTTCAGCTCTCGACTGTACAGGATGCGGTTCATGCGCAGAAGTATGTCCGGCCAGACAGAAGGCTCTGACTATGGTGATGGCTGAAGAAACTGCCGATGAGGCTCAGGCTAATTATGATATCCTCTTCGCTAATATCGATAACAACGATCTGGGTATCAAGGCAGAATCAGTTAAGACTTCACAGTTCAAGCAGCCTCTGCTTGAGTTCTCAGGTGCATGCCCTGGATGTGGAGAAACACCATATGCTAAACTGGTAACTCAGCTGTTCGGCGAAAGAATGTACATTGCCAACGCTACAGGATGTTCATCGATTTGGGGATGTTCAGCTCCATCAACACCTTATACAGTTAATAAAGAAGGTAAGGGACCTGCTTGGGGTAACTCACTCTTCGAAGACAACGCTGAATTCGGTTATGGTATGGCAGTAGCTGTTAAGGCAAGAAGAGCAGAACTTAAGACACATGTAGAAAGACTTGCTAAGGACGATCACTTCGCTAAGGCAGCCAACGCATGGCTTGAAAATATGGATAATGCTGACCTTGCAGGAAAGCTGGGAGACGAACTGGTTGCCCTTTGTAAGGACTACACAGTTATCGAAGATGCTAAGTACGTAGTAGAAAATGCAGATATGCTGACTAAGCCTTCAATGTGGATCTTCGGTGGTGACGGATGGGCATACGATATCGGTTACGGTGGTCTCGACCACGTTCTGGCTTCAGGCGAAAATGTGAACGTTCTCGTATTCGATACAGAAGTGTACTCAAATACAGGCGGTCAGGCTTCCAAGTCGACTCCTGTAGGTGCGGTAGCTCAGTTTGCAGCAGGCGGTAAGGCTGTAAGAAAGAAGGATCTGGCACAGATCGCTATGGCTTACGGTTATGTATACGTAGCACAGATTGCCATGGGTGCTAACCCTGCACAGACTCTCAAGGCTATCAAGGAAGCAGAAGCTTATGACGGTCCATCACTGATCATCGCTTATGCTCCTTGTATCAACCACGGTGTTAAGGCAGGCATGAACAAGGCTATGCTGGAAATGAAGAATGCCGTAAGATCAGGTTACTGGAATCTGTTGAGATACAACCCTGATCTGATCGCTAAGAAGAGAAATCCACTGTCAGTAGATAGTGCTCCTCCTACTGAAAGCTATAACGACTTCATCATGGGTGAAGTAAGATACAACTCACTCAAGCTGAAGAATCCTGAAAGAGCAGATGAACTGTTCAAGCAGGCTGAAGAAATAGCTATGGATAGATATAAGAAGCTCAAGAGACAGCAGAAGAGCTTTGATGAACAGTAGAGAAAGGAGGAAATTCAATGTATAAGATAGTAAGCAAAAGAAAGTTAAATGATTCAATGACATGGCTTGTTATCGAAGCACCATTGGTAGCAAGACATGCTAAGCCGGGTCAGTTCATTATCCTGCGTACAGATGAATATGGTGAAAGAATTCCTCTGACAATGGCAGGACATGACTCCGAAAAGGGAACTATCGATATCATATATGCAGCCATCGGAAGAACTACTATGCTGCTTGATCAGTTTGAAGAAGGCGATGCGCTGGCAGACGTTGTAGGACCTCTCGGCAAGCCGACTCACATGGAAGGTCTGAAGAAGGTAGCAGTAGTAGGCGGCGGTACAGGTAACGCGCTGGCTTATCCACTGGCAACAGGTATGCATGATGCAGGTATCGAAGTAGATATGATCGCCGGATTCAAAAACAAGGATATGGTCATCCTGGAAGATGAATTCAGAGCAGGCACAGATAACCTCTACATCACAACAGACGACGGAAGCTATGGTGAAAAAGGTTTCACTACAGATAAGCTCAAGGAGCTGATCGATGCAGGAAACAAGTACGATGAGATCGTAGCTGTAGGCCCGCCTATGATGATGAAGTTCGTATGTAAGATCGCTGAAGATTATGGTATCCCATCAGTTGCATCACTGACTGCTTACATGGTAGATGGTACAGGAATGTGCGGCGGATGCAGATGCGTTGTCGGCGGAGAAAATAAGTTCGTATGCGTTGACGGTCCTGAATTTGACGGAAGCAAGGTCGACTGGGACGAACTTATCAAGAGAAATTCCTTCTATAAGGAACAGGAAGCAGAAGATGCGGCTCACATTTGCCGTCTGACAGGAGGTGTGCGTTACCATGATTAATCTGAAAAAGGTAAAGAATCCTATGCCTGAGCAGGATCCTATCGTAAGAGCAGGAAACTTCGAAGAAGTGGCAGAAGGATATACAGCGCAAATGGCAATAAATGAAGCTATGAGATGTCTCAAGTGCAGAAAGAAGCCTTGCACTAAGGGTTGTCCTGTAATGGTAAGGATCCCTGAATTCGTTGCTAAGGTTGCTGAAGGAGATTTCGAAGCAGCTTATCAGATCATCAGCGATACAAGTGCACTTCCACGGATCTGCGGAAGAGTATGTCCTCAGGAAAACCAGTGTGAAGGATTCTGCGTTCAGGGTCTCCACGGAGAACCTGTAGCTATCGGAAGACTTGAAAGATTCGTTTCCGACTGGCATGCAGCACGCGAAGAAGAAATGGAAAAAGCAGCTCTTGAAGCTGAAGATGATGAATTCGCAGAATTCGCTGAAGAAGAAGTCATCGAAAGCAACGGACGCAAAGTCGCAGTAGTAGGCGCAGGTCCTGCCGGACTTACATGTGCAGGGGACTTAGCTGCAAAGGGCTATGAAGTCACTGTATTCGAAGCTCTTCATAAGCCGGGTGGCGTTCTGGCTTACGGTATCCCTGAATTCAGACTTCCTAAGGATATCGTAGCGGCAGAAGTAAGAAAGCTGGAAAAGAGAGGCGTTACTTTCGTAAATAATGCAGTTATCGGCAGAGCGGAAACAGTTGATGAATTGTTTGAAGACGGATTTGAAGCTGTATTCGTAGGAACAGGTGCCGGCCTGCCTTCATTCATGAACATTCCAGGCGAAAACCTGCTGGGAGTATGTTCTGCCAACGAATATCTGACACGTATCAACCTGATGAAGGGTTACCTGCCTGAGTATGATACTCCTGTTCAGAAAGCTAAGAACATAGCAGTAGTAGGCGGCGGTAACGTAGCGATGGACGCGGCGAGATGTGCCAAGAGAATGGGTGCAGAAAACGTATACATAGTATATCGTCGTTCCATGGACGAAATACCTGCCAGAGCAGAAGAAATCCACCATGCTATCGAAGAAGGTATCGATTTTCAGCTGCTGAAGAATCCTGTAGCAGTACTCGGTGATGAAAACGGATACGTAACAGGTCTTGAATGCGTTGAGATGGAACTGGGCGAACCTGATGCGTCAGGAAGAAGAAGACCTGTCGTTAAGGAAGGCTCAAACTTCGTTCTCGATGTTGACTGTGTCATCATGGCTATTGGAACTAAGCTGAACAAGCTGATCCTGGAAACTACAGAAAACCTGGAAGCTAACGATCGCGGCGGTATCGGCACAGATGCAGGAGCTGCTACAAATCGTGAAGGCGTATTCGCAGGCGGAGACGCAGTTACAGGTGCTGCAACAGTTATTCTGGCGATGGGAGCAGGTAAGACTGCTGCGGCAAGCATCGACGAATATCTGGGAGAATAAGTATAAGCATTTAGGTGTAATTATATAGGAGTTAAAAGATCGCATGAGCATTGTTATCATGCGATCTTTTGTATATATAGACTAGATAATTGCCCTCTCAAAACACATTATGCAAATTGACTTTTCGCGCTTTAGCAGTTAAAATTATTACATGGGTATTATAACTAATGACGTATACAATTTCATATATATAGGAGTCATAATCCTGGGCGGGATCACACTGCCGCTGACACTTATACTGCAGCTCAAGGAAAGAGATAAGTATCATCGCGCACTTATGCTTTTTGTCGGTGCTACATTCATCTATATGATGACAGACTTCGTTACATATTACCTGATAGGTGAGACTGTATCTGCAGATGTGAAATTCGCTATGATAACAGTATCGGATATCTTTTTCTGTGCGTTGACATTGGCATGGATGTATCTGATACAGGTCTTTATAGGTTCCGAGAATCAGATAAAGACAAAATACCTCGTCGTGTTGACAGTCGCCTATCTTCTGATATCACAGGTATTGTCGATTTCATTAGGCAGATACAGTTCTTATTCAATGTATCTTGTAGTGGAAGAAGGCACAGGAAGCGTGGTACTTCAATGGGTAAATGTTCTTTATGTAGTTGCTGTCATATTTGTCTGTCTTGCCAGTGCACTTCATGTTGGTAGGACAACAGCTTCGCCTAAGGCTCAATGGCTGAAACTGATGTTGATCCTTTCTCTCATGATTTACATGTTTTATGTAGCTATATGGGATTATGTGACTTGGTTCAGGCCGGAAGAAAAATTGATCAACATCTATGCTCTCGACCCAATGCTTATACTTTATGCTCTTCTTAGTGTGGCAGTGATATTTTACTTCTATAAGAAAGATCCTCTCAAGCTGTCAGGTGCACAGGTGGCGACTGAAGATGCGATAAAAGCAGTAGTAAAGAAGTATGGTCTTACTGATAGAGAAGCAGATGTACTGGGTCTGATCAATTTAGGGCAGGGAAATCTGCAGATAGCAGCTGAGCTTGGCATATCTGAAAATACTGTCAAGAGACATGTAAATAACATATTCAAAAAGACTGAAACTCAAAGCAGACATGAGATCATTTTTAAGATCTCAAACGTCAAAGAAATAGACCTGTAGTTCAAAATCAAAAATATTCAACAATAATTTATTTATAACAGCGACCTTCTTTAAGGGCGCTGTTTTATTTTTATCAATAATAGGATAAACGCTCTAAATGTTGAAATTTCAATGAGAAATCGCAAATAACACCAAGGTGTTATTGAAAAATAAGTGGTATTTACATTAGTATTAGCATGTAAAGGTTCGTAAGTAATTATAAAGCATTTTATTTAGGAGGAAAAGAAAATGAGCCAACAACAACATGGCGTAGCTGGACTTAAAAAGCATGACATGAAAGTTTCCAGCATCGTATTTATGCTGTACTGCCTCGTAGCAGCCGGAGCATTTGGTATCGAAGAAATGATACCTGAATCAGGTCCGGGAATGACTCTGATCCTGCTGGCTGTATTCCCTATCATTTGGGCTTTACCTATCAGTAACATGGTTGCTGAATGCGGTTCCGTAATGCCTTCAGAAGGCGGCGTGTACGTATGGGTAAAAGAAGCATTCGGTGAATTCTGGGGATTCCAGGCCGGATGGTGGGCAACAGTATCAACTTATATCACTAACGGCGTATATGTAGCACTGGTAGCAGGTTACGTAAGCCAGATGATCCCAATGTCAGAAATGGCTATCCTGGCACTGAAGATCGGTATGATTGCTGTATTTACGATCATCAACCTGATGGGTTTGAGAGAAGTAGGTACAGTAAGTACTATCCTGTCTATCGCTATCGTAGCTGCATTCATGCTGGTAGCAGTAGTAGGTCTGATCAACTGGAACACTAATCCAATCGATCCAATCATGCCACCTGATTATAACTTCTTCGACTCACTTTCAGGCGGTATCTGCATCTGCGTATGGATGTACTGCGGATATGAATGTATCTCCAACATGGCAGGCGAAGTTAAGAACCCACAGGTAATCCCTAAGGGACTGCTAATCGCAATGCCGCTGATCGCAGCAACATACATCCTGCCTACACTGGGCGGCCTCGCATCACTGCCTGCAGGTTCATGGGAACTGTGGTCAACTGAAGGCGGATTCGATGCTTCATCAGTAGGATTTGCAACAGTACTGACTGAAAACCTTGGACAGGCTTGGGGATATGTATTCCTGGTTATCGCTGTAGTATCACAGTGCGCTATCTTCAATACATATCTGGCATCAGGTTCAAGAGGCTTCTTCGTAATGGCTGACGATAACCTTTGTCCTAAGTTCCTGGTTAAGATCAGCAAGAAGAGAGGCGTACCTTACATCGGTATCCTTTCACTGTCAATCGTAACACTGATCCTCTGTCAGTATGACTTCACAACTCTGGTATCAACAGAAGTAGTATTCATCCTGGCACTGTACATCATCCTGCCGCTGGCTGTACTGAAGCTGAGAAAGATGATCCCTGTAGAAGAAAGACTGAAGAGAGACTTGTACATCATTTCAGGTGGAAAATTAGGTCTGATTTACTGCTGTGGATTACCTATCTTTATCTCTATCGTAGCGCTGCTGGTTAACGGAACAGACTACTTCGTAACAGGACTGATCGCAACAGCATCAGGCGTTATCGTATATGTTATCGTTAAGAAGCTGTACGGCGGACTGTACAAGCAGGATCCTGTAAGATATCCACTGAACAAGAAGACAGGCCTCTGTCAGGGAGATACAATGAGAATCGGTGCATACCTGATCATCGCAGGCGTATCAGCATTCCTGGCACAGTTCTGGCTGAGATGGTATGAAGTATCATACGGCGAATGGGAACCAAGCGACTATGATATGATGGGCGACATCATTCCACAGGTACAGAACATCTTAGGATGGGGCGGAGCTGCAGTAGCAGTAATCGGTCTGATCGTATTCTTCGTATGCAAGAAGAACGACCCGCCTGCTCCTGAAGTAGAACTGGATGTAGACGTACTGATGGATAAGTATCTCAACGAAGACAGACACGAAGACATCTTCGGCGATGCTTAAACAATAGACATTTAAGAGATATTGACAGTTAATAAAAATAGTACATAATTAAATCAAGAGCTTTAAATAAATATTCCAAACATAACAAGAATAAAGGAGATGAATTTAAGTTATGGGTAAGAAAATTTTAGTACTGGGAACTGGCGCACAGGGAACTACAGTTGCTAAGAGACTGGACCTGGAACCAAACGTGGATAAGATCATCTGCGCAGACTATGATGAAGCTGCTGCTAAGGAACTGGCTGCAAGCTTAAACAAGGCAGAAGGTTACTTTTGTAACGCATCAGACAAAAACCAGATCACACCACTGCTCGAAGGATGTGACCTCGTAGTTAACGCGCTTCCACTGGCATTCGGTAAGAACGTTATCGATGCAGCTCTGGAAGCTAAGGTAAACTATCAGGACTTCGCTGCTCCTGAAGGTTTCGAAGACACTTGGGAAAAGTGCATGTACAGACTGCTGGGCGAATACAATGAAAAGTTCAAGGAAGCAGGAATCCTGGGTATCATGGGTACAGGTTCAGCTCCTGGATTAATGTGTGTAGTAGCTAGAGATACTATGAAAGATATCGACGAGTGCGACACTCTGACAATGATGGTTTACGAAGGCGTTGAAGCTAAGAGATTCCAGCCTTACTGGTGGTCCCCTGTAACAGCACTGGCTGACATGGATGACCTTCCTGTAGCATGGATCGATGGACAGATGGTAAACACTAGACCATTCTCACTGCCAATCGAAAGAACTTATGACTACGTTGGATATCCTGTAAGATTCGTAGAACACGCTCACGATGAGCCATTCTATGTAGGTATCAGAGCTAACGAACTGTTCAAGGGATGTAAGAACTCATACTTCAAATACGGTGGCGTAGGTATCGAATTCGCAGAACCTCTGGCAAGAGCCGGACTGCTCAAGAGAGAACCTGTAGAAGTTGATGGCCAGATGATAAACACTCACAATGCTATCCTGAGCAAACTGCCTGCACCACCTAGATTCGCACACGAAATCGAAGAGATCCTGGCAGAAGGTCTCGTATCAGATACAGGTGCATTCGTTGCTGAAGCAATGGGTACAAAAGACGGCAAACCGGTTCGTGTTGAATCACACGTATTCGCACCTGGAATGGTTGAATCATTCGAAAAGTTCGGAATCACAGGCGAACAGTATATGACAGGACAGGGTGGATTCATGTTCACTAAGCTGTTCGTTAACGATGAACTGGATCAGACAGGATTCATCTCATCTGCAGAAATGACAGAAGAAGCTAACGATAAGTATCTTGAATATGCAAAGGAACTGGAAATCACTGTTGAAAGAAGAGTAATCTGGGAAGATCCATACTTCGAAAACCAGGCACCTGCTAAGGAATTCAAGCCTTGGTGGGATGGTCCAACAATCACACCTGTTGAACCACTTTAATAGTGAGATAATTACTTAGCATATGCTGCGAAGCTTGACATCAATCTGGAAACAGAAGTTAAGCCTCTTTAATAAAATACACCTATATAATTACAGCTTAAATTAAGTAATGCGTATGAAACAATTCCGCGGTCCGTGTAGTGCCGCGGTATTGTTTTTTTTGAGGACTATGATATATTAAGTATATGGAAAAGAAACGTGAATTGGAATATTTCAATATAGAAAAAAGCTACGGCGGAAATCAGCGATGGATGCGAGACTGGTGGATGCACATAGGAGGCTGCGCAGCGCTCACCACTTGCGATATGCTGATATACTGCGCTTTGCATAGGGGAAGGCCTGAGCTTTACCCTTATGACCTCAAAAACCTCAGCCGCAAGGATTACAAAAAGTTCGGCATGCATATGAAGCTGTACCTTCAGCCGAGAAAGGGCGGGATAAAGGAACTCAGCACTTTCATGGATGGAGTGAGCCTTTATCTTGACGATGAAAACGCCGGATATATAAAGCTCCGGGCTTTGGACGGCCATGAGAGTTTTGATACTGCAAAGCGCGCTTTGAAAGAGCAGATAGATGAAGGACTGCCTGCGGCATACCTCATGCTGAAGCATCAGGATAAGAAGTTCGACTTCTTCGAATGGCATTGGTTTGTGGTAAATGGTTATGAAGAGAAGGAAGACGGATTCTATATCAAGGTCGCGACTTACGGTGCAGCTCACTGGCTAAAGCTGGATGAGTTGTGGGAGACAGGTTTTGATGAAAGAGGCGGGATCGTCTTTTTTGAAAATGTATAGATATGATTGGATGACAGGAGGAAAATATGAAGGCATTATTACTTAACGGAAGCCCGAGACAGGGAAATACTTATACGGCACTTGAGGCTCTGAAAAAGGGTTTCGCTAACATAGAAGGTTTGGAAGTAGGCGAAATCGAAGCAACTAATGTTGATGTATCACCATGTGTTGCATGCGATACATGCGGCGAAACAGGCAAATGCGTATTTGACGATGACACCAATGAAGTTATAGCTGCTGTAGAGGAAGCTGATGTAGTAGTATTCGCTACTCCTGTTTACTGGTGGGGTATCACAGCTCAGCTGAAGCTGATAATCGATAAAATGTACAGCAGAGGTGCGGCTCTTCAGGCAGCTAAGAAAAAAGTAGGAATAATCGCCATCGGAGAGGCCGATCAGGAAGATGTTCAGTACGAACTCATCGCTAAACAGTTCGAAGCTATATGCGGATACCTTGGATGGGAAATAGCGTTCTGCAATACATATACTGCAGGGGCTGTTGGTGATCTGGCAGCTGATGAAAAGGCTGTTGCTGAGATCGAAGGTCTGTGGAAGACAGTATAAATATTGTTTATATAGGTAACAATGAGAAATCTCCTTTCATAGTATAAACCATACTAATGTGAAAGGAGATTTTTGATTTGAATCATAATAATACGCCCGATATGGGTATGCCTATATATATGAACAGCTGTAGCTGCAAACATCTGTGGGATGAAGTTGAAAAAAACGATGATTGCAGAACGCAGTGTGATTTTGACACTTGGAAGATTGCAATGGCATATGTGCCTATGCAACCTTGGGAGATTCCTTTTGACCCGGCAGAAAGTCTTCAGTCGGGAACTATTTTCCCTAGCCTTTTCCTGCCGTTCAAAGGAGGTGCCCGCAAATGAAAAATATACCTAAAAGAAATCCTGTCGGTATGAGTTCCGAAAGGATAGCTGAGTTGAGAAGGATACAGCAACTCAATTTCACAATGATAGATCTTGGGCTCTACCTCAACACACATGAAGATTGTGAAGAAGCACTTATCTTGTACGACAAAGTGCAGCTGATGCATGCTGCTGCTAAAGCTAAATATGAAGAATGCTACGGACCTTTGACAATTGAAGGTGTCGACACAGAAAAAGACGGATGGTCCTGGATAAATGGTCCATGGCCTTGGGAAGGAGAGTGTTAGTATGTGGACATATGAAAAGAAGCTGGAATATCCGGTAAATATAAAAAATCCGAACCCTGCCATGGCTAAGTTCATCATTACCCAGGTAGGAGGCCCTGACGGAGAACTGGCGGCATCACAGCGTTATCTGTCACAGAGATATTCAATGCCTTATGATGAAGGTAAAGCTATATTGACAGATATCGGAACAGAAGAACTGGCACATCTTGAGATGGTAAGTGCCATCATCCATCAGCTGACAAGGAATATGACTATAGAACAGATCAAAGCTGCAGGTATGGAAACATATTTCGTTGATCACACAGCCGGCATATATCCTCAGGCAGCTGCAGGATTCCCATTTGACGCCAAAGTATTCGCATCTAAAGGCGATGCTATAACAGATCTTTTTGAGGATATGGCTGCTGAGCAGAAAGCCAGAACAACTTATGACAACATCCTGAGAATGGTAGACGATCCCGATGTCATCGATCCTATCAGATATCTGAGACAGCGTGAGATCAACCATTTCCAGCGATTCGGAGAAACACTGCGGATCGTACAGGATAATCTCAATAGCAAAAACTTCTATGCAATGAATCCTGAGTTTGATTTTTAATAAAAGAGGCTATCGCACTATATTATGGCGCGATAGCCATTTTTATGATATAATATAAAATTGTGTGTGACTAAATCCAAAGTAAAGGAGGCAACTTAAAGTGCAGGCTTTAAAAGAGTTCATAAAACAGGAAACAGTTCTCGTGATCGCCATGATACTGGCGATAGTTTCCATGTTTTTTGTTGCTCCTGACAGCGGTTATGCAGGATATATAGATTATCAGACACTGGCACTTTTGTTCTGCCTTATGATAATAATGTGCAAGCTTCAGAAGATGGGTGTGTTCCACACCATAGGCGTGAAACTGCTGCAGAAGGTGAATGGAAGCAGACAGCTTTATGCGGCGTTGGTGCTGTTATGTTTCTTCTCCAGCATGCTGATCACTAACGATGTGGCTCTTATCACTTTCGTGCCTTTTGCCATCACTGTTCTCAAGATGGCGGGACTGGAGCACAGGATGATCCCTGTGGTAGTGCTTCAGACGGTGGCTGCCAATCTGGGCAGCATGGTGACTCCGATAGGTAATCCTCAGAACTTATATTTATACGGTCAGTCGGGAATGAGTCTGGGAAGCTTTATCATGCTGATGATGCCGTATGCTGCGATAGCTGCAGTTATCTTCGCTCTTATGATAATGAGGATGAATAACCAGAATGTTGATACTACTGCACTTCAGACTATGGATGCTCCGAAGATAAATGTAGACAGAGATCTGATCATATACATGGTGTTGTTCCTTGGATGTGTATTGGCAGTTGCTAAGATACTGCCATGGCAGGCGATGCTTATCGTGGTTGGTGCTGTTACTGTTAAAAACGATGCAAGCATCCTCAAAAATGTCGATTATTCATTGCTGCTTACATTCGTGGCATTCTTCGTATTCATCGGCAACTTGGGAAGAAGTCCGTTCTTCAGTGAGATGATAATGGAAATGATGCAGGGTAACGAAGTCCTCGCTTCAGTGGCGGCAAGCCAGGTGATAAGCAATGTGCCGGCTGCGCTGCTTCTTTCGGGATTTACGACTAAATGGAGTATGCTCATAATAGGAACTAATCTTGGAGGTCTGGGAACGCTTATCGCATCGATGGCAAGCCTTATTTCATACAAGCAGGTAGCCAAGAATTATCCTGCTGTTAAGGGCAGCTATATCAAGCATTTCACGGTCACTAATGTAGGAATACTGGCAGTAATGCTGGGTGCATTCTGGATAATGGTATAAATTGAACTTTATCGGCTGTTCGCGTATATGGCGGACAGCTTTTGTGTTTTTTGGATCTTTATGTGACAAAATCACAGAAAGACTTTTTATTTGGAGTATAATAGTATAAAATAAAGAAAGCGGGAGGATACCGGTATGGGAATATTTGATTTATTTAGAGGGACAAACATCAATGAAGCACTTGATGGGTACAGAAATGATAAGAATGCAGTTCTTTTGGATGTAAGGACACGCGAAGAATATGCAGACGGCAGGATACCGGGCAGCATCAATCTTTCGCTTCAACAAATCGATAAGATAAAGAAAGTAGCACCGGATAAGAAAAGAAGTATTTATGTATATTGTCTGAGCGGAGCAAGGAGCCGTCAGGCGAAAAGATATCTGGAAAGGATCGGGTACATCAATGTCGTGGATCTCGGTGGTTTTGCAGGTTATAAAGGAAAGGTGGAGAGGTAGATGAAGGTCGTTATCATAGGAGGAGTTGCCGGCGGTGCAACAGCAGCAGCCAGAATAAGAAGGCTGGATGAAAATGCAGATATCGTGGTATTCGAAAAGACAGGTTATATCTCATATGCCAACTGCGGACTGCCGTATTATATAGGAGGAGTCATCGAAGATGAAGCAGAACTGACACTCCAGACACCTGCAAGCTTCTGGCAGAGATTCCGCATCGACATGAGGGTAAACCACGAAGTGATAAAGATAGACTCTGACAGAAAAACAGTGGAAGTGAGAAACCTGATAAGCGGAGACGTATTTGAAGAAAGCTACGACAAGCTGCTCATTTCGACAGGAGCAAGCCCTGTAAAACCTGAGCTTCCGGGAATGGATGACGATAGGTTCCTCAGCCTTCGTACTGTAGAAGATACATTTAAGATCAGAAAATATGTAGATGATAATAAACCGAAATCAGCAGTGATCATAGGCGGAGGTTTCATTGGCGTCGAAGTTGCGGAAAACCTCAGAGAAATGGGCATGGATGTGACTATAGTCCAGCGTCCCGATCAGCTCATGAACCCGTTTGACAGAGATATGGCTTCGTTCATACATGGTGAAATGAGACGGCACGGTGTAGAACTGAAATTGGGGCGAAACGTCGAAGGTTTCGAAAGAAGTGATGTTGGTAAAGAAAACTCAGGGTATGAGATGATAAAGGTCCTGCTTGATGACGGCAGTTTCATAAATACAGACATGGTAGTGATGGCAATAGGTGTCGTGCCTGATTCCAGGATTGCAAAAGAAGCAGGCCTTGAAACAGGTATCAAGGGCAGCATTGTGGTCAATGATCGCATGGAGACTTCTAAACCTGACATTTATGCAGTAGGTGATGCAGTGGAAGTGAAGCACTTCATCACAGGGCAGAAAGCACTTATTTCTCTGGCCGGGCCGGCTAACAAGCAGGGGCGCATAGCTGCAGATAATATCTGCGGAGGAGACAGTGTATTCAAAGGCTCACAAGGATCTTCAGTTATCAAGATCTTTGATATGACGGCGGCATCTACAGGTATCAATGAGAAAACTGCAAAGGCTCAGGGTATCGATTATGACAAGGTGTATTTGGCACCTATGAGTCATGCCGGTTATTATCCGGGCGGCAGCATCATGTCTATGAAGGTGATCTTCGAAAAGGGGACATATAAACTGCTGGGAGCACAGATCACAGGATATGAAGGCGTCGACAAGCGTATAGACGTGCTTGCAACAGCCATGCATGCAGGACTCAGTGCCCTTTGCTTAAAAGATCTCGATCTGGCTTATGCGCCTCCTTACTCATCAGCGAAAGATCCTGTGAATATGGCAGGATTCATGATAGATAATATAGCAGAAGGAAGGCTTAAGCAGTTCTTCTGGGATGAGGCAGACAGTCTGCCGAGAGACGGCAGTGTAGTGCTGCTGGACTGCAGGACTCCTGAAGAATACTCTTACGGACATATGGAGGGGTTCATCAATATACCTGTAGACGAACTGAGAAGCAGGATAGATGAACTGCCTAATGGTAAACCTGTATATGTTCATTGTCAGAGCGGTCTGAGAAGCTATATCGGCTGCAGGATACTTGAGGGAAACGGTTTCGACTGTTATAACCTTTCGGGAGGATACAGGCTTTATGAAGCTGTTAAAAGTGATAAGGCTGCAGCTAAACAGGCAATGCCGTGCGGCTTGGAAAAGCAGTAAAATACACCTATTAGAAGGAGCTGAAAATCAGCTCCTTTTTTATTGAAAATCATGGTATAATTAAAATTTAGAAGACGATATTTGAACAAGGATGGTAATTCATAAATGGTTCTCATAACATGTGAAAACCTTAAAAAAAGCTATACAGAAAAGCCGCTTATAGATGGTCTTAGCATCACTATAAACGATACTGACAAGATAGGTCTTGTAGGTGTCAACGGCACAGGCAAGAGTACGCTTCTCAAGATCATCGCAGGTGTGGTAGAACATGAAGCAGGCAATATCATACGTTCAAGAGAACTGAAGACTGCATACCTGCCTCAGGATCCCGAGTATGATGGAAACCTTACGGTCATGGAGCAGGCGATGGAGTATCTGCGTCAAAGCGGCAGCGATGCTGAAGAGCACAGATGCAGAGCTATGCTCAACAAGCTGGGTTTTGATTCTTATGAACAGAAGATGAGCGAACTTTCGGGAGGACAGAGAAAGAGAGTGGCTATGGCTGCGGTGCTGACTCAGGAAAGCAATCTGCTTATCCTGGATGAGCCTACTAACCATATGGACAGCGACATCATAGAATGGCTTGAAGACTTCCTCAAATCATACAGAGGAGCGCTTTTCATGATAACTCACGATAGGTACTTCCTCGACAGAGTAACAAATCGTATCGTGGAGATAGAGGGCGGCAAGCTATATAGCTACGACGGCAATTACGATTATTATCTGGAGGCAAAAGCTGCCAAAGAAGATATGATGTATGCTGCCGAGAGAAAGCGTCTTGCTATCTATAAGAAAGAGCTGGCATGGATAAGAAGAGGAGCAAGGGCGAGAACTACTAAGGCAAAGGGCAGGATACAGAGATTCGAAGAGCTGGAGGCTGCTAAGCTGGTAGTAGATGATTCCGCGCTTGAGATAAACACGGTGACATCAAGGCTTGGCAGAAAGATAATTGAACTGGATTCCGTAAGCAAGGCTTACGGCAATAGGCAGCTGATAAAAGATTTCTCATATATGATATTGAGAAACGATCGTATCGGTATCATCGGTCCTAACGGATGCGGCAAGAGCACACTTCTCAAGATGATCATCGGTGAGATAGAATCTGATGCCGGAACGATAGAAAAAGGCGACACTGTCAAGATAGGATACTTTTCCCAGGAAAATGAAGCACTTGATGAAGATAAGAGGATCATCAAATTCGTTGAGGAAATAGCAAGTTCCATAAAGGTCAAGGACGGTACTTTGTCGGCATCACAGATGCTGGAGAGATTCCTTTTCCCCGCATATATGCATAGTATCAAGGTGGGAGCACTAAGCGGAGGCGAAAAGCGCAGACTTTACCTTCTGAGCATACTTATGCAGGCTCCTAACGTCCTGATATTTGACGAACCGACTAACGATCTTGATATAGATACGCTTACTGTGCTGGAGGATTATCTCGATGATTTCCCGGGAGCTGTTATAATAGTTTCCCACGACAGATATTTCCTGGACAGATTGGCAGTGAGGACATTTGCCTTCGAAGAAGACGGATATATAGGTCATTATATCGGAGGATATACCGACTGGTACGAGCAGCATCGTGAGAAAGAGAAACAGAAAGAAGCTGTAGTCAAGAAAGAAACGGCAGAGAGAAGACCTAAGCAGAAAAAACTGAAATTCTCATATAAGGAAGCTAAAGAGTACGAGACTATAGAAGAGACGATAGCCGGGCTGGAAGAAAAGCTGGCGGCTTTGGAAGAAGAAATGAACAGCTGCGGAGCAGACTTCGGAAGGCTTTCTGAACTTTCTAAAGAAAAAGAACAACTGGATGAACAGCTTCTTGAGAAGATGGATCGCTGGGAATACCTTGAAGAGCTGGCGGCAAGGATAGAAGCCGGAGAGATGGTGGAGGCATAATATGGCAAAAATACTGGTCGTCGAAGACGACAGAAATATGAGGCTGCTGACGGCAGCACGACTTGAAGATATGTATACGGTAGTCTGTGCCAATGACGGCATCGAGGCAATGGAGGAGATACACAAGGGCGAGATCGATCTGATCATCGCCGATATCATGATGCCAAGGATGGACGGATACGAACTGCTGAAGACCATAAGAGAAGAAGGATATACTACACCTTTCCTGATGCTGACAGCCAAGGAAGCCCTTGAAGATAAACAGAAAGGATTCTCGCTGGGGACTGACGACTATATGACTAAACCGTTCAGCAGTGATGAGTTGATGTGGCGTACGCAGGCTCTCTTGAGGCGCGCCGATATAGCTCAGAGCAAGAAGATCGAGATAGGCAGCGTCACTGTAGACTCTGCCAAGTATGCGGTATATAACGATGAGGAATATATCGAACTGCCGAAGAAGGAATTCGATCTGCTGTTCAAGCTGCTTTCATATCCGGACAGGATATTTTCCAAAGAGCAGCTGCTGGACAGCATCTGGGGAATGAATGCCGAGAGCGGTGAAGAAACGGTCAAGACACATATAAGCCGTGTCAGAAACAGGCTGAAAGATATAAATGAATTCAGTATCGTTACGCTAAAAGGCCTTGGATATAAGGCTGATATCACTAAGGAAGATAAGTGATGGCAAAGGAAAAGAAGAAAAAAGAAAAACTTAAAGAGAATAAGATAGAGAGAGAAGCACTCAAGAAAGACAAGAAGGCAAGAAGAAAGGCTGCTAAAAAAAGAGCCAAAGAAAGCAGAAAGCAGCGAGAAAACCCGACTCGTCAGCTCGTCAAGCTGGCAAGAAGGCAGCTGCCTCAGCTTCTGATGCAGTCATTTGCCATAGTGCTTACTGCAGTGGGATCCTTCATGCTGATGACATGGATCATCAGGGACTTGCTGGATGTAAAGCATATCTATGCCGCAATGGGACTTGAACTTGCAGGGATGCTGGGATTTCTGACATTAGTTCTGGTGCCTATGATAACTGTGCTTTACAGAAGAAGAGCCAGGGAAGTAGTCACACTATCAGAAGCAATACGCAAAGTAGCTGCCGGTGATTATTCAACAAGGATAACAGAGTATAAGAGAGCTCAGATAAAGCCTATATATGAAGACTTCAATAAGATGTGTGCAGAACTTGAGAGTGTCAAGCTGCTAAGAAATGACTTCATCAACAGTTATTCTCACGAATTCAAGACACCCATTGCATCCATCAATGGATTCGCATCTCTTGTCCTCGAAAAGGACATGTCTGAGGAAGAACAGAAAAAGTACCTGAAGATAATCGTAGACGAATCGGCAAGACTTTCTAAACTGGCAACAAGCACGATCCTGCTCAGCAAACTTACAGCCCAGTCAATAGTAACTGACATAGAAGAGTACGATCTCGGTGAACAGCTGCGAGAATGCTCTGTTATACTGTCTGGTAAATGGCTCCAGAAGAATATGGACTTCGACGTGTCTCTGGATCATGTAATGTACAGCGGCAACAAGGAGATGATGCAGCATCTGTGGATCAACCTCCTTGATAACGCGGTCAAGTATACACCTGAAGGCGGAAAGGTCACAGTGTCGGTTTCCGAGGAAAACGGCTATGCTATAGTGAAGATCGCTGATACAGGTGAGGGCATGAGCAAGGACATCCAAAAGCATTTGTTTGATCCGTATTTCCAGGGAGATTCGTCCCACTCAAGACAGGGGCTTGGCCTCGGACTCAGCATAGTCAAGAGAATCGTCGAGCTCTGTAAGGGGACTATAAGCGTGAGAAGTCAAGTTGGAGAAGGAAGTATATTCACGGTGATTTTGCCGATGTAAACTAAATGTAAACTAAATAATAGCTTCAATTTACGAAGCGAGAACGTGATGCTGATAAGATATAAGTACACTAGGAGTATTGTGGACTATACAAGGAGAGGTATTTATGAACACTTATCAGCATTTTTTAATGAAGAAACATCCTGTAAGGATAATAAAGGATTTTAGGCAGCTGGTTTACGGAAGTGCCGAGAAGTACGGTAAACTGCCGGCTTTCAAACTGAGAGATAAGGTAATAACATATAATGAATTCATGGAGGATTACCGCAGTCTCTGCACAGCCCTTCTCGAAATGGGATTTGAAGACAGCAGGATAGCTGTTATCGGTGCCAACAGTTACGGATGGATAGTATCATATCTGGCCGCAGCCACTATAGGAGTAGCTGTACCTCTTGATAAAGAGCTGGAAGTGGAAGACATCGAGAACTTCCTTGAGGCGGCCGACTGTAAGGTGATATTTGGAGACTCTGCTTCTCTTAAGAAACTGGCGAAGGGAAATGGCCGTGCCAAGGATATAGAGGCTTATTCATTGAGTGAAGCCTGCCCTTTATACAAGAAGACAGTGTTCGATCTTATCTGGGACGGCGGACTGGAATACGTTTCGGGAACTACAGAAATAGATACTATGGAGATAGATCCGGAAGAAATGCACGTGCTGCTCTTCACATCAGGAACTACAGGTAATGCCAAGGGCGTATGTCTTTCACAGAAGAATATCTGTGCTAATATCATGTCCATCGCATCGATGGTAAAGGTGGATTCTTCAAGACATGCTCTGTCAGTGCTGCCTATACATCATACTTATGAATCGACTATAGGACATCTGCTGCTGCTTTCTGCAGGCGGATGTATTTCATACTGTGACGGACTCAGATATGTTGGAAAGAACATGAAGGAATACAGCCCGAGCGTTATCATCGCTGTACCTTTGCTTCTTGAATTCATGCTGAGAACTATAGAAAAATCCATCAGAGCAGGACTGCCTGAAAAGTACACTGAGGATAAGGATATGCCGCTTACTGATCTGCTGGCTTCACTTCCTGCAATACTTAGGATGATAGTGCTTCGCAAGGTGAGAAAGTCCCTTGGCGGAAAGCTGAAGCTGCTGATCGTAGGTGCTGCAGCGATAAAGCCTGAGATCATCGCTGCTTTTGATGCACTGGGTATCACTACTTATCAGGGATACGGCCTTACTGAAACAGCACCTCTTCTTGCCGGAAATAATGACTTCTATAGAAATATAGAAGCAGTAGGTCTGCCTATCCATGGTGTTGAGATCAGCATCTTAGATCCTAATGATGAAGGTGTGGGCGAGATCATGGCAAGAGGCGACAATATCATGCTGGGTTATTACAACGATCCTGAAGCTACTGCAGCAGTTATGCAGGACGGATTCTTCAGAACGGGAGACTTGGGAAGATTCGACGAAGAGGGGTTCTTATATATCACAGGCAGATGCAAGAATGTCATTGTAACTAAGAACGGCAAGAACATCTATCCTGAAGAGTTGGAAGACAGACTGCTTGAAAACGAACTGATAGAAGAAGCCATAGTAATAGGTGCTCAGAGTAAGAACAAGAACGATGTAACTGCCAAGGCAAAGATATATCCTTCAATGGATGCACTCAAAGAGCAGAACGGCGGAGAAGAGCCTGATGCAGAGAGGATCGCAGCTATGATAAAGGATGTAGTAGAAGGCATAAACGACAAGATGCCTGCATATAAGAGGATCACTATCATAGAAGTGGTTCGTGAACCATTCGAAAAAACAAGTACTAAGAAGATCAAGAGATTTGGTGCTAATGTAGAATAAGAGAAGAGCTCGGCGGGCAGCTGAGCTTGATTCTTTTTTTGAAATATATTATTATATTATGGTATGAAATAATAACAACAACGGTATAACACATGGAACTTACTAAAGAAGATAAGATGCTGCTGGCGAATGCAGAGGATAAGTATGATCAATGCAGCAGTCAGTACAGAATAACATATACTAATTTCCTGGATCTGAGACAGAGATCTCTCATCGAGAAGCACTGGCGCGAGATGAATCGCGGAGGCAGTGATGTGCACCTGGAGTTTTACGGGGGCTATGATGATGCTGAGAGAACAGTAGCGGTATTCTTGCCGGACTACGCCGAAGTGAGCGACTGCCCGCTTTGCGTCATAAGGATAAAGACGCCGGCAGGCGGCAGGAAGCTTACTCACAGAGATTATCTGGGATCTCTTACAGGTCTTGGACTCAAAAGAGAGATGACGGGTGATATCCTGACGGTAGAAAACGGTGCAGATATCATAGTGCTGGAGGAAGTGAAAGATTTCATACTTCTCAATTACAGCAAGGCAGGAAGGACGACCCTTACGCCTGAGGCTGTGCCGCTTGCTGAGCTTTGCATACCCGAAAGCAAGACGGTGATGGCGAGGGATACGGTGGCGTCTCTTCGTTTAGACAACGTTATTTCTTCGGCTTTTCAGCTTTCTCGTGCAAAGGCTGCAGATGCCATCCGCGCAGGGATCGTATTCGTCAACAGTATGCAGTGTGAGAAGCCGGACATGCAGGTCGAAGAAGGCGCGAAGCTGGTGCTCAGAGGCAAAGGCAAGGCGTATCTTCGTGAAGTGGGAGGACGGACGAGAAAAGACAGGATCACTATAGTTATCGAAAGGTTCGTATGAGAAGATTTATAGGCATATTGAAAAAGTGCATACTGTTTAGGGGTATTGAAGAAGATGAGATATTATCGATGCTGTCATGCCTTGATGCCAGAGTTGTCGATGCACGAAAGGGAGAATATATTTTCTCCGAAGGTGAAGCTGCCAAGTATGTTGGGATAGTTTTGACAGGAGAGGCACAGATAGTAAGGAACGATTTCTTCGGCAACAGGACTATCGTGGCTGCCATAATGCCGGGCGAATTATTTGGAGAATCATTCGCATGTGCCGAAGTTGAAGAACTTCCTGTAAGCGTCGCAGTGTCAGAAAACAGTGAGATAATGTTGATCGATTGCAAACGCATAATAACTACTTGCAGCAGTTCATGCAGATTTCACAACATGATAATCCATAATCTTCTTCAGGTATTGGCGAATAAGAACTTGGCATTTAATAAGAAGATAGAGATAACGTCCAAGAGGACGACAAGAGATAAACTAATGACATATCTGTTGTCACAGGCAAAGATCCATGGCAGCAGTAGCTTCGAGATACCGTTCGACAGGCAGGAACTTGCCGATTATCTGGGAGTAGAGAGAAGCGCCATGTCAAAGGAAATCAGCAAGATGAAGGATGACGGACTTATAGAATGTGAAAGTAGTTGGTTTAAGGTGAAAGGAGATGTAATATGACAGGAAGTGTAATATGGTTGATATGTGTATGCGGTGTAGGTCTTATATTTTATGCGATAAGTGTCTATGCAGAGAAGAAAACGACTCCTATGTGGTTCGTTACAGGAGGATTGATTTCTTCTGACGTCATATCAGATGTCAAGGAGTTCAACAGAGAGAATGCTACGATGTGGAGGAATTATTCAGTAGTGTATTTCGCATCAGGAGTGCTTCACTTTATCGATAAACCGACTGCTGTGATAGTGCTGTTATTCGCATGTACAGGCGGTATAGTATGGCTTTTCTGGAAACATAGTAAGATCATGCAGAAGTACAAGTGTGAACCACGCAGAAAAGTGACTAAGAAGAGAAAGTAATTACATATATGATATCAAAAATGGAAGCTTCATATGAAAGCTTCCATTTTTTATGTCAGTATGTAAGTTGTCGTAAAATATTAATATACAGTCTTACCGAGCATTGACAGGATCAGTTCGCTTGCGATGTCGCCTGTCTGGTTTCTTGTATCCAGCATAGGGTTTACTTCTACCATGTCCAGAGCGATAACTTTGCCTGATTCGTGAAGAGTTTCAACTAGATAGAAAGCTTCTCTCAGTGTCAGTCCGCTGTGAACGATAGTGCCTGTTCCCGGTGCTGATTCAGGAGTGATAGCGTCTACGTCGAAGCTTACGTGGATACCTTCTGTACCTTCTGAAGCGATTCTGATAGCTTCTTCTACTACTGCAGGCATTCCCATTCTGTCGATATCAGCGATGGAGAATACAGTCACGCCATGTTCCTTCATTCTGATTCTTTCATACTTGTCGATATCTCTTCCCGCGATCTGTACGCAGTTCTTAGCGTTTACGAAATTCTTTTCGCCGTCGAAGCATGCCATGATGTCAGGGCCTGCACCGCATACTGCTGAGTAAGGCATTCCGTGCATGTTGCCTGATGGTGAAGTTTCAGGGCTGTTCCAGTCTCCGTGAGCATCTACCCAGATAACACCGATGTTCTTGTAGTGCTTCAGAGTTGCAGGGATACTTCCTGCAGCGATACTGTGGTCTCCTCCTAGTACGATAGGGAATGAACCTTCTTTATGTGAATCAAGTACTTCGTGATACAGCTTTTCATTCAGATCAACTACCTGTTCGAAGCATCTCATATCATCTCTTGATTCGCCCTTTGCCTTAGGGATCAGGTCACCCTTATCATTGCATTCGATACCTAATTCTTCGATACCCTTAACAACTCCTGCATATCTGATAGCAGCAGGGCCCATGTTAACGCCGCGAGTGCCGGCTCCCAGGTCCATCTGAACGCCGATCAAATCAACTTTTTTCATTTAAGTAAATCTCCTCTTCATCAAAATAAAATATCAAACAATGCCTATTATACATATTAGAGGGACAAATTCCTAGCATATATTGTAAAAATATAAAAATGCACGATTTTTGTCGAAACTATTGACAACGGCCGAAGCATATTGTATTTTATTATTGTCCTAAGCACATAAGACAACATGACAATAAAGTCAAGGGGCATTGGATACGAATATTTGAGGAAGGGAGGAAAACACATGGGATGGAATCTTGATGACAGCAGGCCTATATGGCCGCAGCTAAAAGAGCGGTTGATGAAAGATATAGTCGGCGGCAGATATGTAATGGGTGGACCGTTTCCAACTGTTAGAGATCTGGCCGAAGAAGCAGGGGTCAACCGTAACACTATGCAGAGAGCGCTTAGTGAACTGGAAAGCGAAGGCCTTGTCATCACCAATAGGACTGCAGGCAGGACTGTGACTACAGATGAGGAGCTTGTAGCAGAAACGAAGGCAGCCATCGCAGCTGACAATGTAGGAAGATTTATGGATGAAATGGCATCACTTGGATTCAGCGCTGAAGAGGTCATAGACATCATAAAGAAAAAGGGGGTCGAAAATAGATGAAAACAGAATTAGTTGTTGAATGCAGGGATCTAACAAAGAATTTCTCGGGAGTCAAAGCGCTCGATTGCGTGGACCTGCAGCTTGGAAGAGGTAAGATAATAGGTCTTCTCGGACCTAACGGCAGCGGCAAGACCACGCTTATCAAGATACTCAACGGGCTTCTCGAACCTACTTTCGGAGAAGTGCTGATAGACGGTGAGCATCCCGGAGTCCATACTAAATCAGTGATCAGTTATCTGCCGGATAAGACATATTTCGCTGACTGGATGAAAGTAAATGACATCTTCGATATGTTCGGTGATTTCTACAAGGACTTCGATAGAGAAAAGGCTGAGATGATGTGTGCTTCGATGGGGATAGGTCTCAAAGACAAACTTAAGACCATGTCCAAGGGGACCAAGGAAAAGGTGCAGCTTATCTTAGTGATGAGCAGACGCGCCCAGCTCTATCTTCTCGATGAGCCGATCGCAGGAGTGGATCCGGCAGCAAGGGATTACATACTTACTACCATCATAAACAATTACAATGAAGAGGGCACGGTAGTTATATCAACACATCTTATATCTGATATCGAGCGTATCCTTGACGAAGTAGTATTCATAAAAAACGGTGTGATCGTTCGTCATGAAGCAGTAGATGACATAAAAGAAAAAGAGGGCAAATCCATCGACGATGTGTTCAAGGATACATTTAGAATGGTTCCATTCATGGGGGTGAACGGATATGACAGGTAATCTTATAAAATATGAATTCAGATCGGGGTTAAGATATATAGGGATCATATGGCCTGCACTGATAGTATCAGCAGCACTTCTCGGTATAGTACTCAAAGTCATGGGTAATGTATTTCCTGAGGATCCTCAAGGCATAATGAACATTTTGCAGCTGATATTTGATTTAGTGTTCCCGCTGATTTATGCAGCTATCTTTATTGCTATGATAGTGATAACCATATTCATAGTACTGATGCGTTTCTACAAAGGTCTGTTAGGTGACGAAGGATATTTGATGCATACTCTGCCGGTCAAACCTTGGCAGCTTATAACATCAAAAGGGATAGTTGCTTGTGCTGTAGTAATGATCAGCATCGTATGTGCTGTTATTTCCATTTTCATTTTAATAGGAATCAACGATATCAATGGATTGCTGTATGGTGCTAAAGAGTTTTTCGCAGTACTTGGTGAAGAACCTAGACTGATCCTCGTCATTATCGAATTTGTAATATTAGCGATAATCGGTACTATGGCATCTATATATCAGATCTATGCGGCCATGGCTATCGGCCAGCTGACAGGTAAGCATAGATTACTTACTTCACTCGGCGCATATATTGCTATCAATATAGCACTTACTATATTGGCGACAGTGATCATTGTAGTGGGTGACACATTATGTCTGGATGTATGGCTCAGTGAATGGCTCTGGTCCATCGAAGCAAGTGCCGGCATGAACGATGACGGATTCATATTAGTGCAGGCAGGCCTTGGTGCAGCGTTCGTTGCAGCAGCAGTCCAGCTGGCAGCATTTCATGTGATAACCGAAAGAATACTTTCAAAAAAACTCAATCTCATATAAAGAGCACAGCTTCATGCTTGAAAAAGACTTACTAAAGCGCATCGGCAAGGTGCGCTTTTTGCATATCTTTGCGGGTTTTGCAAATACTATCAAAAAACGCAAAGGATGTATTTATGGATAATGATAATGTGACAAGAACAGATGGCTCGCTAAGCTTCGGTGGGCTGACTGCCATGATCATAGGCTCAACGATCGGGGCCGGCATATTCACGACTGCAGGAGATATGGCATCTAACGGGGCGCATACGGCAAGCGTACTTATAGGATGGGGTATCGCCGGTATCGGTATGTACATGCTGATGCTGTGTTTCTTCGGACTGAATAAGCTGAGACCGGATCTTACAAACGGGATATACAGTTATGCCAAAGAAGGATTCGGAGAATTCGTAGGATTCAACTCGGCATGGGGATACTGGATGAGTGCGCTTATCAGCAATGTGTCCTATATAACTCTGCTGTTTGGTGCCCTTGGATATTTCTTTCCGATATTTGGTTCAGGTAATAACGGGCCTTCGATCATAGCAGGGTCGATAGCAGTATGGCTCATAGTGGCACTGGTGCTAAAAGGCGTCCAGCAGGCGACCATAATAAATGCAGTAGTGACTATATGCAAGCTGATCCCGATATTCGTATTCATCGTGGCTGTGCTGCTACTCGGTAAGTTTGACTTCGATATATTTATGGATAATTTCTGGGGTGCGGGAGATGTGCCACTGGGGCTTCAGATAATGTCCACCACTTCGTCGACAGTCTGGGCTTTTATCGGAGTAGAAGGTGCCGTAGTGCTTTCGGCAAGAGCGAGACGATCAAGTGACGTAGGCAGAGCATCCCTAACAGGATTTTTAGGTATACTTGCGCTTTATGTCATAGTTGCCGTCCTCAGCATGGGAGTAATGACGACTGAAGAACTGGCTCAGCTGAACAATCCTCAGATGGCTCAGATACTTGAAGCCGTAGTCGGACCATGGGGAGCGACACTTGTGAATATAGGTGTTATCATATCGATCCTCGGTGCACTTCTGGGATGGACCATCATAGCAGCAGAATGTCCTTACGAGGCAGCAAGGCAGGGCGTATTCACGAAAGCCTTTGCCAGGAGCAATGAGAATGGTTCGCCTGCCACTGCACTGATAATCACCAATGTGATAATACAGGTGTTCCTCCTTATAATACTCTTCAGTGAGTCTTCGTATCTGGCGTTTTACACGATAGGATCATCTATGATAATGCTGCCGTATCTGCTCAGTGCCCTGTATTATCTCAAGCTTACAGGCAGTGCGGTCGCTATAGTAGGAAGTATCTACGGGGTGTGGATGATAATTTCTGCAGGGATAGTGCAGTTTCTCATCACGAGCATCTTATATGCTCCCGGGATATGGGTGTATGTGAAAGGGAGACGCGAGAAGGGGCTTGAGCCTTTCAAGCCTTTCGAGAAGAGGATAGCTGTCATAGTAATAATATTAGCTGTTCTATCTCTCGTTTTGATGTCTCTTGGTGTGATAGATCCTTTTTAATGGAAGACAGAGGAAAACTTGTCGGAAATCCGGGCACATCTTCTTGAAGGTGTGCTTTTTTCATAGCTATAGTGATGGTAGAATCAAGAAAAGCATGGTAGAATGGAGGCAAGTATGAATCCTAATAAATATAAATTCGAGGCGATGTTATGGAGATTACCGGGCAGTTTTGCCTCATACGTGATATTTCCGGGAGACATAAAAAAGATATTTGGCAAAAGTATCGTATATGTACATGCTACTATTGATGGCGAGCCGCTGGATTGCTGTATCAGAAGCAGAGGGCATAAGCATTTCAAAGATAGGCCGGCATATACGATCAGTTTAAGACGTGAAATGCTTGATCGTATCGATAAGAAATACGGTGAAACAGTTACGGTCACAGTTCGCGAGCGAGAAAGATAAACTGCGGAGAGGTGATAAAATGCTGCAGGACATAGCTCCTCATAAATATGATGTGACATACAGAAATGTGGAAGTGGCAGATGATGACATCATGCTTATTTTCAGAGACGATACATTATTGTGCTGCATGGATGAAGAAGGGATAACTTATCCGGAGGTAAAGGACATAGAAGAAGTCTTCCCTCAGGTGAAGGAAAAGGCTAAGTTCTTGTTCCGTATCGATGAGAACGATTATTTCGAGCTTCGCAAGCCTGAGATAGAACCTTTCGGCAAGTGGCAGTATGTCACCAAAGATACTGTCAGAAGCATGAGACCTCTGTGGAAGGCATTCGCAGCTGTAACAGGATTCCAGATACACGACTGGTATACTAATACGAAATTCTGCGGAAGATGCGGGACCAAGATGAAAGCCACAGGTGATGAAAGGGCTATGAAATGTCCTGAGTGCGGCAAAGTGTACTACCCTCAGATCTGTCCAAGCGTAATAGTCGGGGTCATAGATGGCGACAAGCTGATGATGACCAAGTATTCAGCTAAACACAGCAAGTACAGAAGGTATGCTCTCATAGCAGGATATTCTGAAGTGGGAGAAAGTCTTGAAGATACAGTTCGCCGTGAGGTGATGGAGGAAGTGGGACTTCAGGTAAAGAACATCAGATATTACAGCAGTCAGCCGTGGTCTTTCTCAGATACGCTGCTGATGGGATTCTTCTGTGATGTTGACGGAAGCACAGAAGTCACTATGGATGAAAACGAATTATCTGTAGCCGAATGGCTCGAAAGAGATGAGATACCTGAGGAAAGCGCAGACTCATCGATAAGCCTTACAGGTGCGATGATGAAAGCCTTTAAGGACGGAGAAAACGTATAAATAAAATTGCGGTGTGTTAGTTAAAAACACACCGCATTTTTTGATTGTAGCTTACTATATGATACCGAACCCTTCTAAGAATATTTTCAGACCTATAAGTATCAGCACTATGCCTCCGAAAAGCTCGGCCTTTGATTTGTATTTAGTACCGAAGATGCTGCCGATCTTCACACCGAGGGCTGAGAACACGAATGTCACTATACCTATGAAACATACGGCAGGGACGATGCTTACGTTGAGGAATGCGAATGTCACACCTACTGCCAGAGCATCTATGCTCGTAGCTATAGCAAGCAGGAACATGGATCTCATGGTCATGGAAGCATCACAGGAATCGGCCTCTTTCTCTAGAGATTCCTTTATCATATTGCCGCCGATGAAGGCGAGAAGTATGAATGCGACCCAGTGGTCGTATTTTGTTATTATTTCAGAAAAAACACTTCCGAGGAAATATCCTATGAGCGGCATCAGTGCCTGAAATCCGCCGAACCACGCACCGGCAATACACATATGCTTAGGTGTTATCCTGCAGAGAGAAAGCCCTTTGCATATGGATACGGCAAATGCATCCATGGATAATCCTACGGCAAGTATGAATAATTCTAATAAGCTCATTTAGCTAGTCTCTCTTTCTAAAATACATCACCGAGGATCTCTTTTTCCGCGAAGAATACTGTGGCGCCGCCTGTATGGACGAAAACCACCTTGCTTCCTTGCTCGATCTTGCCTGTTTTGACATGGTCGAGAAGGGCAGAGAATGCTTTGCCTGAATATACAGGATCCACCAGGATGCCTTCAGTCTTGGCAAGGAGCTTGATCGCCTTAGTAGTAGCTTCGTTAGGGATCTCATATCCCGGAGCATAATAATTATCATCCGGTGCGAAGTCTTCTGCCTTAACAAGAGGTTCATCAGGAGAGCCTATGCCCATGAGAGCAAGAGCACCATTAGATAAAGATGCACTGTGCTTTGCATATGATCTGCCTATTTCCATAGCGCTTATGGAGCGGATAACTGTGCTGCGGCCAAGCAGATTTCTTCCCGCCATCATACCTGCCATTGTTCCGCCGGAACCTGTAGCATGATAGAGATAGTCGAATTCTACGCCGAGGGCATCTGCCTGTTCATAAAGCTCTGTGATACCGCCGATATATCCGAGAGAACCTGTCTCATCAGCACCGCCTACAGGGATGTTCATGCATTTATGACCTTCAGCCTCAAGGCGCTTGATATGTTCTTCGCCCATTTTGAAAGAGCGCTCTTCTGTATCCATGAAGCTTTCTCCTTCAAGAGGCTCGATGTAATGTATCTCTGCATCGTAGATTCGATCAAGCAGCAGGTTGGCCTTGATGTCATTTTCATCGATAGGAACGATGGCTGCAAGATATATCACGGGTTTGATGCCGTTTTTAGCGGCAGCCCATACAGTCTGCATAGCATGGTTGGACTGGACTGCACCATAAGTGAATACGTGGTCGCATCCTTCAGCCTTAGCTTTGCCGATGAGATATTCAAGTTTTCTTGTCTTGTTGCCACCGAACAGATTCGAACCTGTGAAATCATCACGTTTGATGTAGAGTTCGATACCGAGCTCTGCTGACAGCTTGTCAAGTTTATATAACGGAGTAGGGAAGAATCCCAGATCAGTTTTTGGTAATTTACCCAGAAGTTCGCGGGCTTCTTTAGTTGTGTAAGTCATGTCTTTACTCCTCTATGATAATAAAAGTAAAACTATACCATTATATTGTAAGCTAAATTTTAAAAAAGTAAATGCCTTTATGGTATAATGGTGACTGATGAGAGAGAAGTTTTTTGAAGGATGATATATGAAGAAAATCACTATAGGTATCCTGGCACATGTAGATGCCGGGAAGACAACTTTATCGGAAGGTCTGCTGTATAAGACCGGCGCCATCAGACAGCTGGGTCGTGTGGATCATGGCAACGCCTTCCTTGACACTGATGCACAGGAGCGTGCCAGGGGAATTACTATCTTCTCCAAGCAGGCTTTGTTGTCATATAAAAATACACAGTTCATGCTGCTGGACACTCCGGGTCATGTGGATTTCTCTGCTGAGATGGAGCGTACACTTCAGGTGCTTGACTATGCGGTGCTTGTCATCAGTGGTAAAGACGGAGTGCAAGGTCATACATCTACTTTATGGAAACTTCTTGCCAAGTATGATGTACCTGTGTTTATTTTTATAAATAAGATGGATCTTGATGGAGCAGTGCGTGAAGATATCCTCGAAGAGCTGAGAAGAAGACTTGACCAGAGGCTTGTGGATTTTTCGGATGATTCAAGGTCAAGTGCAGATGAATGGATGGAAACTGCCGCCATGTGTGACGAAACTTTGCTTGATGAATTCCTTGAGTCGGGACAGCTTTCTTCAGACAACCTGCGCGGAGCTATAATGCAAAGGGCGCTCTTTCCTTGTTTCTTCGGTTCCGCTCTTAAGATGGAGGGTATAGACAGTCTGCTTGACGGGCTTGACGAATTCACTTGCGGGACTTCTTACGGAGACGCGTTCGGTGCACGAGTATATAAGATAACCCGTGATGATAAAGGCAGCAGATTGACGCATATGAAGGTGACCGGAGGAACGCTCAAAACTAAGGAAGAAATAGTGACCGGCAGCAATAGTTCGGATAAAGAAATGACGGAAAAAGTCGAACAGATAAGAATGTATTCCGGAACTAAGTTTTCTGCTGTAGATAGTGCTGTCGCAGGAGATGTGATCGCAGTTACGGGACTAAAAGATACTTATGCAGGACAAGGCCTGGGAATAGAAGCTGATGCATTGACGCCGACATTAGAATCGGTACTCACATATCAAGTGATACTGCCTCCTAATGTAGATACTCATACTGCACTTATAAGACTCAAACAGCTGGAGGAAGAAGATCCGCAGCTTCGCGTGATCTGGAACGAACAGCTGCAGGAGATCCAGATGCAGCTTATGGGTGAAGTGCAGACAGAAATATTGAAAAATGTGATCTTTGATCGATTCGACATGGATATCGAATTCGGTCAGGGAAATATAACATATAAAGAGACTATCAAGAGTGCAGTGATAGGGAGAGGACATTTCGAACCTCTCAGACATTTTGCCGAAGTACATATCCTGCTTGAACCGGGTGAGCCGGGAAGCGGACTTACTTATGACAGCGTATGCAACGGAGATGAACTGCCTCTCCATTGGCAGAAACTTATCCATACTCATTTTACGGAGAAAGAGCATATCGGTGTGCTTACAGGCTCTCCGATAACTGATATGAAGCTGACGATATTGGCAGGCAAATCACATTTGAAACATACAGTTCCGGGTGACTTCAGACAGGCTACTTACAGAGCTATCCGTCAAGGTCTCATGAAAACCGAGTCCGTACTGCTGGAACCATGGTATGAATTCAGGCTTGAGATCCCGTCCGACTGTGTCGGCCGTGCCATGTCAGATATACAGAAGATGAGCGGCAGTTTCGATGATCCGCAGCCGCTGGGAGACATGATGATGCTGTCCGGGAAGGCCCCTGTATCGGAGATGAAGGACTATGCCCTCGAGGTGGTATCGTATACGAAAGGTCACGGCATATTGACTTGTGCGCTTGCAGGATATGAGCCGTGCCACGATCAGGATAGAGTCATAACTGAGTATGATTACGATCCTGAAGCAGACCTGGAAAACACTCCTGATTCGGTGTTCTGTTCTCACGGCGCGGGCCATACTGTCAAGTGGGATGAAGCTGATGAGATGATGCATGTAGTGAGCAGGATGCCGGGAGAGGGCGATGGCGGGAACTTTGACCACCGCGAAGGCGGTGCAGAAATCTTCGGCGGAGTCCATGCCTCATATAGAGGAACAAAGGAAGAAGATGCGGAGCTTGACAGGATTTTCGAGATGACTTACGGCAAGCCTAAAGAACGCAGGCATATACCGAAGCGTGAGATCTTGTCCGAACGTGAAAAAGTGAAGATAATGCCGACAGAAGTCAAGGAAGAATTCCTGTTGGTAGACGGATACAACATCATCTTTGCTTGGGATCAGCTTAAAGAATTGGCTAAGGTCAGCATAGACGGAGCGAGGGAAACTCTTATCGAGATACTGGCTAATTATCAGGGATATAAGAAATGCCGAGTGATCGTGGTGTTCGACGCATATCGTGTCAAAGGCGGTGAGCGCCATTTCGAGAAACATGAAAACGTTGATGTGGTCTATACGGCTGAAGCCGAGACGGCAGATATGTATATCGAGAAAACAGCTCATGAGAAAGCCAAGGATTATCTTGTAAGAGTTGCTACATCAGACAGACTGGAACAGATGATAATCGTAGGCAGCGGAGCATTCAAGGTGTCAGCCGACGAGTTCAGACTTGAAGTGGAACAGGCAGATCTGGAGATAAGCCGCATGATCGAGGAACTGAACCGCAGGAATAAACTGGAGAACAGGCGAGGTATAGAAATACCGGAGATTTAAGAAAAAACATTTTATTTGTAAAGCTAGCTTGACATCAGGCTGGCTTTTTATTATAATCAGCTTACAGATGAGGTAAAGTAAACTTTACATAAGGAGAAACATTTTGAAAAACAGGATAGAAGAAATAAGAAAAGAGCGGGGTATACGTCAGGAGGATTTTGCCAAGGAGATGGGTGTATCCAGACAGACTATCAGCTCTCTGGAGAATGGACGTTATAATCCATCTATAATGCTGGCATATAAGATCGCGAAATACTTCGACATGACGATCGAAGAAGTGTTTGTTTTCGAAGAAGAATAAGGGGGTTGATGATATGAACGATAAAAAGAGGATAATAAGTATAATTTATGTGATTATAGGAGTGGTATTGATAGCGTTGTCATTCGCAGGGAAGGTGGATGAATTCTGGAACGGTATGGGATTCGCGCTGGCAGTAGTTGGTTTGCTGCAGCTTCTGAGACAGCACAGGTTCAATAAGAACGAAGTTTACCGCGAGAAGATGGAGATCGAAGTGAACGATGAGCGAAATCACTTCATCAGAAACAAGGCATGGGCATGGGCAGGATATATATTTATACTCGCCATGGCAGCAGCGGTGATCGTGCTTAAGATAATCGGTCAGGATATGCTGTCGACGGCAGCTGCCTTCACAGTTTGTTTCATGCTTATACTTTATTGGGGAGCATACATGGTACTGAAGAAGAAATACTGATATAATTACTTATATGATATAAGGAGGCAAAGCAATGATAGACATCAAAGATAAATGCAAAATAGCACTGGTTCAGGCAGAGCCGATAATGTTCGACAAGACCGAAGGTCTGGAAAAGACGCTGGGGCTTATAGAAGAAGCGTCCGCGAAGGGCGCTGAGCTTATCGTATTTCCTGAACTTTTCATACCGGGATATCCTATCGGCATGAACTTCGGATTCAGTATGGGTAAGCGTACCGAACCGGGCCGCGAAGACTGGAAGAAGTATTATGACGCTTCTCTCGTTGCAGGAGGAGAAGAATTCGCAAAGCTCGCTGAGGCCGCAAAGAAGGCAGGAGCATATGTGAGCATAGGTTTCTCCGAGAGAGATGCAGTTGGCGGCACACTCTATAACAGCAATGTTATCTTTGAGCCGGACGGTTCATACAAAGTGCACCGTAAGCTGAAGCCTACGGGTACTGAAAGAGTAGTGTGGGGTGACGCGGATAAAGACTTTTTCCCTATAACCGATACTCCTTGGGGACCGATGGGAAGCTTGATTTGCTGGGAAAGCTATATGCCACTGGCAAGAGTAGCACTTTACCAAAAGGGCATCACTTTATACATATCGCCAAACACTAACGACAACCCTGAGTGGCAGGCAACTATACAGCATATAGCTATCGAAGGCAAATGCTATTTCATCAATGCTGATATGATAATAAGGAAATCATCATACCCTGACCACATCAATGAACAGGATGCCATTGCAGCTCAGCCTGATATGGTGTGCAGAGGAGGCAGCTGTATCATAGATCCATACGGACATTATGTAACTGAACCTGTATGGGATGAAGAAACGATAATCTATGCAGAACTGGATATGCAGCTTCCGGCATCATGTAAGATGGAACACGATGCGGTTGGACATTACGCAAGACCTGACGTGCTGAAGCTGGTGGTGGAGGATAAATAGTATTATGAAGAAAAAAGAAGTTAAAATAGAGTATCTTTATCTCGATCTTGACACATGTGATCGATGTGTTGGTACAGATGAGGTTTTGGAAGATGTGATCGTTGAATTAACACCTGCACTGGAACTGGCAGGATATAGCGTATCATACAGCAAAATCAAAATCGACAATGAAGAGCTTGCAGTACAACATCGCTTCGTATCTTCACCCACTATACGTATAAATGGTAGGGATATCTGTGATGAGGTAAAAGAATCGGATTGCGGATGTTGCGGTGAGATCAGTGGAACACAAGTGGATTGCAGAGTATTTGAATATGAGGGCAATCTCTATGAGGTGCCCCCTAAAGCAATGTTAGCAGAAGCCATTTTGAGGAACTCTTTTTCTGATGCAGAAAGCTGCAGCTGCGGATGTGGGTGCTATGAAGTGCCGGACAATCTAAGGAATTTCTTTGAAGGTAAGGCTAAGAAAGAAACTTGTTGTTGTGGTTCGTCATGCTGTTGTTGACAGGGAGTAGTTGTGTATGAACAATAGACCAAAAGTCGCATTTGTATGCGTGCATAATTCCTGTCGCAGTCAAATGGCAGAGGCGCTTGGCAAGAAGCTGGCGGCTGATGTATTTGACAGCTATTCTGCAGGAACGGAAATAAAAGATCATATCAATCCTGATGCTGTTCGTATCATGAAGAAGCTTCATGATGTAGATATGGAGAAAACTCAATATAACAAGCTGATCGAGGATATTCCTACACCGGACGTGGTCGTAACAATGGGATGCAATGTGACCTGTCCATATATTCCCAGAGCATCTGTAGAGGGTTGGGGCCTTGATGACCCGACAGGTGAGCCGGATGAAGTGTTCGAACAGACGATCAGGGTTATAGAGGAGAAAATACTGGATTTAGCGAATAGGTTGAAAAGTGATTTATAATTACAGGGAGGAAAAATGATGAAAGAAGTATATGAATTTTTAAAAGAAGCAGGCGTTTATTACTTAGCCACTGTTGACGGTGATCAGCCGAGAGTTCGTCCATTCGGGACTATTGATCTGTTTGAAGATAAGCTGTACATACAGACAGGAAAGGTAAAGAATGTAGCAAATCAGATGAAAGCTAATCCAAAAGTTGAGATAAGTGCCATGACGCCTGACGGCAGATGGATCCGTATCACTGCAGAAGCTGTGCTTGATGATAACATCAAAGCGCAGGAACATATGCTTGATGGTTATCCTGATCTTAAGGCTATGTACCAGCCCGGCGATGGTAATACAGAAGTATATTACCTTAAGAATGCAGTAGCTCAGATTTGTTCATTTACAGAACCTGCAAGAGAAATCAGATTTTAATTGAGGTGTTTATAGAGGGAATTATGACTAGAGAAATAAATCCAAAAGATACGAGCAGAGCTTCAGCTTACGAACTATGGTTGAATGCGCCTAATCCAATGGTGACATTTTTTAAGACTTTGGATGTGACAAATCTTATCAAGATGTCAAAAAAGAAAAATATGAAATTCAATATGCTGCTTGATTATTGTATCGGTAAAGCAGCAGTACGGGTGAAAGAATTCTATATTCTTCCTGTGGGAGATAAGTTGATACAGTACGAAACCATTGCAGTGAATACTATAGTTAAAAACAAAGCAGACGAAGTAAGTTCATGCGATATTTTATATAAAGACGATTTAGATAGTTTCAATCATGATTATATGAAATATACGGCTGAAGTTGCTGAAACATTGCAGGATAGAGATTTATCAGAAACCAGTATGGTAATAGGGACCTCTGCTATTATAGATACGGAAATAGACGGTGCTGTAGGGATGAACAGTGGTATTTTCAATAATCCATTTATTATATGGGGCAAGTATAGAAAAAAAGGGTTTAGATACTATTTGCCTATATCATTCCAGTTCCATCATACTCAGATGGACGGTGCTCATGCAGGGCGATTCTTAGCTAAATTACAAGATGCGATCGAGGAGCTGAGGTAATGAAAATCGAACAATATGTGATGGCTTATGGCGTTGAGCAGGATAGATTGAGAGCGATTTTACCTGATGGGTATGAGTCACTTCGTCCCGTACTGCGCTTCAATGCTGAGATCAGAGATGATAGATCAGGTTATATAGAATTCAATACAGCTGTAGAAAAAGACGGTAAGCGAGGCTGGATAAATATAGGCTTCTGGGACGGTATGCGATTCGTAAGAACAGGTAAAAAGACAGTCTTCAAAAATGAGCTTCTCGAGATTTCGTTTACTGGTGTCGGCATAGAAGGCTCCTGCCCGGCGGAAAAGGACAATGAAGGTTGTTTTTTCATCGGAGAAGGCGAAGAATTCAGATCGGCAGAAAAGATCACTGCAAATAAAGAGTTTTGCGACTGCGAATTCCGCTGGCTGATAGAAGACGGCGCCTTTGGAAAAAGCATCGGAGAGACTTTGCCTGCATATCCTGAAGAAATCAAAAATACCTATTCAAAGAAAGCCTTTACTGTTGAGAATGCTGCGATCATCCCATGCAGACAGGTTTTGGGATCTTATGTGGTGAAATTTGAGAGATAGGCGGTACTCGGATATGAAAATCAATTGTATCAAATATGATGAAAAACTAAAGAGTGCGCTTTGCAGCATGATCTATAAGCTGTATGCAGAAGATCCTGAAGGCGAGCCTATGTCACAGGAAAAGATCGATATGACGATAGAGCAAGCCAAGGCATATCCCGATCGTCTGAGGATATATATTATAGAAAATGAAGAATGCGAGATAATAGGGTACGCTATCATCCAGCTGATATGGAGCAACGAATGGGGTGGCCTTACAGCAAACATCGATGAGATGTATACCATAGAAAGCGCACGAAGTCAGGGTGCGGCGACAGCATTTATTGAGGGTGTGCCGAGATTGATCCCTGATACAAATAGAGTAACACTGGAAGTAACACCATCCAATGAAAAAGCCCTGCAACTGTATGAAAGGCTGGGGTTCAAGGCTGTAGATAACAAATGTATGGAATTTTTGTTGATATGACTAAATAAATGAATATGGCAATGTCCTTAAAGGGCATTGTCGTCTCTTTATCCGTTATCGGCAAAAAGATGAAAAACATAACGCAAATATGATTGAAAATTGCCGATAACGGTATATAATATTGGTATAGAGAATTCGGAGGGATAAAATGAGATATTTATCAGTGGCAGAGGTTGCAAAGAAATGGGGAATATCTGAACGAAGTGTCAGGAATTATTGTGCGAATGAACGGATCCCGGGAGCCTTTATTACGGGCAAGACATGGAATATTCCTGAGGATGCAGTAAAACCGGCACGTATCAATAAGAAAAATACAGAGCCTGAGACAGTATTGGAAGTTTTAAGAGATGAAATGGTCCACAATATTTCGGGCGGATTATATCATAAAACGCAGATAGAGCTGGCTTATAACTCCAATCACATGGAGGGGAGCAGGCTTACCCATGATCAGACGAGATATATTTTTGAAACCAATACTGTTGGTGCAGATGAAGGGGTGCTGCATGTAGATGACATCATTGAAACATCAAATCACTTCCGATGTATGGACAAGATAATCCAGAAGGCGGAAATAAAACTGACTGAGAAATTCATTAAGGAACTGCATCTGATTTTGAAATCGGGAACAAGTGATTCTAAGGTATCTTGGTTCGCAGTGGGTGATTATAAAAAAAGACCGAATGAAGTTGGCGGAATGACTACTACCTTACCTGAAAATGTAGGCAGCGAAATGAAATCATTGATCAGTAAATATAATGCATTGTCAGAAGTAACATTAGATGACATTCTTGATTTCCATGTAAAATTTGAACGTATCCATCCATTCCAAGACGGTAATGGTCGTATAGGAAGGCTTATCATGTTTAAGGAGTGTTTGAAACATGATATAGTACCGTTTATTATCGAAGACGATATGAAAATATTTTACTATCGAGGCTTAAGTGAATGGGATAATGAAAAGGGCTATTTGACTGATACTTGTTTAGCAGCACAAGATAAATATAAATCCTATTTAGATTATTTCAGGATCAAATATTAAAAATTCGTGAAATTTATCATTAGAAAACGCCAAAAAATCTTGATATAATTATATCAAGAGTAGGAGGTGTGGCGTGAAATGATAGGCGGACGATTTGAAATAGGACAAAATGTTATATATGGAACTAATGGGTTATGCCGCGTGGAAGATATAAAAGAAATGAGCTTTATAACAGGTGAAACTAAAAAAGCTTATTATATCCTTGAACCACTTAGGACTAAAGCATCCACCATATTTGTTCCGCTGAAAAATGAAAAGCTGGTTTCAAAAATGAGGTCTGTCATGACGAAAACAGAAATAGATGCATTGCTTCTCGGCATGCCTGATAAAGAAATAATCTGGGAAAGCGACAGAAGGACAAGGGCAGACCTGTTTCACGATATCATAACTAAGGGTGTTACTGAAGAGCTGCTTCTTTTGATCAGATGCATTTATATAAAGAAGAAAGAATTGGAGGCATTAAATAAGAACATCTCAATGACGGACAGCAAGTCTCTTGAATTTGCAGAAAAAATGGTGGAAGAAGAGTTCTCATATGCACTGGGCATCAAGCCGGCAGAAGTGGGCAATTATATAAGAAAAACCATAGGTGTAAAAGAATAGGCAGTATGTTTCGAAAGCATACTGCTATTTTTCTAAATTAATATTGACTCCTACATTACGTCATAGTTTAAAATGTACTTAATGAGGAGGAAACGACGATGATGACAGTAAATGAAGTAAGTAAGTTGACAGGTGTGAGTGTGCGTGCACTTCAGTATTACGATACTATAGGGCTTCTTAAGCCAAGCGGATATACAGAAGCAGGATACAGATTGTATGACGATACGGCACTGGAGCGCTTACAGCAGATCTTACTGTTCAAGGAATTGGAGTTCCCGTTAAAGGAGATAAAGGGGATCATAGATGCTCCTGATTTTAACAGGAAAAAGGCACTGCAGCAGCAGATAGAACTGTTGACGATGAAAAAAGAGCATCTTGAAAACCTTATCGATTTTGCGAGAGGATTGAAGTTGTTAGGTGTGAGAAAGGTGGATTTTAAAGTGTTCGATACTAAGAAGATAGACGAGTATTCTAAGCGTGCCAAGGAACAATGGGGAAAGACGCCTGAGTATAAAGAATACGAAAGGAAAATGCAAAACATGAGCGATGAAGATGAACTGGCGATGGTGGATGAATTCATGCAGATTTTTGCAGAATTCGGGCAGATGATGGCGCTGGAACCTTCCGATGAAGAGGTGCAGGTACAGGTCAAAAAGCTGCAGGACTACATCACCGAGCATTTTTATACTTGCACGAAGGAGATATTAAATGGTCTTGGCAAGATGTATTCAGCAGGAGGAGAGTTTACCGAGAACATAGATAAAGCCGGCGGCAGCGGGACTGCAGAGTTTACTGCTAAGGCAATCGAAGTTTATTGCAATTAAAGAATGTTGCAATGCTGTCGGATATGTGTTTTAATATATAAAAAGAATAATGTAACTGCCACCGGGTAGTAAGATGTGCAATTTAAGCATTCGAATCATATCATTAGGTCTTAGAAGATATGATTAGGATGCTTTTTTTTTTATCAAATGGAGTGTATAATGTTCATGTTGAGAAAGTTTTTTACGAAAGGCGAGCTGTTTCTATGGTTTGGTTCGATCGCCATTATCATATTTTCATTCTGTATATTTGACAGACATAATTATTTGACCTTAGCTGCATCGATCATAGGTGTGACATCACTTATTTTCAATGCTAAAGGGAATCCGATAGGACAGTTCCTCATGATAGTGTTCAGCTTGTTTTATGGGGTTATCTCATATTCATTCGCTTATTATGGAGAAATGATAACTTACCTTGGTATGACGATGCCAATGGCAGTTGTAGCATTGATATCATGGATACGAAACCCATACAACGGCAACAAAGCTGAGGTGGAAGTAAATAAAATAAGCAGTAAAGAAAGTGTGTTTATGTGGATCATCACTTTGATCGTAACAGTGATTTTTTATTTCATTTTGGATCACTTTAATACGGCGAATTTGATCCCAAGTACGATTTCTGTTACTACGAGTTTTGTAGCTGTATATCTTATTTTTAGGAGAAGCCCTTACTTTGCATTGGCATATGCAGCTAATGATGTCGTGCTGATCATATTATGGACATTGGCAAGCCTGTATGACAGCAGGTATATTTCGGTCTTGGTATGTTTCTGTGCTTTCCTGATAAACGATGTATATGGTTTTATTAACTGGCAGAGGATGAAGGAAAGACAGGCACAGAATCAATTATGTATAGAACAATAGTTTATATATTTAACTGAAAGGAGAACAGCTATGTTTAGAAAACTGGCAAAAAAGAACAAGGCAATTTCAGAAGAAGCGTGTATAGAAATACTGAAGAATCAGAAGAGAGGTATTTTGTCCGTACTGGGAGATGACGATTATCCTTACGGAACACCGCTAAATCATTTTTATGATGAAGAAACCGGAAAAATCTATTTCCACAGTGGTAATTACGGACATAGAAAAGATGGTATAAATAAGCACGATAAAGTGTCCTTCTGCGTTCTCAGCGATCCTCGACCTGTAGAAGGATTTTGGGGTCTTGATATAGAGAGTGTTATCGTGTTTGGCAGAATGAAGATCATTACAGATCATGATGTCATCAAAGACATAGCTAGAAAGCTCAGCCATAAATTTACACTGGACGATGAATGGATCGACGAAGAAATCAAGGCAAGCATCAAGGGAACTATTCTTCTCGAACTGACTCCTGAGCACATGTGCGGTAAGTTCGTAAATGAGTCATAATATAAGGATACATAATGATAATAATTAAGAACGCAATAATACTATAAATATTATTGCGTTCTTTTGCTTTATTGTAATAAATGATATAATGATTAACATGAAGAATCTAACAAGATGCACATGGTGCAATATGAAAAACCCCATATATATCGAATATCACGATAACGAGTGGTGCAGGCCTAATTTTGACGATCGATATCTGTATGAAATGCTGATCCTTGAATCATTTCAGGCAGGGCTTTCATGGGAGTGCATACTGAACAAGAGGGAAAACTTCAGAAAAGCATACGAAGGCTTTGAGCTGGAGAAAGTGTGCGCTTTCGATGATAAGAAAATCAATGAACTGCTCAATGATAAAGGCATCATCAGAAACAAACTGAAGATAAATGCCAGCATAAACAACAGCAGGATATTCAGAACGATAGTCAACGAATACGGAACTTTTTATGATTATCTGAAAAGTTTTACCGGTGATAAGATAATATACGAAACTGATAAAACGACTAATGATCTGTCAGATGCGATTTCAAACGACCTGAAAAAGCGAGGTATGAAATTCGTAGGCTCAACGATAATATATTCATACTTACAGGCGATCGGCATGATATATTCCCACGACAAAGGATGCTATTTATACAGAGATGAACAAACAGGAAATCTATGACTTATTGATACAAAAGAATATACCGCATGAGATCACGGAGCATGAAGCCGTATATAATATGGCAGAAGTCGCGATGATAGAGCTGCCTCATCCTGAAGCTGAGGCTAAAAACCTCTTCATCCGCGATGACAAAAAGCAGAACTTCTATCTGATAACCGTTAAGGGAGATAAAAGAGTAGACCTTAAGCAATTCCGAAAAGACCATAGCACCCGCGCTTTGCACTTCGTTTCAGCAGAGCTCCTTATGGATATTCTTGGCTTGATCCCCGGTGCAGTAACACCTATGGGCCTTCTGAATGACTCGGAATGCAAAGTGCACTGGTTCTTAGATAAAGCGTTTTTGGACGAGCCTGGACTTATCGGTGTCCATCCTAACGATAACAGTGCGACTGTGTGGTTGAAGACAGAAGACTTGGTGGACTTGATAAAAGAACACGGCAGTGAGATGGATTGGATAGAGGTTTAGGAAAGGAATAAGGAGGCATCGGATGTTTGCTTATCGTTTATGTGACATAAATGACAAGGATTGCTGGATAGCCATGAATCGAGAATTTATGGCGGAAGAAATCCAAGACGACAGTTTGTGGAACAGTACCGGACAGGCGGATGACGAGCAATTTTTACATACGTTTGAAGAAGCGTTGGAATCTGACGACTTGATCAGCTTGTTGATATTTGAAGAAGATGGCGTTCCTGTAGGGTTTGCAAATCTGATGACTATATACAGCGTTTGGGCTCATGGTAAGGCGTTGATTTTGGATGATTTATATCTTAGGCCGGATGTGCGAGGTAAAGGGTATGGCAAACAGGCGTTAGGCTATATC
>JAFQBD010000019.1 GCA_017416795.1 Bacillota bacterium | reverse complement strand
TTGCAGATAAGGATTTAAGACCGTATTATTATGCATGTAAAGAAAAAATGGATTATTTTTCAGATAAAACGTCTAGAAATGATCTATCAGAAATAGTTGATCTACTCTTTACAGATGAAATGATTATTGTGGGTCGTGTTGAGGAATTGAAAAATTTGACAAATCAAGAATCGGAGCAGGTGTTCGGAATTGTTGCTCAAAAAATCATGGAAAAAGGACAATTTGATATGAAACCAAAAGGGATTGATGGTTTAATTGTATTGGTACAGAATAAGCCGGAACTCCGCAAAAGTTTGGCTGACTTTATAGATGCCATTCCTGTAGACAAGGCTGGAGTGTGGATTATACATGGCTGGGATAAAGCGATTCCAAAAGATTGTGATGAAAGAAAAGTAGTAAATCAATATTTTGATAGATTGAAAAGCGGTGGAAAGACAATCGTTAAAGACGCTTTAAAGAATATGTGAGGTGATTAGTAAATGGGAACATCAACACATAATGGAGGACAAAAGGGTGGAACTCCTTTAGTACCGTCATGGTTAGAGCAATCAGATACAAGTTCACAGACTGAAAGTGGAACTGATCCCAATAGTAGTCAAATTCCACCAGTGGGTGATATAGATCGCTTTAGAACGCCCCGAGGAGAGTTCACAAGATATATAAATTCAGGAGGAAGAGATAGCAGCTTAGGCCGCAAAAGTGTCTCTAATTACATAAGAAATTCTCTAGGTGGTAGTTCCAATGCGACACAGAGGATGGGAGCTGCTAGAAGCAGTTCTGCAAGATTATTGAATATTGCAGGTGTATTTGCTTCAGGTGGTGTAAGTGCTGTTGAACAGTATCTTTCTATACAGGATCTCTCACATAAGACAGCTAGTGATGTATTTATAGCTATTACAGACTTTATCTGTCCAGATGGAGGTCCACAAGATGAAGGTATTGCGAGGTCAGCTTATATTTCTGCAATCGAAGAATCACCAGAGATAGCCACAATAAAATTTGAGGATCTAACTTCACAGCAGATTATGGTGGTTGTGGAACGTACTATGGCGAATGCAATATTTAATAGAATTACGAATGATATTGGTAATAAGATTATATTGTTGCCACAAGATCGAGATATATCAGAGAAATTAATTATTCAAATGAAGGATTTTGTTAAGGGATGTGTATCAGATGCTGTTATTAGTTTAGATATTAAGACTGGAAAAATTAAACAAAGAGATTCTCTGAGAATAGTGGACCAAGTGTATCAGGCGGCATTTGATATTATGGTAAGCGCAGGTGAAAATGAATGAATCGATATAAATTAAGAGCAAATTATGAAATTGAAAACGTAGATTCGCGAAAAGTGGATGATGTGGTGATTGTTGATGTGCCTATGCTTTCAAATGGTAAATTAAATTATGGATTAAGCTACATAAAAAAAAGATTACATAAGGAAAATATATATCCGTCCGAAATTGGGTTTGATATTATGTCTCTTGCCACGATGGTTTATATGGCGGATACTCGAATTAAGAGAGCAGTGCATGGGCAGGATTCTTGGACAAGAGAAATCGAACTTGAGATTCCTGTTTCAAATATAACACTATGGAAGCCACAGATTTCTATAATTGAGCGCATGTTAAAATTTCTGACGGGTGATTTGTGGAAAATCACGCTGTCCAATCGAACCTGGAATTTTAATCGTCCAGATGAAATTGGAGAAAAAACGAACAAGTATGATAAGGTATCGTTGTTTTCAGGAGGTATGGATAGTCTTATAAGTACTATAAACTTGATGGAAAATAAGAAAAATACATTATTAATAAGTCATGCTGGTGAAGGGCTTACTAAAAACGCGCAAGAGAATATTGTAAATAGACTTGATATGGTATACCCAGATATCTTACATACATGGTTGGATTTATGGATGGTATTTCCAAGCGACTATATACCAGAAGGTGGTAATGATAATAATACAAGAAGCAGATCGTTCCTTTTTATTGGTTTTGGCATTTTTGCAATGACTGGAATGGATAATGTTAGTACCCTTATGGTTCCAGAAAATGGTTTGATTGCTTTGAATGTTCCGTTGGATGAAACAAGGGTAGGTTCATTTAGTACAAGAACAACACATCCATTCTATCTTTCTTTATGGAATGAATTGCTTTCAGGTTTGGATTTAAATATGTATGTGAAAAATCACTATTGGAATAAAACTAAGGGGGAAATGGCAGTAGAATGTAAAAACAAAGATGTTCTATATGAGACAATGAAAATATCATTTTCGTGTTCATCACCGGGCAAAGCTAGATGGAGAGGTCTTACTCCTCAGCATTGTGGCTATTGTGTTCCATGTATCATTAGAAGAGCAGCAATGCATAAAGCGTTTGGAGGTGATGGGACAATATACACGGAAACATCTATTCATAAAATGCAAAGTAAAAATTCAGAGGGAATGGGCATCCAGTTACGTTCTTTTCAATATGCGATAGACAAAATAAAAAGTGATAAAAATCGTGCCTTATTATATATACATAAGCCAGGACCATTGCCTCAGGATGAAGGATACTTGAAAGAATTAGCTGATACATATATGAGAGGGTTATTTGAAGTAGATACTTTTATACAGGATTGTTTATTACAAGAGGGTGAAAGTGATGATTTGTGATGCACATTGTCATATGGATTTAATGGATGATATGCAAGAGTTAATAGATGGAATACGGAATTCTAATATGAGTTTATTTGCAGTTGGAACTACTCCGAAAGCATATAGTAGAGAAATTCACTTTTGTAGAAATACTAAAAATATACATGTCGGTTTAGGAATGCATCCACAATTGATTTCTAGTGGCTATGATGATATGCAGTTATTTAAATCTCTCATTGAAGAATGCCATTATATAGGTGAGGTAGGACTGGATTTTAGCAAAAGATATATTCATACTAAGGAATTACAAATAAAAGTGTTTAGTGAGATTATCAACTTATGCGAACAATATGGTGAAAAAGTGATATCCATTCATTCACTTAAATCGGCGAGTATTGTAATTGATATTTTAAGAACATATAAAAGCCAAAAGAACAATAGATATATTTTTCATTGGTTTACAGGTTCTATGCCACAATTAAAAAAAGCGATTGAATTGGGATGTTACTTTTCTATAAATCCAGGAATGCTGAAAACAAAAGCTGGGATAGAAGTGATAAAAACAGTACCAATAGATCACATGTTGCTAGAAACGGATGCACCATTTGCGCTAAAAGTTCAACACATAGATGAGATAGAAAAGGAACTTAAAAGAAACATGTCAATGATATCTGATGTAGTTGGATTCGACATATCAGATACCATTTATGAAAATTCGAAAGAGGTGTTTCACTATTGAATGTTTGATGAAGGAATATTTATAAGGCTTATGTTTTTCACTGGCTCTACAAGAACTGGCATTTAAATAAATTGTGCTCTTGTATATAATACGACGTTCAAGAATTGTGCTTGTTAAGTCGATACACCACATGCAGAGTGTATGTCGTTGATACAAAAGATAAATCGCAGAAATATTGTGTTAAATAGGTTTTAGATATAGAAAAAAGTATATCATTATTGATTGATGCCCTTGAGATAATCAAGGGCATTTGTTATAATACAGAAAAGAACAAATGTTTGCGACGAAAGGGGTAAGATTAGGAGGAAAGTATTAGCAACTTAATAGCAAAAGAATATAATCGTTGATGAAGGGATATCGAACGAACATATTTTACAATACAGAATTATAGACAAGAAGTGGCGTATTATTTCGATTAGCTAAATGAAGATAATCAATGACTATGATTTAGCTTGGAAAAAAGATATTTGGTAGGCAGAAAACAAAAGGAGAGATCATATGGGAAACATGATTCAGAAACAATTTGAAATGATTCTTTACAGTACGGATAGTGAAGATGTTACCGTAAATGCAGTTATTAAGGATGAAAGTATTTGGCTGTCGCAGAAAGGTATGGCTGACTTATTTGGTATTGATAAATCAGGAATTAGCCGACATTTAACAAATATATTCAAGTCAGGAGAATTATCTGAAGAAGTGGTTGTTGCAAAAATTGCAATACCCACTCAACATGGTGCAATAGAGGGGAAAACACAGAACTCACCTACGAATTATTATAGTCTTGATGCAATTATATCTGTTGGATATAGAGTGGATTCAATAAAAGCAACACAGTTTCGCATTTGGGCAACATCAATATTAAACGAATATATCCGAAAAGGTTTTGTAATGGATGATGAACGACTTAAGCAGGGAGCAACGGCTTTTGGAAAAGACTATTTCCGCTAAAGCAGCTAAAGAAAAGCGGGACTTGAATACGATATATTTAATAAAACTCAATTGATAGAATCTGACTTTGATAAATCGGTAAAAGCAATAAAAGCAAAGATGAAGTGAATGTATGTTATGAGGTGGCAAGCAGATTGGTAAAAGACAAACTATAAGGTGGATTGACAGGTACAGTATATTTGTTGAAATGCGCAAGGAAAAGTATTATGAATAAATTCGAACATTTAAGAAGTGAAATAGTAGAAAAATTGACAAAAGAATTAGAACTAGAAGAAATTAAGAAAATGAGAGTTGAGATACCTGTTGGATTTGGAGGAACATCGATACTCGTGGATATAATAAGAAAAAGAATAAATAGAGAAGAAAACATCGTAGTTTTAATTAGTAGTTTAGTGGAGCGTGTCCAATTCGAGAAAGAACTGGAAGAAAATGGACTGTTAGGGAAGGTGTCTATTTCAACATACGGTTTATGTAGTAAAAGTGATTTTTTGTTGAACGGTAACGCTAGCTTAATTTTATGTAAAGAGGTTCATGGCTTAAATGGTAGGATTATAAGTAGTATAGGGAAATTAACAAAAACACGAATTATATTATTGGAAACTAGTGGGCAAAGAGCGTGGAATGAAGATGAAGATTGTTTAAGTTGGGTAGATTCATTTAAATTGGTCTTTTCATATTCTTTTAAACAAGCAATAGAAGATGGATATGTTTATCAATTTTATGGATATCAGTTAGTTGAAGAATTTTGTATAGAACTATTGCATTATTTAGGATATCAAAATGTTCAAAGAAAAGCTCAAAATCAAGTAGTATGCTACGATATTGTTGCTGAAGGAGCAGAAAAATGTATATTTGAAATAAAGTCCTATAAGAACATTTATAATTCGCAGAAAATTATACATAAAGCTATTGAACAAGCACTCACATACAAGGACGATGCTAAACTAACATTTCCAGGATGTGAGTACTATCTTATTATGCTTTGCCATGTTGATAAAAATATAAAAGAAAGTGCTTATGATAGCGGAATAGTTATTTGGGATATTTCTAATATCATGTTTTTATGTCAAGGAAACCAATCTTTAACTGATAAGATATCGAGTATTACTGATTTTTCAATCAAAGATGTAGTGTTGGAAGAACCATTAGAAGATAAAAAAGTCGATGATGATGACAAAAGGATTGTAAATGTTCCAGAAAAAAATGTATTGGAAAAAAAGAAATATGAACTATATAAAAAACAATTAGATGAATGTGCTACAGGAAAGAATGAAGGTGTAGATAAACAATACGAAATGATATGTTCCCACATAATAAAAGAATTGTTTGAGGATCAATTTTCTAGGATGAGTGAGCAATATTGTACTACAGATGAAATGTTTCGTATGGACATGGTTTGTTCACTTAAAGGCGGAACGACATTTTGGGACTTCTTAATTAATTTTTATAGAACGAAGTTTGTCGTATTTGAGTTTAAAAATTATAAAGACTTGATATCACAGAATCTGATTTATATATCTGAAAAATACTTATATACTCCGGCGCTAAGAAATGTAGCATTTATTATTTCACGAAAAGGTTTCGATAAAAATGCTAAAAAAGCTGCAAAAGGATGTTTGATAGAACATGGTAAATTGATTATAGAATTGAAGGATGAGGATTTATTGTGTATGCTTAGGTTAAAAGATAATGGGCAAGAGCCTTCTGATTACTTAATGGAAAAAATAGAAGATATTTTAATGGGAATAAGCAAATAGTATCAGAAATATTGAAAAGAGAAAATAACCAAACAGGGAGAGCAGAAAAGATATTATAGACACTGTAATGCAGTGCGCAAGGATTATAATTAAACCACGATATCTGCATTAGATCATAGACAAGGATATAATGATGATGTAATAGAGAAAGCATATAATAAAAAAGAAACGTGCAGCCCGCATTGGTAGATACCGTACGGTAATAAACATCGTTTCTTTATTAGTAATACTACCTTTTAATTTTTCTCGTGTCAATATAAATGTAAATCTTCAACCCTATTATTCAACTCCCGTTTGTGGTATACTTTTAGTGTATGAATTCATGTTATTCTGATTTTGGGAAAGAGGGTGATCCTGTGCCAAAAAATAATATTTTCGCGGAAAAGGATCTTAGTTTATTCGGACAAGGGGAACATACTCATATTTACAAGTTTTTAGGCGCGCATATGGAAGAGACAGACGGAGTTTCCGGCTGTCGTTTTGCTGTGTGGGTGCCGCAGGCGAAGAGCGTTTGCGTTACCGGTGAGTTCGATGGATGGAGCGGTGACAAGTATTATATGGAGCCTGTCGGAAACAGCGGTATCTGGCAAGGTTTCGTGCCTGATGCAGCAGAGGGTATGCTGTATAAATACGTTATTGAAAGCGATACAGGCGAGATGTTTTATAAAGCAGATCCTTATGCGTTCTCTGCAGAAAAGCGTCCGGGAACTGCATCGAAGATCGCTAAGTTAGATTATGAGTGGAACGACGAAAAATGGCTGGCTGAAAGAAGAAAAACTTCTCACTTCGAAAAGCCGCTGAACATATATGAAATGCATCTCGGTTCATGGAGACAGCACAGTCCCGGAGACGGAGATCCTGACTTTTATTCGTACAACGAACTGGCAGACGTGCTGCCGGCATACGTTAAAGATATGGGCTACACCCATGTGGAGCTGATGCCTGTGATGGAACATCCTTTTGATGGTTCATGGGGTTATCAGGTGACAGGTTACTACGCACCGACTTCAAGATACGGAACGCCTGCACAATTCAAACATCTTATCGACCAGCTCCACAAGGTAGGGATAGGAGTCATCCTTGACTGGGTTCCCGGACATTTCTGCCGAGACTCCCACGGCCTTGCCGGATTCAACGGACACAAGCTTTATGAGATAGATGATCACCAGGAATGGGGAACATATAAATTCGATCTGGGAAGACCTGAAGTCCAGTCGTTCCTTGTCAGCAATCTGATTTACTGGCTCGAAGAATACCATGTTGACGGCATCAGAGTGGATGGCGTTACCAGCATGCTTTATCTCAATTTCGGCACTTCAGACGAAAGCAAAAAGAAATATAACCATCTTGGCGGAGAAGAAGATCTGGCATCTAAGGCATTCCTGCAAAAGTGCAACGCAGCTGTCGGAAGGCTCCATCCTGACGTCTTCATGGCTGCCGAAGAAAGCACAGCATGGCCGATGGTAACTTATCCGCCGGAAGAAGGCGGTCTGGGGTTCCATTATAAGTGGAACATGGGCTGGATGAACGATACTCTCAAGTATTGTAAGACAGACTTCCCATACAGAAGCGGATGTCACAATCTGCTCAATTTCTCGATGATGTATGCATTTGATGAGAACTTTATTCTGCCGCTATCACACGATGAAGTGGTACACGGTAAGCTTTCACTGATGAACCGCATGCCGGGAGATTACTGGAGACAGTTCGCAGGCGACAGACTGTTGCTGCTTTATCAGATGTGTCACAGCGGCGGCAAGCTGACATTCATGGGTACGGAGATCGCACCGTTCATCGAGTGGAGATATTACGAGGAGCTGGAATGGTTCCTTCTTGATTATCCGACTCATGCGGCTCACAAGAATTATGTCAAGGCGCTGAACCATATGTATCTTGACCAGCCTTCACTGTGGCAGGAAAGCTACTCACAGGAAGGCCACCAGTGGCTTGATGCAGACAATAACGAACAGAGCATCTTGCTCTTCATGCGCAAAGGGGCAGACGATCATACCATCATACTTCTCAACTTCCAGCCGGACGTTTACGAGAAGTACAGGATCGGCGTACCGAAGGAAGGAGCATACAGAGAAATATTCAACTCGGATGATATGGCATACGGCGGCAGCGGCAAGATAAATGTCGGCCCGCTTGAAACAAAAGAAGGAAAGACCCACGGATACGATCAATATATAGAAGTGACTGTGCCGCCTATCGGAGGCATGGTAATAGCTCCGATCCGTGACAAATAAAATGATTTTGGAGGATTTATGTTTTTAGGAAAAGACAATTTTATCAGACAGTACAGAGAAGAAATAATGGACGATATGGCGAAGCCTTTCGAGGATTGTAATCCTCAGCAGAAATATGAAGTGCTTGCCAAACTGATCTGCAGCAAGGCAGCAAGACGCCATGCAGATACTAAGCATCGCCACATCAACGATGACGAGAAGAGAGTATATTACTTCTCCATGGAATTCCTGATGGGAAAGCTTCTCAAGAACTACCTGATAAATCTTGGAATAGAAGATATGGTAAGGGAAGCCCTGGCAGAGATGGGAGAAGATCTGGATGCACTTTGCAGCCTGGAACCTGATCCGGCTCTCGGTAACGGCGGTCTGGGAAGACTGGCTGCTTGTTTCCTCGACTCAATGGCGTTCTGCGATATCGCAGGCATAGGCATGGGAGCCAGATACAGATTCGGTCTTTTCAAGCAGAAGATAAAAGATAACAGTCAGACAGAAGAGCCTGATCCATGGCTGACAAACGGATACCCGTGGGAGATCAGAAACTCCAACAGAGCCGTTAAGGTGCGCTTTGGAGGATATGTAGACCGTACTTATGAAGACGGCAAGATCCATTTCAAACATGTGGACTACCAGACAGTTATGGCAGTTCCGTACGATGTGCCTATCGTAGGAGATGGCGGAAAGACTGTGAATATGCTGAGACTCTGGCAGGCAGAGCCGGAAGAAGAAAAGCTGGATATGAAGGCTTTCAGCAGCGGCAGATACAGCGACGCTGTGAAAGACAGAAACGATGTTGAAGCTATCACGACGCTCCTTTATCCTGACGACAGCACGCCTGAAGGCAAGGAACTGAGACTGAAGCAGGAATACTTCCTGGTAGCGGCTGGTATAGCATCCATTATCAGAGGATATAAGAAGAGATCAGGAACTGATAACTGGGCGGATTTCCCTAATAAAGTAGCTATCCATATCAATGACACACACCCTGCGCTTTGCGTACCGGAACTGATGAGAGTGCTTATGGACCAGGAAGGTCTGGAGTGGGACGAAGCCTGGGATATCACCACAAAAACAATTTCGTTCACAAATCATACGGTAATGCCGGAGGCGCTGGAAAGATGGCCGATAGATCTTATGGAAAGGCTTCTGCCTAGAGTCTATATGATCATTGAGGAAATAGACAGACGTTACAGAGAAAGCATCGACAGCAACATGGAAAGACGTCAGGAATTCCTGCAGGCAACATCGATCCTGTGGGACGGTCAGGCGAAGATGGCCAATATGTCCATCATCGGAAGCCATTCGGTCAACGGCGTTGCAGCCATCCACAGCGATATCCTGAAGAAGGATGTGTTCAAGGAATTCTATCAGCTGACACCTGAAAAGTTCAACAACAAGACTAACGGCATCAGCCACAGAAGATTCCTGATCGAAGCTAATCCTAAGTTGACTAAGCTGATCACAGACCATATCGGCGAAGATTGGAAGAAGGATACTTACAAGCTGGAAGAACTGCTGAAATACAAGGATGATGAGAACTTCCTGCAGCAGCTGAAGCAGATAAAATACGAAAACAAGTGCAGGCTGGCGGCATATATCAAGGAAAAGAACGGAGTGGAAGTGGATCCAAACTCCATATTTGACATCCAGGTAAAGAGGATCCATGCATATAAGAGGCAGCTGCTTAATATGTATAAAGTGATGTACTTGTACAATAAGCTGAAGAAAGACCCGTCACTGGACATCCCGCCGCATACCTTCATTTTCGCAGGCAAGGCGGCGCAGAGCTATGAATTCGCCAAAGAAGTAATCAGACTGATCAACTCAGCAGCAGAGATCATCAACAACGATCCTGATATAGGCGGAAAGATCAAGGTAGTGTTCTTAGAAAACTTCAGCGTAAGTCTGGGACAGCTGATCTATCCTGCGGCAGATATCAGTGAACAGATATCGACGGCAGGCAAGGAAGCCAGCGGAACAGGAAACATGAAGTTCATGTTCAACGGTGCAGTGACACTGGGAACTGAAGACGGTGCCAACGTTGAGATACATGAACTGGTCGGAGATGACAACATCTTCATCTTCGGAATGAGTGCCGAAGAAGTCGAAGACCACTATATCAAGGGAAATTACTTCTCACAGGATAAGTATGACAGTGACGAAGATTTGAGAGAGATAACAGATCAGCTGGTCAACAGATTCTTTGAAGAAGTGGGACCTAATTTCTGGAGCATATACGATGCACTTCTCAGATATGGTGACGAATACTTCGTACTTGAGGACTTCAGAGATTACATGAGAGCATGGGAAGAGACAGGCAGAGCTTACAGAGATGAAAACAGATGGCTCAAAATGTCTCTTACGAATATAGCTAAAGCAGGACATTTCAGCAGCGACAGGACGATAATGCAGTATGCCGATGAGATATGGCATGTATAGGAGGTAACATTATGCAGATGCAGAAAAAAGAATGTGTGGCAATGCTTCTTGCAGGCGGACAGGGAAGCCGTCTGGGAGCTCTTACGAAGAAGATAGCCAAGCCTGCAGTGGCATTTGGCGGAAAGTACAGGATAATCGACTTCAGCTTATCCAACTGTGCCAACTCCGACATCACGACAGTCGGCGTTCTGACACAGTACAAGCCGCTGCTCCTCAACTCATATATAGGAACAGGCGCTGCATGGGATCTGGACGATGCTTACGGCGGAGTATTCGTGCTGCCGCCTTACGCTACAGAATCAGGCGGCCAGTGGTACAGAGGTACAGCTGATGCCATTTACAGAAACATCGACTTCATCGATAATTACGACCCTGAATACGTGCTGATCCTTTCAGGAGACCACCTGTATAAGATGGACTACAGCAAGATGCTCAAGTTCCACAAGGAAAACAACGCTGACCTGACTATTTCAGTTATGGAAGTTCCTATGGAAGAAGCAAGCAGATTCGGTATCCTGACAGCAGACGAAAATAATAAGATCTTCAAATTCTCCGAAAAACCTAAGGAGCCGGACAGCAATCTGGCATCTATGGGTATCTACATATTCAGCTGGCCTGTTCTAAAGGCGGCACTCCTTGAAGACGGAGAAATGGAAGATTCAGATCATGACTTCGGTAAGAACATCATCCCTATGCTTCTCGGCAGAGGCAACAGTATCTATGCGTATACGTTCAGCGGATACTGGAAGGATGTAGGTACTATAGAAAGTTACTATGAAACTAATATGGAACTGCTGGATCCTGATTCAGGCTTCAACATTTTCGAAGAAGAAATGAAGGTGTACAGCAATTCCAACATGTATTCGCCTAGCTACAACGGTCCTGAAGCAAAGGTATCAAACTGCCTGATCTGCAACGGCTGCAGCGTGCTCGGAACAGTTGAACACTCTATCTTAAGCTTCGGTGTTCAGGTTGAAGAAGGTGCAAAGGTCATCGATTCCATCCTGCTTCCGGGAGCAGTAGTCAAGAAGGGCGCACGAGTAGAAAGAGCCATCATTGGAGAAAATACAGTTATCGAAGAAGATGCTGTATTCGGCGATGCTTCGGGCGAAGAAATAGCAGTTATCGGCGACAACGATGTCGTAGAGAAATAAGATAGGAGGTATCAGAAATGAATAATGTTATGGGTCTTATAACAACTAATTATTCCAGTGAGCAGTTCAGCAAGCTGGCAGACATACGTCCTATCGCGACACTTCCGATCGGCGGAAGATACAGACTGGTGGACTTTCCGCTTTCAAACCTGGTACATTCAGGAATCCGTACAGTAGGCGTTACATCTGCTTACAGATACAGATCACTGATCGACCATCTGGGAGCAGGTAAAGAATGGTCGCTTAGCCGTAAGGATGACGGGCTCTATATCCTGCCGGGATCAGCATACGGCATGAAGCGTTTCCAGGGAAAATTTCTCTTGAGAGATATGATCAACAACAGACCTTTCCTGGACAGAGCTAACGAGGATTACGTTATAGTAAGTGCATCGAACAAGATATATAACATAGACTTCCATCAGGCAGTAGAACAGCATATCGAGTCGGGATCAGAAATAACTATGCTGTATAAGGAAATCGCCAATGCCAATCTGAAGCAGGGACATTTCCTCGATCTTGACAGGGATGGAGCTTTACTGGGTATCGGTGATGCAGCTACAAGCGGTATAGCTGCTTGGTTCATGGATTGCTATATCATCAACAGAGAAACTCTTCTCAACTTGATGGAATGGTACTCCAACATCGACTATATCGATATGATGGAGATCATCGCAGATAATATCGGAAGACTCAAGATAAATTCATACAATTTCAACGGATATGTTGGAGCTGTAGACAGTACATATGATTACATGCAGTGCTCCATGGATATGCTGGATCCTGCTATCAGAAATGAGCTGTTCAACAGCAAGAAGATGATATTCACAAAGGTCCAGGATGCGCCTCCTGCCAAGTATCTTGAAGGTGCCCAGGTGACTAATTCCATCGTTGCCAGCGGCGCTATCGTAGAAGGAAATGTTGAAAACAGTATCCTGTCACGTAACGTCAAGATAGGAAAGGGTGCGGTAGTGAAAAACTGTGTCATCCTGCAGAGATGTGTTATCGAACCGGGTGCAGTGCTTGAAAATGTGATCTGTGATAAATTCGCATACGTGAGTGAGGGCGTACGCCTCAGCGGCACTAAGTACTCACCTCTCGTAATAGAAAAAAATCAGAAACTGTAGGATGCCTGCAGTTTGCTGCTGAAAGGAAGAACTATGACTAAAGAAAAGAAAATTGAACAGGGCGCAAAGAAGCTTCAGGTCCTGTACGCAATTTTTGAAGCTGACCCTTTTATCAAGACGGGCGGTCTGGGAGATGTAGGCGGATCACTTCCTGCAGCGATATGCAAGGAAGGCGTAGATATGCGTGTTATACTGCCTAAACTCCACACTATCCCTGAGCAGTACAGAAAGCGCATGAAGAAGGTGGCTGAATGTACAGTACCTCTCGGATGGAGAAATCAGTACTGCGGAGTAGAGATGCTCAAAGAAAAAGGCGTCACTTATTATTTCATAGATAATGAGTATTATTTCAAGCGCGAAAATCCTTACGGTTACGGAGACGATGGCGAAAGGATAGCATATTTCAGTAAGGCTGTCCTCGAGTGCCTGCAGCACATACCGGGATTCTTCCCTGATGTGATACATTGTAACGACTGGCATACTGCGCTCGTTCCCGTATTCCTGAGAGAGCATTACATGGAACTGGAAGAATACAGCAAGATAAAGACTGTATTCTCCGTACACAACCTGAAATTCCAGGGAATATATCACGGCGATATGCTTGGTGATGTGCTGGGACTTGCAGATGTCAAAAATGCGGCAGATCAGCTGAAATACGGTGATGCGGTGAACTTCATGAAGGGTGCTCTCAGCTACAGCGACAGACTTACTACCGTAAGCCCGACTTATGCTGAAGAGATATGTACTCCTTGGTACGGTGAGGATATGGAAGACATATTCCTAAGAAGACATGAAGTCCTCAGCGGCATCCTCAACGGTATCGATGTGTACAAGCATTCACCGGGAAGAGATAAGAATATAGTCCAGAAATATAACTCTACTACATTCAAGGCAGGAAAGGCTGCTAACAAGGCGGCTCTCCAGGAAGAACTTGGACTTAAGGTAGATCCTGATGTACCTCTCATAGTTCTCATCAGCAGACTGACAGAGCAGAAAGGTCTCGATCTTATAACTTTCATACTGGAAGAACTGCTGGCCGAAGATGTGCAGATAGCTATCCTTGGCGTAGGCGATAAGGATTATGAAGATGCATTCAAGCATTTCGAAAATCTGATGCCTGATAAGATGAACGCATGCATCAAATTCGATCTGGGGCTCAGCGCCAGATTCTATGCGGGAGCAGATATGCTGCTGATGCCTTCTAGGTTTGAACCGTGCGGACTTTCACAGATGATCGCCATGAGATACGGAACACTTCCGATCGTTCGCCAGACAGGCGGTCTCAAAGATACTGTCATCGACTGCAGAGACGGTAACCCTGAAGGATGTGGATTCGCATTCCCTGATTTCAATGCTCATGAGCTGCTGTTCGCTATCAAGGATGCGGCAGAAATATACAGGAATGACAAGAAGAGATGGGATACTCTCGTGAAGTATGCCATGAAGAAAGACTTTTCGTGGAAGAATTCTGCGAAGAGCTATATAGAATTATATGAAGAACTGATTTAGGAGAACTAAACTTTATGATCAGATGTTATCATGATTCACAGGACATCCGATACAGAAAGCCGACAGGCGCACTTAAGACAGGCGAGAAAGTGAGCCTTTGCATCAAGGCAAAAGGCAGGTTTGAGTGCCTGTCCTGCAAAGTGCACCTTTGGCAGACGACAAAAGGCGGCAGGCTTATCCCTATGGAAAAGACCATAGAAGGAGACGCCTGTCTTTTTCGCGTATCGCTGACACCTTCCGAGGAGGCGGACCTTTGCTGGTATTACTTCATTCTGGAGGACGGCGACGGCAGCGATACGACAAGCGACAGGAAATTCTATTACGGCAATAACGAAGAAAGGCTTGGCGGCGAGGGACAGCTGTATGGATATGAGCCGCCGGCGTTTCAGATAACGGTATATAAGGATGCGCCTGTTCCGAAGTGGTACAAGGACGCCATCGTTTATCAGATATTTCCCGACAGATTCGCCCGAGATGAAAACTGGCGAGAAAAGCAGCAGGCTGTAGATGAATTCAGACGCGAGAACGCAGGCAGTGCTGAAGATCCTGCTGGCGAGCCGACCTGGAAAGGTACACAGCGCGTAGTCGAAGAGGATTGGTATGGGCTGCCGTATTATGTTAAAAATGAAAAAGGCGAGGTGACTCACTGGCCGTTCTTCGGCGGGACTTTGCAGGGGATAAGAGAAAAACTGTTTTATATCAAGAGCATGGGTGCGGGTGCGATATACCTTAACCCTGTTTTCCTGGCATCGAGTAATCATAAGTATGATACGGCTGATTATATGATGATAGATCCCGGATTCGGGACTGAAGAGGATTTCAAGGCGTTATGCGATGATGCTCGTAAGCTGGGGATAAGAGTGATCCTCGACGGTGTATTCAATCATACGGGAGCAGACAGCAAATATTTTGATCAGTTTGGTAATTATGGCGATGCCGACGGTGAAGATCCGAGAAGACTCGGTGCCTGTGCAGGACCGGAATCGCCTTATTATAAGTGGTATCGATTCGAGGAATTTCCGGATAAATATGACTGCTGGTGGGGCGTAGGTGACCTGCCGAATGTTGAAGAAAATGAACCGTCTTATAGAGAATTTATATATGGTGGGGATCAGCACGATGATGCGGAAGGATGTTATGGGATCAGCAGTGGCGAGAACGACAACGTAGTCGCAAAATGGCTGCGTGCCGGCGCTTCAGGCTGGAGACTCGATGTGGCAGACGAACTTCCTGATGATTTCATTGCAGGCATCAGGAAGACTGTCAAGGATGCAGATCCTGAGGGTCTTCTCATGGGAGAAGTTTGGGAAGATGCCAGCAATAAGGTGAGCTATGATGTACAGCGTCGTTACTTCATGGGCGATGAACTGGATTCAACTATGAACTATCCGGTTCGTGACCTTTTGATGGATTATATGCTGGGCAGAAGCGATGCACAGGCTGCAGTGAGACGATTGAACAGCCTGGCAGAAAATTATCCGCCTGAGAATTTCTATGGCGCTTTGAACTTGATAGGAAGCCATGACAGAGCAAGGACGCTGACTATACTGAGCGATGCGCCCGGAACAAGAAATGATGATGCGATACTGAATGAAGAAGATAAGAAAAACTATCGTATCCCTGATGATAAGATGTGGCTCGCAAAAAACAGGATGAAAGTCCTATCACTGATCCAGTATGTACTGCCGGGTGTACCGTGCTTGTACTATGGTGATGAAGCAGGCGTACAGGGATATGAAGATCCATATAACAGAGCTACATATCCGTGGGGCAGGGAAGATGAAGAACTGATGGCTCATTATAGGATGCTGGCACAGATTAGAAAACAGTATCCTGTACTGACAGAAGGTGCATATAGATTTGAAGCCCAAGGGGAGCATATATTCATATGTGAGAGATTTTGGGACGATGGATCCATGATCATGGTTGCTAACCGACATATATTCGGCTCTGTAACAGCTGAAGTCAAATTCCCTGAAGGAACTGAGTATGTGCTGGAACTTCTGGATGCAGAAGAAATCGAACTTTGGAAAGATGAAGCAGTAGATACTGTAGAGACATTGCGACACAACATCAATGTCGAATTGCCGCCTGTATCAACTAAACTCTATTACTGCAGCAAGCAGAAACTACAGCGGCTTCAGATGGAACGCAGTGCAGGCGTGCTTTGTCATGTATCATCACTGCCGTCGGGAAGTCTTGACGGCGCAGAAGGATTCATTGATGATCTGGCATCGATGGGACAGAAATTGTGGCAGATATTGCCGCTAAGTCCTGCTGACGAAGATACAGACTCTCCTTATTCAAGCCCTGCAGTATTTGCAGGAAACAGCAAGCTGGCAGGAAGAACTGCAGCGGCAGAATACATAGATAAGGATGAGTACGAGCGCTTTTGCGAAAGAGAAAGCTACTGGCTGGAAGACTATGCGCTTTACACATTGATAAAGAGGAGTCTTGGCGGCAAACCTTGGCAGCAGTGGCCGGAAGCTGAACGCAACAGAAAGGATCTGGATAAGTGGAGACTCGGCAGAAAAGACGAGCTTGAAGTCATCAAGAAAAACCAGTTCATATTTGATCGCAGGTGGAAGGAAGTCAAGGCCTACGCTAACAGCAAAAGCGTTTCAGTGATAGGCGATATACCTATATATGCAGCTGTCGACAGTGCAGATACCTGGGCGCACAGAGACGTGTTCCTGCTGGGTGAAGACGGATATCCGTTAGTTGGTGCCGGTGTACCGCCTGACTACTTCAGTGAAGACGGCCAGCACTGGGGCAACCCGCTTTATGACTGGGCATCACTTAAGGCCAGTGATTACGAATGGTGGCTGAAGCGAGTCGAAAGAGCGATGGAACAATATGACTATATCAGACTGGATCACTTCAGAAGCTTTGCGGCATTCTTCGCTATCCCGCGTGGAGGTAAGCCTCGTGATGGATGGTGGCTTCCGGGAGTAGGAAAGGAATTCTTTGACTTCCTTGAAGCACGACTTGGTCGTATGCCTTTCCTAGCTGAAGATCTGGGAACGCTTGATAATCAAGTACACGACCTGCTCAAGTTGACCGGCTGTCCGGGAATGCTGGTATATCAGTTTTCAGCAGATGAGATAGCGGCATTGGATGACGATAAAGCAGCGACTAAGATCCTCTATTCCGGTACACACGATAACCAGACGCTGGTTGGCTGGATAGAGGAAAATGATATCACAGAAACTTCGGATCAAATCATTGAAGAACTGTACAATTCGAGATCACCATGGGTGATACTGCCTCTTCAGGATATTTTAGGTCTGGACGACGAAAGCCGCATGAATATTCCGGGACTAGCCGAAGGAAACTGGCAGTGGCGAGCACCTGAAGGATGGGCGAGCGCTGAGCTTTGCGAGAAGATGAGAAAGCTTGTTGAGAAACATGAGAGGTAGGGCTGCGGAAACTATTTTTCAGCTAAAACTTGTTTTGATAGTAATTTAGCTGAAATATTTTTAGAAATGAATTACATAGGCTAGAAAAAATATGGTTTTTATACAGATTTCAGCTAAAACAGATGCATAAATATAATTTAGCTGAAATGAAGACTATACTCTTACCACACAATATATATGTGGTTGGGGAATTTCAGCTAAATTGCTATGAATTTTGACGTTTAGCTGAAACAACCTTTCTGAACAGTTTGAAGCAACATCTATATAGGTGTTGCTTTTTTGTTATAAATAATGCGGTATAGGAAGAGATATGATATAATAAAATTAACAGATAATTTCGAAAAATTAGCATTCATATTCTAATATGTTGAGGACAAAATATGAACGACTTATTCATACAAAGCATATCGATAGATTGGGACGAGATTTCTAAAGACAGTTACCTAAGACGAATAGAAGTCCTTAAGAATATGCAAAGCCTGCAGCTTTGCAAGCCGATCACGATCTTTACGGGAGAAAACGGAAGCGGCAAGTCGACGCTTCTGGAGGCGATAGCTGTAGCTTACGGATTCAATCCTGAAGGCGGAACGAAGAATTATAATTTCTCGACTTATGATTCTCACTCGGAACTGCATGAAGCGATAAGACTGGTGAGAGGTTACAGGAGGGCTTGGAGCGGATATTTTTTGAGGGCGGAAAGCTTCTATAATGTTGCGACTAAGGAAGAAGAATATGCCGATATATCTCGGGAATATCATAAGAAGTCTCACGGCGAGAGCTTTCTGGCACTGGTGCAGGATCAGATGAGAGGTGACGGGGTATTTATCCTTGACGAGCCGGAAGCAGCACTTTCGCCTCAGAGACAGCTGACTCTTTTACTGGAAATATACGAGTGTGCCAAAGAAGGGGCACAATTTATAATAGCGACTCATTCACCGATTTTGCTTGGGATCCCGGGAGCGGAGATACTGTCGTTTGACGACGGAAAGATACACAGTTGTGAATATGAGGAAACGGGCAGTTATCAGATCACGAAGATGTTCATAGAAGACAGGAAACAGATTTTGGGGAGATTGTTGTGAGGAAGAGAATCAGAATGATCATAGTGATTTTAGCAGTTTTGGCTGCCGTGTTCATAATATATGGAACGTGGTGTAATAAAGCTTTGGAACTGAATACATACAGGATAGAATCAGATGCTTTACCTAAGTCATTTGATGGCTTCAGGATGATCCACCTTTCGGATCTTCACAATACTGAAATGGGTGAAGATAATGAGAAGCTGCTTGAGCTGATAGAAAAAGCCGAGCCGGACATCATCGCCATAACAGGCGATTTGATAGATTCTCGCAGGACTGATGTCGACGTGGCTGTTGATTTTATCGAAGAAGTTGTGAAGATAGCTCCTTGCTATTATGTGACCGGAAATCACGAACAGAGGATAGAGGAATATAGCAAGCTGAAGGAATCCATGTATGAAGCAGGTGTAACTATCCTTGATAATAAGAAAATGCGGCTTGAAAAGGATGGGGAGCACATTACTATCGCAGGTGTTGATGATCCAATGTTTACGATGGACCCGAAGACGGAAGAACCGTATATGGTAATGGAGAAGTCGCTTACCGGACTACTGGAGAGCAGCGACGGATATACTGTCTTGCTATCGCACAGGCCGGAGCTGATGGATACCTATGTGCAAAGCACAGCTGATCTGGTCCTCACGGGGCATGCACACGGAGGACAGATAAAGCTTCCTTTTATAGGTGGAGTGATCTCTCCCGGTGAAGGACTATTTCCTGAGTATTACGAAGGGATATATGAAAAGGAAAACACACAGATGGTAGTAAGCAGGGGCATAGGAAACAGTTTGTTCCCGTGGAGGATAAATAACAGACCTGAAGTGGGGCTGGTGGTTTTTGAGACTCTACCTTTAGGTGGTGTTGGTTTTTATTGATCTGTAGTATGTTTATGCTGACCATAAGCAGAGGAGGTGCAGATATGGATCAGAGGAAGATAGGAAAATATATTGCAGAGAAAAGAAAAAGTAAAGGTATTACACAGGCAGTACTTGCAGAAAAATTGTGCGTAAGTGATAAAGCAGTATCAAAGTGGGAGCGCGGAGTTTGTTTGCCTGATGTATCTAAATATCAAGAGCTATGTGAGGTTTTAAATATTTCTCTTAATGAATTGTTTGCAGGGGAAGATTTAGACACAGCAAACGTGGTCAGACAATCTGAAAAGAATCTTATTGGTATTGCAAGATTTGGCAAGATGAAAAGATCAAAACTTCTCAAGGTCATAATTGGATTGACTATTTGTATAGCGGTGCTTGTCATCGGATTGATTTTTGTGTTGAATAAAGATAATCATTTGAAGGGGAATTATATCACTGCATTTTCAATAGAAAATCCGGATGAAGCTAATATGTTGCGATTGTTTGGAGATGCCACATTATTCAATTACTCTTTGGATGAAAACTATGAAAATGTTGATATAGAAATAGTCAAATATGTTAATGGAACAAAAGCAGGTGAATTTGGAAGAAAGCTAAAACTGCCATACGGCAGAAGACAAGATGAGTCGATTGCTATTGAGCCGGATTTGGAAATGGGCGCTTTTAACTTTACTCTTTCAACGGAAAGTGGCGGTATTGGTAAGAGTATATTTGTTGATTTTACTGAAGATGAGAAGCTAATGGGATATACAGAAGTGGAGTCCGAAGGGCCTGTAGATGTAGCGAAAGGGAAGAAAATACCTGTTTACTTATATATGGCTGATGCCGGAGATTTAATTGCATATCCAATGAAGGATGTTAAACGAAATCCAAGCAAAACATTAAGTGAGACAGACTTATGCTTTTTAATAACATTTGTTTTTGATTGATAATTAAAGGTTATGAAAACAAGTTTAACATCTCAACTCTCGCACAGCTAGGGTGACTTTTCGAAATAAGCGGTGATATTATTTAAGCAGAATCAATAGAGGCAAAGCACTTATCTAGGGTGCAAAAGGAGCTGAACATGAATGATAACAATAAATTTGGCGAGACTATAGTTCTGCTGAGAAAAGAAAAAGGGCTGACACAAAAAGACCTGGCGGACAAGCTGGGTGTTACTGATAAAGCTGTGTCCAGGTGGGAGACAGGAAAGAATTATCCTGACATCGAGACGCTCAAGGAACTAGCTGAAGTGTTGGGCGTGTCGGTGAATGAACTATTGCAGGGAGATATCAAGCTGGCAGAGAATAAAGGGTCGCGAAAGAAAGTCGTAATCATAGCAGCAATTGTGATAGTGCTACTGTATGTTTTCCCATTTTATAACTGGATCGCAGTTACCAACACAAATTTCTATGGTGCACGCGAATCGTCATATCTGCTGTTTAGGGGATTGCCAAGCCACCATATAAAAACATCACATATCATGAAGAATGCTGAATCCGCTTTTTCTGAGCTGGGACTTACAGAGGAAGAAGCACAAGAAAAGTACGGTGCATTAAGCAGATATTGTATCACTACTGACTATGATGATGTGGTAAAAGAAAAGCATAACCTTCGTTTGTGTTCGGTTATGTTGGATACATATACTGCCGAACACGCGGGCTATATGTGGGTATATTATAATCAAGAGGGATCGACTGAGAAAGGCGAAGTATCCACGGGGAGCTGGAAGATCTATGCCCTTTGGTGTCTTGAAAAAGATAAAGAAGGCAACTGGTATGTTGTCGACATAAAAGAGGTACCATGATGCCGGTAAAAGGTACAATTTAGATTGGCAAATAAATTTTTCGGTAATTCTTGAAATTATTTTGTTAAAACCCCGTCTTATATATAGAAGGGGTTTTATATATAACGATCGCATCAAATAAAGGAATGAACATGAAGGTATTAGAAAAAGAGCTGGAACAAATTTATAACGATGTGTTCTTTTTTGTTGTGTCCGGAATAAATAATGAGGAAATAGCTAAAGACATAACGCAGAGCGTTATGGAAAGCGCCTGTAAGAATATAAGCAAGCTACGAAAAAAAGATGCGTTTAAGGCCTGGGTCATGCAGATAGCCAGAAATAAAATCAACGATCACTACAGAAAGATGAACAAGGTTTTGATTCAATATGACGATATTTCCTCAAAAAAAATCGAAGAGCTAAGCATAGAGGAAGTCGATGTGGAGGATGTCAAAGCGGATATCCTTCAGAAGCTTATCCATGAAGAAGACATGATAAACATCATGCTCGCACTTGAAAGGCTTGAGAAAAAATATCAAGACGTTATCAGGCTCAACATCATATGTGAATATAATCTGATCGACACAGCCGAAGCGCTGAATCAGAACATCAACACAGTCCGCACATGGTCAGCCAGAGGATTGGTGAAGTTGAGAGAAGAATTTGAGAAGATAGAGGCGGGAAATTCCAAATGAAGAACTCAAATATAGAGAAACAATTCAATAGACAGATGCAAAAGGCAGCGATGCTTTATGCTAAGCGATTCTATGAAGCTCCAGCGTTTGATAAAGAATATATAGAAAAGGCGGTTCGTGCAAAGCGCAGGGCTATTTTTGCAAAGGGCGCAGCTGTTGCTGCGGCAGCAGTGCTGGGCTTTGGGATATGCTTCGGGATTGGTGTGAATACAGCACCCTCTTTTGCAGCGACAGTATCGGATATACCTATTTTGAGCGGACTTGCCAAGATACTTACGATAGAAGAAAAACACGAAGAAAACAGTATTTATGCTACAGATATAAAAATCCCTGCCATCGAAGGCCTTGAAGACAAGAAGCTGCAGGCTAAGATAAATGATTTGGTAAAAACGGAAGTAGACGCAGCAGTCGAAGAAACGAAGGCTGAGATGCAGGCCGAAAAAGAAATATGGCTCAGTCTCGGGGGTAAGGAAGAAGACTATATGGTACAGGAAATAATCGTCGATTATGAGGTGTACAGTCTTACCGAAAAATATGTTTCATTCGCAGTGTTTCGGACGCAAACCTCTGCAAGTGCATATTCTGTTCATTCCTACTATAACTACGATCTTGAAACAGGCGAAGTCCTTACCCTCGAGGCAATCCTCGGAGAAGATTATGTAACTATTGCAAATGAGCAGATATTAGCAGGCATAGCAGAACGTTCCAAAGAAAAGGATGCGGAGTTTATTGTAGGAGAAGAAGGCTTCAATGGTGTTACTGAGGATCAGGCATTCTATATCAACGAAGCCGGCAATCCCGTTATCGTGTTCAACAAATACGAGATCGCACCGGGATATATGGGCGTACAGGAATTTGAGATCGTGAGGTAGGAGTTGATTATGAAAAGAGCAGTCGTGACATTTTTAAAGGATGTCAGCATTACATTCATTGGAGCCGGCTTTACACAATGGTGACTATTTGATTACTTCAAAAATAACTTATGACATAAATGCCCCTAAAAAAGGTGATGTTGTCATATTCATGGTTGAAGAAGAAAACCGACTGTACATCAAACGCGTTATTGGAACGCCGGGTGATATCATTAATATAAAAAATGGAAAAGTATATATTAATGACAGAATAGATGATGAGACATGTACTCTTGATGGATACACTCCCGGGGAACTTGCAGATTATGTAGTACCAGACGGAGAAGTTTTTGTATTGGGTGATAATCGTTTGAATAGTATAGACAGCAGAGAAATAGGCACGCAGAAAATTTCAGATATAAAAGGCGTTGTCTTGTTTAGGGTTTGGCCGTTTAACAGCATTGACAGGGAATTATGATTAGAGGAAGGACAGGATATGAAAAAGATTGTTACAATAACTATAGCAATAATAGGATTAATGTGTTTTGCAGCATGTTCTTCAAACGAAAATGTTTCTGTTGAACTTCATGAAATAGATAGCAATGTAACTGTTAAACAATCCATAGAAGAAAACTGGTATTGGGATGGATTTGATATCAATAATATTGACTATAGTGTTTTTCCTCTATGGGAAGATGGAAAACAATTAAAGCAGAGACTCGCTTTGCTTTATAATAAAAATCCAATGAAAGATGGGACAATGAATGTTTGTTTAGTCTATTTTGAAGATACTATGGAGCAGGATGATAATTTCAGCTATATGTTTAATTGTCCGGGGGTATATGTCAGTTCCATAGATGGAGGGCTAAAAGATGGTGATACTTTTGTTTTCGGACCATTGCCAATAGCAGAACCTGATGGGGAATTAAGGGATATTCATGTTGGATATTCAGAAGATGGATGGTTTGATGTTAATGGCACAAAGATAAAATGTAATAGCAGTGGGTTGATAATGCATGCAACTCAACACGGCGAATCGTGGGAAGGGGATAACTAATGTTAAAGCGTATGATCAAAAAAATAATATCTCTTATAGTAGCAATAGTTACTTTAGTAAGTGCGATAAATCTCTGGCTTGATCACCGGCAAGATGTAGAAGAATACGAAGCCTTCTATGAGAAACGACATTTGACAGCAGAGGATATGAAGATGGAATCAAGTTGGAAGTCTTGCACTACGATTGGCGGTACTCCTCCTGAAGAAGTCAGTTACAGGAAGCTCTACGGCATCGAATACATAGGCGAATATGAAATTGATAAAGATGGCGGTATCAATGTGATTTCTGCCACCGGTGAACCTGTTAAGGTGCTGATCCTTGATGAAAAAGGGAAAGAAATATTCTATAGGGCAATATCAACATTATACTTTGAACCAGGTGAAGCAGGAGAATATGATGTTTATCTAGTAGGAAATAAGTTTACGGGAAGAGTTGCGTTTAGTACATATAAATGTGAGTAAGATATTTATGTCATTTACACCATGGATGAATCTTAAAATGATTTGATAAGAAAGGCTACTGCGGAATGAACCTTAGAACACTGATTGAAAAAAGTCTAACAATACTGAGAAGTAAAGTTATTGGGTGCGAGTTTTATGTAGGAGAAGAGAAGGTGCTTCTTCTTGGGCTTCAGACTTTAGTAGATAATAGCATCGACTATGATAATGACGATGAAGAAATAATCAACGAAGCAAAGACATGCATCTACTTACTATATAAAAGCGAACCGGATGAAACTGAATATGATGAAGATGACGACTTTAATGTTGCGACAAATCGTCAAGATATGTTAATGGATTTAAAACTACAAGCGGAAAGAACATCTGGGGTAAGCGATATAGAAAGTTTCAATATTTCCGGAAAAACTTTTACATCAAGAGGAATGTCCAATGGCCCGCTTTATGATACAAGCTACATCACTGGAAATATGATTAAATTGGCCGCAGAAATAGGAGCTATTAGTGACGAATGGCTTGATGTCGATACAGAAGAATTATGGCTTGCTGAGTATGAAGTTGACAATAGCATTTACGAGTTGGATTGGGAAAAAACAAGCAATGAACTATCTGTTGAATTTGAAGGAAAAGACATAAGAAATCACGTTGGACATGTTTTTTCATGTAAGTGCAATGAAAAAGAGATAAACCGTACAATAAGCATTGATGATGATATTGTAGGTCACTTTGATATAAAGATTATGGGTCTGCACACGATGGAAATGTTTGATGAAAAAGCCATTGTTTTAGAATATGAAGCTACTGACAAGATTACACCACATTTTTATAGCAAGAGATTTCTAGATGATGATTTTGGAGAAGGTTCTGTAGGTATCTGCGTATTTGGTAGATCAGATGAAAACCCAAGCAGCAGATTTGAATTTATAGAATATGTAGAAGACGAAGACGGTGAAGAATCAATTGAGATTGAGCTGTTTTCATATACCGTGAACCAAGAGGAGAACTAGTCTAATGAATAAAATAACGATTATTAAAAAAATATCACCATACATTTTAGGAATAATAACAGGTTACTATTTAACATTGCATTTATTCTCTGAGATGATACCCGTATTCGTTGGGACACAAGAAGTTATATATCCGCTGGTTTTGTATTCAACACTAGCTATTTCCATACTTTTTTTCATTATGACTTTTCAAAGAATAATAGGAAAGCATATTTCTAAGCCATTGATTTACTGCTTTCTGGTGATATATTTTATTGTTCTGATAGGATTGCTATTTTGTAGATATTCGTACGAAGGCACTCTTGTGATTAATCCATTGATAGGATTGGTAGATTCGATTAGAAGCAAAGAGATGCTACTTCAAAGTATACTTAACCTTTTGATTTTCGTACCTACAGGATATTTTTTGAAAGAAAAAAGCCTAAAGGTAACAGTTGTCTCCAGCATGATAATTTCATTAATTATAGAAAGCGTGCAATATGCATTTAGATTAGGATTCTTTGATACGTTTGATTGTTTGTTGTACATTGCCGGAATATGTTTAGGAAGAGCTATTGTTAGGACAATTGTGTAGAAAGGAGATGGAGTCAAAATGAAAAAGAATTGTTTCTGTTTAATGGCAACCTTGTTGTTAGCATTATTGACATCCTTTGTATTTACAGGTTGTAGTGACAAGTTGGAAGAACCGGTATTTGTTAAAGAACTGGTATGCAGCGCAGACATGGATGCAGATATTGAGTTCGTTACAAATAAGAACTTTAAGCTTAAAGCAGTTGATATAGAAATACCTAATATGCCGGAAGGACTTAGAGTGGCTTTCTATGATGAATCAGTTGACAAATATAAAGGGTATGATTTGCACTCCTTGAACTTTGGTATAGGTGCAGATAATTTAAATGATAGCGGAGGTTTATCTGAGCCATTTATATTCCATGAAATAATTGTTAAATGGGATGATGGCAGTGAAACAAAAGCAGACATAGGAACTATACATATGATGGAAGGTTATGAATTGGCGTATACTTTTGATTGGACTAGCAGAAATATGGCCGATCCTGGTAAAGCCTTGCAGACAATAACACAAGATCATCAGGCCACCGAAGATTTGACTATTACAAGTGTGGAAATTCCGTATTATGAAGAGTATTCTGATCTAGTAAAGGATATAACTATCGCAGGAAGAACACCTGATGATATAACAGCAGACAATCCTCTTGTTGTGGAAAAAGAGCACACATATATGATGAAATATAATGTTGATACGAAAGCTGATACAAAATACGGAACAATGTTTATCGAATGCAAAATCATTGGAACTGATAAACAGGGCAATGAGCATATAAATATGTTTTACATCCAAGGAAATGAAAACAGAACTATGCCTGACTGGATGTTGAAACAGATAAAGAAGGCCGAACAATAACCATATAAGAAACCACAGAGGGGAAGTAATATGCAGAACAAAGAAAATAATGAAGTGAAAATTTGTACAAGATGCAAGCGTGAAATAAATTGTTATGACAAGACATGTTACTATTGCGGAGAAGAATTCGAAGTAGAATACCCTGATGAAAGGGCAGCATATATACAGAAGAACATCGGTACATATTTGAGAAAGTTTAACAAAATAGATTCCGGTGATAAAGCTTCATCTTGGAACTGGTGTGCTTTCTTGTTCACTGTAGATTGGTTGGTATACAGGAAAATGTACAAGTTAGCAGTTATAGTATTAGTGGCTACAGTAGTTATTGATCTTGTTGCCCAATTAGTTTTCTTTTCTGTTATAAGTAATGAGCTTGCAGCAAGCCTGCTTTCCAACTTTGTAACAATTGCCTATTGTGTATTCATAGGTATCATGGGAGATAGATGGTATAAGACAAGAATAGATAAGCTTGTTGAGGAAAGTGCGGGGATTCCCGATGAAGAAAAGCAGCAGCACTATAAAAAAGGTGGTACAAATATCATTGCAGTAATAGTAATGGTACTGCTCGCCGGCACAATAAACCTGTTATTGCCTTAGAGCTGTTTTATAAAAAGGAGATGCATCAATATGCTAACATCATTTATACCATTGATAATTCTTTTAGCAATAATTGCAGGGATTCTGATAGTCATTAAAGTATATATAAACAAAAGCATGAGAGGACCGGCCGAGAAAGAAGGTATGAATAAGGGCGTTCTAGTGGCATTGATTACTAATAGCTGGTTATTAGGTTGGTTATATACGAAGCGAAATGCAGATTACGATTATGACGAAAGAAAGATAAGATAGTAATATGTCAAGGGAGTGGTTGATATATGAAAGAGGTTAAGCTTAACAAAACTATACTTATATCAGGTATTTCATTGATTATAATCATCGCCATATTATTTGGTGTTCTCATACTCAAAGAAAGCCATGACAGTATGATTAAACGTGTCACTACGGAAAATGGAGAAACGATAGAATTCAATTTGCTTCATGAGTGGACAGGGACTACATGGTATCAGACAGATGGTGAGAATTTGACAAAAGACGAATGTAGGCAGCAGGGTATAGAATACTCCGATAAGTACGCAAACTATTTTACTGATGCCCTGATCAACTTTAAGGAGTATAACCGATTCTTCTATGATGATAGCAATTCTTTAGTTTTCTATGGTGAAGTTTACGAATGGGAAACTGAAGAGTACCCTGACTCAGCTAAAGCCGAAATCATTTTAGATAGAGCCGGAAATGATGCTGAGGATCCTGATACTATCAAAGTGAACAAAGGATATGTACTTGTAACGTTCTACACTGATGAAGATGAGCTTGATTCAGGAGAAAATCGTTGGCTGATAAAATCTAAGATCAACGGAAAGAAAGCAATTGTCAGAGTTCTCAAAGATTATTATCCTGACAATCGCAAATCATATCGTGTGCATATAGAGAACGATAAAGAGGATAATTCAAATATACTAATCATAGCAGACAACATCGATGAGCAGTATATGATAAAACTGATTGAACACCTGGCAGGCGTGAAATGAGGAGCAGATAACAAATGAAGATTAAGAAAAAGCGCACATTAAAGCTATTCGGGATTATCGATGTGGTAGTTATCGAAGAATATTTGGAAACTATGGCTGCAAAGGGTTGGATATTCAATGGATGCAGCGGTATATTCTATACATTTATAAAAGGAGAACCTCAGAATCTCAAGTATTATGTATCTCTGTTTCACGACGGATCTGCATTTGGTTCAAATGGGGATAACATAGAAACCAAACAGTATGCAGCTGAATGGGAAGCACAGGGCTGGCGATTTGTTTATGCCAATGGCAGACAGGTTTTCTTCGTTTCGGAAAATCAGCAAGTAGAGCCGATAAAAATCGAACCTGACAAACATCTGAAGAGAATTAAAAAATGCATAAATGGCGAATTGATTATGTGGCCATTATGGGTCTTGATTTGCTTAATGAATCTTTTTACTCTTAATAATTCATGGCCTACTGAATTTATGGAAACAGGCAGCACAGATTTATGCTGGGTAGTATTGCTTGTTTTTTGGACAGGGCATGCTTTGCGGATCCTGCACTTTTACATAAAAAGCAAGAAGCGTGTTTCCAAAGCTGAGGATGTTATTTTCCCTGAAGGCAAAAAGGCAGTAATATATTACAAGGTAATGTCGATTCTGCTGGTTGCTACACTAGTCTTATTGTTCATAGAACTGCTTTCCGGAGATGTGGAAGTGACGGTCGCAGTACTTATCAGTTTGGTGATAATATCAGTGATAGTATACTTCGGAATCAAGCTGACACGAAGTATCGGAAGCAGGAAAACAAAAGCGCAGCAAATCATCATCGTTGTTGTTATAGCAGTGCTGGCATGTGTTGTTACCATCGTTGTAGCGACAACAGCTGCTATATTTGATGTTGGCGGCAATAATGTGACCATAGAGTACAGTGATGAAGATGGTCTTGGAACGGTGAAGGAAACGGTTCAGCGTGACGAGATACCATTGACAGTGGAGGATTTGGGATTCGATGTTTCAGGTCTTATTCAGGCAGACACCTATTGCGAAAAATATATGACCATATACGGAACTGTATCAGATTGCTGGCAGGCCTATTACGATCAATACGGAGGACCGGCATATGGGATCTATTATACAATAGCAGATTGCAGATTCGGATGGGTCAAGGATAAGCTGATCGAGCAGTATATGACGACCGATTATTATGGAGAAGATACTGAATTCATTAAGGCTGACGACGAAGAAACAAAAAGATGGGGTGCTGAACAGGCTTATATATTGACCGACGGATATGATGAAGGTCATAGGCTTGTCGTATATGAAGATGTTGTTTTCTTTATTGAAAACGATATTGAGTTTACTGATGATATCATCAACAGAATAGCAACTAAACTTGCTGAACAGCTAGACTAAATAACGACAGAAAGGTAGGAAACCAAGATGAGAAATAACCGGAATAGCATTAAGAGGATATTAGCTTGTGCATTTATTTTGACAGTATCTATCGTAATAATTACAGGATGCGGAAGTCAAACGACCGATAATGCTGATACAGTCAAGTATGATGGTAAGAAATATGTATCATTAGAATATCCGACAAATGTGTTCTATTACGATTATAACGGTAACAGCCATGATAACTTCGAGGAAGTAGACGGCATATACCCGATCGACAGTCCTAATTGGGATATGATATGGAATGGCGGAGATCTGTACTGTATCAAGAAACACATAGATAAAGCTAACAGCTACTACGCTGATGACAGCAATTATGAGTGGTATGCCTTGATAGACTCTGATGACTACGACAATGAAATAAACTCATATCCTATAGAAGTAACTGCTGAAGAAACAGAAGCAGTCTATGGAGTGGAAGAACAAGAAAGAGAGCTTGCCGTATTCTTTGAAGAATTTGAAAAGCTGGGAAGTGTATTTAAAATCAGCAAGGACGGTGTGGTCCGCGGAACTATATCTATCGGCAAATATGAAGGTCAGTGGTATTGGAGAAGCGAAGTGATCGATGAAAGCAGAGAAAAAGACGGCACATGGCCGGAATATGTGCAGGCTCTGCCGAAGTCACTTGACAGAAAGATAAAGGAGGCAGAATGGTAAATCGATTAGTCAAAGGGGGACAGGATGAATCTTAACGAAGAACAGACTAGGAAGCGAAATAAGATATTAAAATGGATCGGAGTGATATTGTCATCAGTACCGCCGATAATTTTAGTATGTACATTTATTTTCCATGTAGATTCAGATATTGGTACTTGGCTGATACATGTGCTGTGGTGCGGACTTTACGGTAGCATCATACTGTGGTGGTCGCATGAGGCTAAGGTGCTTAGGTGGATAATGCCGATACTAAATATATTCCCGTTCCTGTTTGTTGCACTCGGTGCGATGATGGGCGGAATTAAAGGCCTTCTGATCGTAATATTGAAGACGGTGATATGGTATGTGCCGTGGTTGACGATATTGGGATAGTTTGAAATAAGAATTGATGATATAAGATAAACAGGAGGAAGGCTAAATGAAAATGATCGCAACACTGCTGCCATTATTACTTATAATCGCTCTGTACGCTGCTGTTATCGGCGGTATAATATATATAATAGTCAAAGCTGTGAAGAAGAGCACATTAAGACGCGATCAATATCTGGAGCAGATACAGATGCAGCTTGTTCATTTGCAGCACGAGGTTGAGAGGTTAAGAGAAATAGTTGAGGGAGGTAATGGCAATGACAAAGAATGATGAAAAAATCTTATCCAGCAGCAACCTGCATGAAGAGTGGAACGAAGAACGCAGGGAAAAGGGGTTGAAAGAGATGCCGGCGATAAATCCAAAAGGTGCAGGCAGTACTAATACATATGCCTGTATGGATGATTCATGGAAAAGCACACCCGGCTTTTTCAAGCAGATGATCAAGGGTAAAAAAGAGTAAGCAGATGTTGATTTTCTAATTACCATTAGGTATAATGAATTCAATAAAAGTGCTACCGATAGACGGTTAGCCAGATTAGTTACAAAGGAGTAACCGAACCTTGGTGCATTGGGCGGTTACTTTTTTCTTTGCATATTTATAATCGCAACGATCAACATGGCAATGCCAATTATGATCGAGAATTCTTCATATGTAGAAATACTAAACCACCTCCTTTACAATGCGTTTTGGGTTTTTCACCATAATTGCAGTTGTAACGGCTGTGGCTAACCGCCTACCGTGTCTCTATGGTAGCACGGTTTGATTATAACAAATGGAAATGGAAAATACAAGAAAGAATGGGTAAAAAAGGAAACACAACATGCAAGTAACAGAACACAAAATCAAGAAAACAATACCGCTGGATATGAATTGTTTTGCAACACATAACGAGCCTAGTGAAGGAGTTGGGCTTCGCATGTACGTTACAGAAGATAACTATACTGTGGGGTTATGTAGAACTAAGAAATGTCATCAAGGTTATGAAAACACTATCCATGGCGGGATCATATCGACATATTTTGATGAGGTCCTATGGTATGCGACGACCATCGATCAGGAAGATCTTGCGATGACAGTTGAACTGACGGTCAAGTATTTAAGAGCATTATCTACAGAAGAAGAAATCAGGATAATCGCCAAGCCTATGGTTAAAAGCGGTCGCCATATATATGTGGACGGATATATACTCAATGAGAAGGATGAGGTCGTTGCAGAAGCGAGCGGTCACTTTATTATAGTTAGAGATGACCACGAAATCAATGAAAGTGAGCTCCATGAAGTAATGTATGTTCCTGATATGGAGCATCCTAAGAGCGTTCTGTTTTAATTACCGTAAATGACAAAATGGATAATATGTAAAAAGCATTCGCGAGAATGCTTTTTTTCTTTGATTCTACTTTCGAGGGGTGTCAAGAATATGCAGCATAATATATAATTTTATTATCAATTTAGGAGAAATGTACATGGACCAGAAAAAAATAGGAAAATATATCGCAGAGAAGAGGAAGGCTTTAGGGCTTACTCAGCTGCAGTTGGCAGAGAAACTGAATATGAGCGACAAATCCGTTTCCAAGTGGGAACGGGGAGTTTGTTTGCCTGATGTTTCGGTATATACGAAACTGTGTGGGACGCTTGGGATATCTCTCAACGAATTTTTGGCAGGAGAAGATTTGACAGAGATGGAGATCGTCACAAAGTCAGAGGAAACTATAATAAGTATAGCGACGGATAGTAAGAGAAGTAGGCGTAGAACCAACTTTCTTGTCTTGTTGCTTGTAACTATCACATTATTATTATTCAGTATGGTAGCTGGTCCTTTTGCCAATGCATTCGATGAAGACCAAGATGGCTTTTTTGATGGAGGTATAGTCTTATTACCTGAGAATAGTGCAGAAGCATTGATGGCAAACCAACTTAGAGGAAAAGATGTTGATCTGTACAGGTACAATATGTCCGAAGAGGACGACCATATGCAGATGCGATGTTATTGGTACAAAGATGGGAAGCGGATCAATGAAGATATCATATTGGATTACTCGTTTGAGGGAGAACATACAGGAGAAGGTATGATTGCTATGATAGATGATCAAGATGCCGGAAGTATTGAATTTGAAGTTCTATTGGAAGGGGATACTTATGAATATGTTAACATGGCGGAGTATTTTGATAAGCTTAAGTTCCCTCCTGAAGGATATGATTTGCCGGATTGGCAGGAAACATACAATAGATCCATATATGTTCCCAAAACCAAGATGAAAAAAGATTGGCCTAATATGGAAATTGGTATTTGTGTAGTGGCATTTGATGAAAATCCGGATATGGAGATAACAAATACATTAGGGAGCACAGGGTTTTGGCCGAAAGCAAGAAATTATTGTCCGGAAATTGCAGAATATGATTATGCTGCATATGTGACCGTTAAATCATGGCATTAGAAGATTTCTGCAACGATGACGAGGGAGACATCCAATGAATAAGTACCTATCATTAGTCTATTTATACAACAGAGCGAGCTGCAAAAAACTGATTCTTATAGCAGCTGCTTTAGCGGTATCATTATTGGCATATATGTTTATTCTTCGGTCTCTGGACGGGATCGTACCGGTGGTTGTGTTTATATCAGCTTTAGTATTGGGAATGATGGCTGTGGTAACATCTTTCAATGGCAAGAAGGCAGTAAAGGGTGATTGCTCCACTACAGGATATACCATAAGAAGACTATGTCACTCACCGTTAAGGTCTTACCTTACGATGTTCGTTTATTATTTGATGGTGATAGCGATTTTTTGGTTCGCTGCCATAGCATCTATATATATCATCGGCAGATTAGATGTCACCGGCACAGGTGCTACTGATCCGGATACGAGGCTGGCTCTGGAATTTTTGCAGACAGGGATAGGTCATGCGCTGATACCTACATCTCATCCTCTTGTGATAACCTTTGATGTGGTCGTTGTCTTGGCTTTTGCAGGCGAATGTGCGCGCGACTGTTATCTCAGCTGGCACAATGGTACGCCGTCAGCGGGAGTGGCACTGATAATTGTTCCTGCGATAATTGTATGGTCGTTTTATCCGAAGAACAGTTACATGATTTTCGCGCTTCTTGTTGTTTTTCTCTATGCTGCCCTTTCATTTGCAGATGTGGTTTTCAGAGAGAAGCGTCCTAAGGGCGACCCGTTCAAGGTAAACAAGCACGACGGTATCGTAGATATGGACAGCACGGAATACGACGATGATGTGTTTCTTCAAGTGAATACTTCCGAGGATATCTATGATACTTCCGGCCAAGACCTGATCATAGAGAGATATGAAAAGGGCGCGGAGCGCATCAAGAAAAAGGGTATTCGAAGGTTCGATCCGTTCCGACTCAGAAGAAGATATATGCCTCTCGGCATCAATATGGAAAAAGTAAATGCTTTCTTCGGCGCATGCCTTTTCATCGGGGCAGCAGGGCACTTTGTATTCTACGGAAAATATATGCTTCAGATAAAAGAAATCGAGGCGGCAACCAAAGGTATGACCATAGATCCATCATTAGTGATGCCGTATTTTTGGGAACTTCAGGAACATTCATTTTATGGATATATACTGGCGGTTTTGTTGGCACTGTTTCTGCAGGCATACTGGAATCATCTGTATTACAACAAGACTACGAAAAGCGTTTATGTTATGAAACGGCTTCCGGATACGAGAGAGTACGGTCGAACTATCTGGATAGGTCCTGCGGTACAGGCGATGATGATCGTCGTAGTCATGATCGTGCAGGTATTGGTCGATCTGTGTCTGTATATTTTCATGACTCCGGATATAGCGCTTCCTGTCGATTACCTGTCGCATATCATACCGTTCTAATGGAGGTCAAAAGATGATAGAAATCAAAAATGTATCTAAGAGATATAAAGATAAAATTGCACTTTCGGATTGTAATATCACGATTCCAAAAGGGCAAATAATAGGTCTTTTTGGGGCTAACGGTGCAGGCAAAACCACATTAATGAAGTGTATCATGGGATTTCTGACTTTTGAGGGAGAGATAACCTTGGACGGAGAAAAGATAGATAGCAGTAATATCTACAGGCTGTCTTATGCTACAGGGGACCACTCTTTCTTCCCATCAATTACAGCAGATGACCACAAGCTGTTTTATAAGATGCAGTTTCCTAAGTTCAATGAGAAGAGATACGAAGCCTTGATGGAATTCTTCGAGCTTCCGACAAAGAAAAGATTAAGTGATTTCAGCTTAGGACAGCAGAATCAGTTTGAAGTAGTCCTTGCTATAAGTCAGGGCGCAGATTTTGTTTTCATGGATGAGCCTTTTGCGGGAAATGATGTGTTCAACAGAGAGGACTTCTATGAAGTGCTGATGAGCGTCGTTGATGAAAATGAAACAGTGATAATCTCAACCCACCTTATCGAAGAAATAGCAGACTACATCGACAGGGCCATCCTTATCAGAAAAAGTGAGATTATCGATGACTTGAGCGTTGCGGAAATAGAGGAGTCCGGTAGGACTTTGATCGATATAGTGAAGGAAAAGTATGATTACAGGGCAGATCGTATCAGAAAGGCTATAGGGCAGATGAAATGAAGAAATCTATTATTTTGTTCATACTGCTGACGCTGCTTTCTGTTGGCGGGATAATATACGGCTGCGTTTTCGTAGATGCTGTGATCAGCGAGGCTAAGCTTACGGAAGAAACTTTGGTTGGCGATCGTAAAGTGGCAGAAGGCATAAGTGTAGGTTTCAGGGCCGATTCAGGCGATGATATACACTGGATAAACAGCTATGATTACAGCAGCGGCAAGTCTGAGTCTGATTTCAAACGCGGTGAGATATTGGAAGCTGAAGAAAACTCCATCTTCGATGATATCCAAAGAGATAAATCATTTGGCAAAGGTGATCTGACGAAGACAGTGAAAACATCTCTTTATGAGGATATTCGTTTCACAGGATGGGATACAGAATCGTTTGTTACTGAGCTTGACTACGAGAGCCTGAATGGACTGCAGGAAAAAGAGATACATGCATTTTACGAGAAGGTACAGGAGCGTGTAGTCGAAAGCGGAAAAGCCGAATCGGGAGAAATACGGCTGGGCAACTATTTAGACTACTATCCTGTCTGTTTCAGCTTTCAATTCGGTGCGCAGCGATATGATTCCGGAAGCGCATTGAACGGACTAAAGATATATGATGTCAAGGGAAACCTTTCACCTGAAAACGGTGCGGCATATGATCGTGATGTGGCGTTATATACATCGCTTAATGATATATTCAAGATACCTGTGATAGACAACGAATATCACAAATACGAAGTTTCTAAGGCAGAAGAATATAATCCGGAAATTTCTTTGGGATATAATACAGAAGTTACCAAGCTGTTTGATGGGAAGAGCGACTATTACGAGTTCGATCCTATCATGGCATTGCAGGAAGAAAAGGATAATAATAAACTGCTATTTATCGTCAATAACAGGACAGCGAAGGGGAAACCTGTTGATGTTTCTCAGATATGCGGAGGATATGGCGTTTATGAGCTGCCGATTGAAGAGGAGTCAACTACTGTAGAGATGGGACCCAGAGTTGTAGCTGTTCCTGATCTGATCCCTATGCATGATGATATATCGATGATATATGCCATCGATGAGACTGCTGAATATGTGGAAATGAGTCTTTCAGAGGATAATAGGTATTTGGCAATTTTTTCGGTCAAAGACGGCAAGTATTTCGTTGAAATGATAGATGCAGATTCATGGACATCAGATGGAATTGTAGAAATATTCCCTACATCAGAAATGATGACTTATGCGTGGGGTGAGGATGGAAGTCTTGTAGCGACAAATCATGAGGATTATGTGGCAGTACTTGTTAGGAGAGAGATTGGTGAAACAGGAAATAAAGAAATCGATTACGATATGATCTATAGCGGTAAGATATCAAGTGACTTTGATGATACATTCTTCACAGATAAGATGGCATCTAAGAAAAACTCCTACGGCAAATACCATTGCGGAGTAGATTTAGGGTTGGCCGTTGCATCGACCGACGGTAAGGTGGCGTTGGTGCAGAACCCGACGTCAAAGGATTTGAATATGCTAAGCGATACAAACAAAAACGATAGACTTGCTGCCCTCGAAGTTGCAGTAATTGACAAAGATGGCCTAGCCTACAGAGGTCTCCTAAAAAATGAACTTTCAGACCCGGGAAATGGCATAGTGCCTGTCGGGAGTGAGAACTGGGTCAAGTGGTAAGACCGCTAAATTATAAAAACTGTTGACAAATCGGCTGAAATGTATTAGTGTACTAATTAAATAATACACTAATACATTTTTTATTTTGCAGAAATATATATAGTTAGTAATGAAGAGAGTAGTGAAAAAGGAGGTAAGTATGGCTATGGATTGGATAGAAGGTAAGGCTATATACCTGCAGATCATGGATCACATCAGCAGCGAGATCGCAGCAGGGATATTGAAGCCGGGACAGAAAGTGAAGTCGGTAAGAGAGTATGCATCGGAGATGGGTGTGAATCCAAATACAGTACAGCGCGCTTTGCATGAGCTGGAGAGGGAAGGCATCCTCAGTTCACACAGAAATACCGGAAGATTCGTGACTGACAGCTGCAATACGATCGAGAAGATGCGAGAAGAACAGGCAGAAGAAGCTGTTCAGGAATGCTGCAGCAAGCTGATGGAGCTGGGTTTTGATCTTAAGGAAGCCGAAAAGTTTTTTCGTGAAAAGGTAGGGGAAGTATATTCTCTGCAGGACAGAAAGATCGGCTAGAACTGAAACAGTTTACTATTTGGGAAAGGAGGTCGGATGATGAAAGAACTGAGAGCAATCATTATAACAATGCTTATATTAACAGGGGTTATGTGGTGGTATTTGATTTCTGATTATGAGGAAATAGATAATTATAATCAAACGACTAATAACTACAGATGGATAAGTGACTTGGGTAATGGTGTTGAATATGTCAGTTTTATGGGAAATGACGAACAATGCTATATAAAAGTAGACAGGAGCAAAGGAACGGGTATTATTGATAAAAACGGCATCACGATCCTACCTAATCAATTTGAAGATGTAGAATATAAGGGTGGAGAATATATGGCTGCAGCAACAAATGAACATTGGATACTTAAAGACCTAGATGGTGAAGATGTTGGCTTTCTTAATCGTATTAGCTATTTATATTCCTATGCCGGAGACAAGTACTTCATACAATACGGAGACGATGCATTTAAGGATCCGTCCGATGGGTTTGTAATTATAGATGCTGTCAGCGGAAAAACTGTAAAAGAATATAACGATTACTATAATGCAATGAGACTTGATGATGGAAACTGGTATATTAGTAAAACATTAGATACAGAGGGTATTCTAACAAGAATGATTTTAATGCAGAATGATGTATACTCAGGTGAGTATCCTGAAGAAGAGTCAGAGCCTTATGGCTTTTTCACAGATGAAAACTTTGAACCACTATATGAGGGTAAGGAGTATCAGTTGATTTGCCAAGGCGATGGATTATATGTGGCAAAAGATACAGATGCAAATGGAGATGAATCATATATAGTTTTGGATAAGGATGGCGAGTTGTTCAGAGCGGAAGATAAAAATCTTATTGATCGTTTCGAAGAATATGAATGGACAGGAAATTATATAAATGATACTCTTACCGTTTTTAAAAATGAGGATGGAAATATTGGTTTCGCGTCGATAAACAATATTTATGATATTGTTTATTATGGCAAAGATGGCAATTATAATGGGACGAATGAACTAAGTGAAAATAGCTATACAATTGGAAATAAAAATTTGATAGTTTTCACTGAAGAAGAAAAGGATGAATATGGTACATCAATTAAATATGGCATAAAAGATAAGAACAATAATGTGGTTCTTCCGGCATCATACTATGAACTTATATTTCTTCCGGGGACAGATAATATAATGGTAAATAGTTCTATGGGCTGCGGTATCATTAGATTGGAGGTGAACTGATTATGAGAGCGCAAGACATTGTCAGTATGAATGCTAAATTAGTTCCTAAACAATCTATCACAATAACCGTGGGTGTATTACTGTTGTTTAATATTTGCTTGAATTTTTCATACAATACGGCGGCAGGAATAGGAGCCTTTATTTCACTTGTCTTTGCTTTCATTTTCTTGACGATGATTCCTATGAATCATATCTTCAACAAAAGCGTTTTTGGAGAGTATGCTTATCAGTACATGAGCATTCCGATATCATTTAATAAGCTGGTCAAAGGAAAAGTTTTAGCGGCATTCAACTATTGTATGATTTCTGTTTTGATATGCATATTATGTGTAGACTTTTTTATAATTCATTTGTTTGGAGCAGGAGGTTTGATTTCTTATAACCTTTTAGAGAATAGTATAGTTGCATTTATCAATATGCACGAAATGTTTTCGGATGATTGGATGTTAACGGAAACGGTAATGTTCATTTTTGGAACGATATGGATAGCATCGATGATCGAAGCACTGTTCATCAGCTCTGGCGCATTTTATGCAGTCATAATCAGAAACATCATAGAGCCTCAAAGAGAAAAGGTAACCATTGCAATCGGCGTCGCATTGGCAGCAGTGATCATATACATCGTATTCACATTACTGTGTGTATGGATACCGGGTTTGTTCTTCAAAAACGATTTAGCCATAGCACAGCTGATAATTGCGGGCGCACTGAAAGCAGGTGCAGCATATGGGATCATGGTGCATTCGGCGAAGTTGTTAGAGACAAAGTATTCACTCAACTGAAGTTGTGGATTAGGAGAAAAATATGCTTACATTAGTACAAGAAAATCCGCTGGTTAGGATAAGCGGGCTTACAAAAAGATTCAAAGAAGTTACAGCTCTGGATGATATCACTATCGATTTTCCAAAGGGCGAGATAATAGGGCTCCTCGGCGAAAACGGCAGTGGTAAGACAACGCTCTTAAAAGTTTTAGCCGGGCTTTACATGGAGTACGGCGGAGCCGCAGAGATAGACGGAGACAAGCCGTCACATATTACCAAGGCGAAAGTCTCATACCTGCCGGACAAAGTGCGCTTTGCAAACGAAAAAACTCCGGAGGAGGTCATCGAGTTCTATCGTACATACTTCGATGATTTCAGCGAAGAAAAGTGCCGGGAGCTTTTGCAAAGGTTCGGGCTGGAGGCGGAGAAGCCTTTTAAGGAGATGTCAAAGGGCATGGTGGAAAAGGTGCAGCTGAGTCTCGTCATGGCGAGAAAGGCGAGGTTGTATCTGCTGGATGAGCCTATCGGAGGTGTTGATGGTAATGCGAGGGAAGTTGTGATGGATGCGATCCTCGATAACTTCGATCCTGAAAGCAGTATGATAGTGGTGACTCATCAGATCCATGAGATGGAGAGGCTGTTTGACAGAGTGGTAGTGCTGAAAGAAGGCAGGATCGTCGGCAGCGGTATCTGCGAAGAACTGATTGAGAAATACGGAAAGCCATTGGAAGAAATCGTCAGGGGAATGTAGATATGAAGGGGAATAAGAATACAAAAACGAGAGCGATAGAGGTGATCGTCGCCATCATAGTAGTATGGATGCTGGTGGTGGGGATCAGCATAGTTGTGAGTTTTGATGAGGTCGCTGAGAGAAACCGCGAGATGACGGAACTTGAGTGGACTTATATCGTTGACACTGCCTATGACAGTGTGGAGGATATCAAGGCGATCGAGGATAGTGATCTTTTTATCTTTGATGAAGGGAGAAACTATTACAATATCTATGATGAAAAGGGAAAGAACGTTATTGCAGGTCCGTTTAAAGAGGTGGAAGATATCGGGGGAGGCTTTGTCAGAACAGTATATGATCCGCCAGGCGTTGTTATCGAAGATGAAAACGGCAACAATATCAGAACTCAAATTGACGAGCTTGATGTGAGAGGTGACGGCGGGAAATATGAGGTTATAGATTACGGCCGTGTATTAGGCATAGCTAAAGTAAAAGGCAGGTGAGGGGTATGTTAGATAGATCGATAAAAATGAATATGAAAATATGTGAGAGACATGCATCAAAATACTTTGGTTTTCTTGTGTTCGCATTTATAATAATGGATTTTTTAACGATACCGGCAGTGATCATAGCATTTGTGTATTTGTTGCTTACTTATCGGGATCTGTTTGATAGGAGTTTGTTTGGAGAGGAAGCATATATATATATGGCAGTGCCTATGTCAATGAAAGATGTGGTGGTGGGTAAAACCATCGCAGCATGTTTGTACATAATGGTTAGTTTCATATTAGTATGGGTGGCACTTGGTATATCGTCACTGCTGACAGGTATATGGAATATGGGATTGGGCTTTGGCAATATCGGAGGTGGCTTACTGCAGGTAATGTCAGGATATGCGGATGCAATTGAAAATAATACTTTGATCGTAGAAGAGATAGTTCATGATCGCGGCCAGCTGAAAAGTCTTTCTGTAGCATTGGTGCTGCTTCCGTTAGAAGTTTTATCATTAGGTATTTTATTCTGTGGAGTGTTTCAGATGGGAGCGATAGTTAGACATTTGATAGACCCGCAGAGAAATAGCGGTATAACTACAGCAGGAGTGGTATTTGGTTCGACAGCTGTATTGCTTGGTATAATGGCGGCTACAACAGGGGTGGATATGATCATATCAGGTGATGTTGTAACGATTTTTTCAACTGTGATCAGCATTGTTGTTCCTGTGATATTCGGAGTAGTTTTGCTGGTTGGAAGTGTCAAGATATTGGAGAGGAAGTATAGTTTGTGTTAGATTGGCATTGATTTTCGTGTGTCTTTTAAGTATAATAAGGGAAATAAAAGTGCTACCGATAGACGGTTAGCCGACAGTATTACAAAAGTAACCTATCCTTTGGCAATTTGGGCGGTTACTTTTTTCTTTGCACATTTATAATTGCTACGACCAACATGGCGATGCCAATAATGATCGAGAATTCTTCATATGTAGAAATGTTTCCCACCTCCTTTACAATGCGTTTTGGGTTTTTCACCATAATTGCAGTTGTAACGGCTGTGGCTAACCGCCTACCGTGTCTCTATGGTAGCACGATTAGATTATAATACAGCTAAATGTAAAATACAAGAATAAATGGATAAATATGTAATTATAACGATATAGCCCTCATCGCCCCAATCGACGGTGCAGTCTCGTCGAGTATTACATACACAGGTATATTATCGAGGAAGTCTTTGAAGCGGCCTTTATTGAGATAGGCGTTTTCGAAGGCTTCTTTGTCTATCAGTGGCAGGGTCTTAGGGATCATACCGCCGCCGATGTAAATACCGCCTGTCGCCATATAGGTAAGGGCGTAGTTGCCGCATGCGGCGCCTAAGATTTTTGAGAAGATGCGGAAAGTTTCCAGCGCTTTTCTGTTTCCCGATTTCGCCATTGCCGTGATTTGTGCAGGATGCATTTTTTGGCGTGGTCTGCAGGCCATGGTATCGGAATCGCCTGATTCCAGCTCTTCTAAGATGATGCTGAAGATGTTCGACAGTCCCTGTCCGGACAGTAATCGTTCGTAGCTGACATGTCCGTAGCGGGATTCGAGTTTATCGTATATCAGTCGCTGTTTCGCACCGACAGGTGCGAAGTCTATATGCCCGCCTTCGGAGGGCATGACAAATCCTTCGCGGGACACGGCGGATACGCCGAGGCCCGTACCTATTGAGAGAACGGCCTTGGCTCCAACAGGAGCTGAAGCTCCGGCGGACTCGCATGAGCTTGACGAGTCTACGAGTGTGCCCTTTGCATGGTAAGATGCCGCAGAGCGGAACAGGGCAAGCTGATCGGGCATGGTCAGATGATCTATTGAATGTGCCAGTGCTTCCAGATCGTTCAAAAATTTGACCTCTATATCCGGAAATGCGGCGCGTATTTCGGCAAGATCGATGATCTGTCCTGTATTTGTGAGTTCCAGCTTATCATCAGTTACGGGGCCTGCCAGAGCGAACGATAGATGTGTGATCTTATCGTCGGCATGAGCAGTAGTAAAATCGCCTGTCAATGTCTTGATAAACTCTGTAAAATCAGTTATTGTATTTGTGGCAGCGGTGCCGCGATCGAGGATCTGGGCGTCATGCCAGATAGTCCATAAAGTCTTGGTTCCGCCTATGTCTAATGTCATTTTCATGGGGGTTACCTCCGTGAAAATAGTATACCATAAACTTGAAGAAATTTCTTGCATTAGATATAAGTATATGGTAATATTAATCGGTGAGTTTTTTAACTCGCATTTTTATGTGATTACCTGGGCTTAGCCAGCCGACACTCCGACGGTGACCAGGCCCATGGCGAATGAAAAATAAGGAGGAAATTAAAATGATCACAGTAGAAAAGAAAGCAGAAATCATCAAAGAGTATCAGCTGAAGGAAGGCGACACTGGTTCCCCAGAAGTACAGGTTGCTATCCTGACTTACAGAATCAACGATCTGAACGAACATCTGAAGATCCACAAGAAGGACCACCACTCAAGAAGAGGTCTCCTCAAGATGGTAGGACAGAGAAGAAACCTTCTCAATTACCTGAAGAAGAATGATCTTGAAAGATACAGATCACTGATCGCTCGTTTAGGTTTGAGAAAGTAGTAAATCAACTTAAGAAATTTAGGCGGGACATGAGTACCCGCCTTTATTTATATGTACGGTGTCACAAAGACATCGCAGAAATCAAAAGAAGAAAATTAACAGGAGGTAGTTGTTAATTATGAAGTACACAGATTACAGAGTATTTAAGACAGCCATCGGCGGTAAGCTTTTGGAACTGGAAATCGGCAAGGTTTGCGAACTGGCTAACGGACAGGTTATGGTAAGATACGGAGATACAGTTGTTAACGTAACAGCATGTGCATCCAAGGAACCAAGACCTGACATCGATTTCTTCCCGCTTTCATGCGACTATGAAGAAAAGATGTATGCAGCAGGTAAGATCCCCGGCGGATTCATCAAGAGAGAAGGAAGACCTAGCGAAAAGGCTATCCTCAACTCAAGACTTATGGACAGACCGCTCCGACCACTGTTCCCTAAGGGCTTTTACAATGACGTTCAGGTTGTAGCAACAGTTATGTGCGTTGACCACGACGCTCCATCAGAAATCGCTGCTATGATCGGTTCATCCGTTGCACTGGCTATTTCCGATATTCCATGGGAAGGACCTACAGGTTCAGTTCTCATCGGTATGGTAGACGGACAGTTCATAGTAAACCCATCACTGGCACAGAGAGAAGAAAGCTGCATGCACCTGGTAGTATCAGGTACAAAGGACGCTATCATGATGGTAGAAGCAGGCGCTAACGAAGTTCCTGAAGAAGTTATCCTCGATGCTATCATGTTCGCTCACGAAGAAATCAAAAAGATCGTTGAGTTCATCGAAATGATCGTAGCTGAAATCGGCAAGCCTAAGATGGAAATCGAACTGTACAAGGTTCCTGAAGATATCGATGCTGCAGTAAGAGCTTATGCTGAAGACAAGATGAGAGAAGCTATCCTGACTTACGACAAGATGGAAAGACTCGACAACATGGATGCTGTAGAAGCAGAAGCTAAGGAACACTTCGCAGAAATCTATCCTGATAACGGCAAGGACATCGGAAACGTTCTTTATGCGATCACTAAAGAACAGGTTAGAAAGATGATCCTGGACGACGGAATCAGACCTGACAATAGAAAAAGAGACGAAATCAGACCTATCTGGTGTGATACAGGCATCCTGCCAAGGACACATGGTACAGGCCTCTTCAAGAGAGGACAGACTCAGGTGCTGTCAGTAGCAACTCTCGGACCTCTGGGAGAAGCTCAGACTATCGACGGTATCACAGAACAGACTGAAAAGAGATATATGCATCACTATAACTTCCCGCCTTACTCAGTAGGTGAAGCAGGAAGAATGAAGAGCCCTGGCAGAAGAGAAATCGGACACGGCGCACTGGCAGAAAGAGCACTGCTGCCTGTACTGCCAAGTGAAGAAGAATTCCCATACGCTATCAGAGTCGTATCAGAAGTACTTTCTTCAAACGGTTCAACTTCAATGGGTTCAACTTGTGGAAGCTGTCTGGCTCTGATGGATGCCGGCGTTCCTATCAAGGCTCCTGTAGCAGGTATCGCTATGGGTCTCATCGAAAGAGTAGAAGAAGACGGAACAAGCAAGATGGCTATCCTGTCAGATATCCAGGGTATGGAAGACTTCCTGGGTGACATGGACTTCAAGGTTGCAGGTACAGCTAAGGGTGTAACTGCTATCCAGATGGACATCAAGGTTCACGGACTGTCAAAGCAGGTACTGCAGGATGCACTGAAGCAGGCTTATGAAGGCAGAATGCATATCATGGGCGAAATGCTGGATGAAATCGCAGAACCAAGAGCTGAACTGTCACCTTACGCTCCAAGAATCATCTCAATGCAGGTTGATCTTGACCACATCAGAACTATCATCGGACCGGGAGGCAAGACTATCAATAGGATCATCGCTGACACAGGTGTTAAGATCGATATCGATGATACAGGCCTCGTTTATATCGCTGCTCCTGATATGGAAAGCGCTCAGGCCGGCGTTCGTGAGATCGAGCTGCTGATCAAGGAACCTGAACCTGGTGAAATCTACGAAGGTAAGGTAACCAGGATCCTGACTACTGCAAAGGGTTCAGTTGGTGCTTTCATCGAGATCCTGCCTGGTAAGGAAGGTCTCCTGCACATCTCAAAGATGGCTAAGGAAAGAGTGGAAAAGGTTGAAGACGTTATGAATGTTGGCGATGTTGTTAAAGTAAAAGTTACTGAAATCGACAGCCAGAACAGAATCAACTTATCAAGAAAAGAGCTGCTGTAGCAAACTTGTAACAAAGTAAATACACAGTGTTATCAAATCGACCCGAGAAGTAAGGAAATGCAAGCTTTCCGGGTCGATTTTTTTATGGCCTCAAAGCGCAAAATAATTACGGATTTTGCACACCAAAAAATACATATTTGCTGTATTGACAATTCTTGTATTTAGATGTATCTTGTATACGGCATACGAATAGAAAATATTGTACATATATATACTATGTGCATTTATATATAACAAAATATAGTATAAGTTTCAAAAAATACGGAGGTATAAAAATGAGCATGAAATTTGAACAGTGGAATGGTTTCAAAACAGGTATGTGGGCTGAGATGGTCGACGTTGACGACTTTATCAGACTTAATTATAAACCATATGAAGGAGACGAAAGCTTCCTGGCCGGTCCTACAGAAAGAACTAAGATCGTTTCAGATAGAGTTAAGGAACTGATCGCAGAAGAAGCTGCAGCAGGCGGCGTTCTGAAGGTAGATGCTACTAAGATCATGACGGCTACAGCTTATGGTCCGGGATACATCGACAAGGAAAGAGACATTATCGTTGGTCTGCAGACAGACGAACCACTGAAGAGAGGCGTATGTCCATTCGGCGGAATCAAGATGGCAAGATCATCAGCTAAGGCTTACGGAACTGAACTGTCAGATGAGATCGAAAATATCTTCAAGTATGTAACAACTCATAATGACGGTGTATTCAGCGTATATACTGACGAAATGAAGGCTGTAAGACATGCAGGATTCATCACTGGTCTTCCTGATGCATACGGCAGAGGAAGAATCATCGGAGACTACAGAAGAGCTGCTCTCTATGGTATCGACATGCTGATCGAAGAAAAGAGAAAAGACCACGCTATGTTCGGAACTCAGCCTATGACAGAAGACAACATCAGACTTATGGAAGAAATCCACAAGCAGATCGTTGAACTGGGCGAACTGAAGAAGATGGCTGAAATGTACGGAATCGACATTTCACAGCCTGCACACGACACTAAGGAAGCTATCCAGTGGCTGTACTTCGCTTACCTGGGAGCTATCAAGGAAGAAAACGGCGCAGCTATGTCAATCGGAAGAACTTCATCATTCATCGACATCTATGCTGAAAGAGACCTTGAAAACGGCGTATACACAGAAGAAGAAATCCAGGAAATGATCGACGATTTCATCCTGAAGCTGAGAGTTGCAAGACACCTGAGAACTCCTGAATACAACGAACTGTTCGGCGGAGACCCAATGTGGATCACTGAAGGTATCGGCGGAATGGGTATGGACGGAAGAACTAAGGTTACTAAGAACTCATACAGAATCCTGAACACTCTGTACAACCTGGGACCATCACCTGAACCTAACATGACAGTACTGTGGTCAGATGATCTGCCTACACCTTTCAAGAGATTCTGTGCACAGGTTTCAATCGATACAGACTCCATCCAGTACGAAAATGATGACGTTATGAGACCTACATACGGAGAAGACTACTCAATCGCTTGCTGCGTATCAGCTATCGAAATGGGTAAGCAGATCCAGTACTTCGGAGCTAGATACAACCTGGCTAAGATCCTGACACTGGCTCTCAACGGTGGTGTTGATGAAATGACAGGAGAACATCTGGGACCTCAGATGGAACCTATCCAGGGAGACGGCCCTATCGATTACGAAGAAGCTAAGAGAAGATTTGATATATACAGAGAATGGCTGTGCGGACTTTACGTTAACATCATGAACGTTATCCACTACATGCATGACAAGTATGACTATGAAAAGATCCAGATGGCATTCCTCGACAGTAAGCTGAAGAGACTGATGGCATTCGGTATTGCAGGTCTGTCAGTAGCTGCTGACTCATTCTCAGCTATCAAGTACGCTAAGGTTTACCCTATCAGAAACGAAGAAGGAATCATCGTTGACTACAGAACAGAAGGAGACTTCCCTAAGTTCGGTAACGACGATGACAGAGTTGACAGCATCGCTGCTGAACTGGCAGAAGGAACTATCGCTGAACTGAGAAAGCATCCTGCTTACAGAGACGCTGTACACACTCTCTCAGTACTGACTATCACTTCAAACGTAGTATACGGTAGAAAGACTGGTAACACTCCTGACGGAAGAAGAGCAGGCGAACCATTCGCACCTGGTGCTAACCCAATGCACAACAGAGACCAGAAGGGTGCTATCGCATCACTGAACTCAGTATCAAAGATCAAGTGGGAAGAATGTAAGGACGGCGTATCCTATACATTCAGCATCACTCCTGAAACTCTTGGTAAGGATAAGGAAAAGCAGAAGGACGTACTGGTAGGACTGATGTCAGGTTACTTCAATCAGGGTGCACATCACCTGAACGTAAACGTTCTCAACAGAGACATGCTGATGGATGCATTCGATCATCCAGAAAAGTATCCTAACCTGACTATCAGAGTATCCGGATACGCTGTAAGATTCAACGCACTTTCCAAGGATCACCAGAAGGAAGTTATCATGAGAACTTTCCACGAATCCATCTAAGAGTGTATTCAAAGTTTAGAAAAGGTGTTCCCTGTAAGGGACACCTTTTTCTGCCTTGAAGTTTTCGTAATGAACGGAGTAATATATGACAATAGGAAGGTTACATTCAATCGAAACATTCGGTGCCGTAGACGGTCCGGGAATAAGAACGATTTTCTTCCTGCAGGGATGTCCCGCAAGATGTTTATACTGTCATAATCCGGATACCTGGAAACCTAGCGGAGGTCGGGAAATCACGGTAAATGAGGTGCTGGATACAGCTAAGCGTTCCGTTCCATATTACGGAAAGGAGGGCGGCGTGACATTTTCCGGCGGGGAACCGATGATGCAGGGTGAGTTCGTTTTGGAAGCAATGAGATTGCTTAAGAAGAACAATATTAAGACAGTTATCGATACGAGTGCTACATACATAGACGAATATACAGAAGATATAATTGATGAAGCGCAGATGCTCTTGCTGGATATCAAGCACAGCGACCCTGAAGAGTTTACTAAGATGTGCGGCTGTTCACAAGATAAGCTGCTTGAGATGATAGAGCTGATAAATGATTGCGGGACTCCGGTGTGGGTGAGACAGGTCATAGTGCCGGGAATCAACGACACCGAAGAGAACATCAAAGCCCTCGCAGAGTTTATCAACAAGTCACTGGACAACGTATATAAGGTAGAACTATTGGGATATCATACCATGGCTCTCAATAAATATGAGAAACTGGGAATGAAATACAAGCTGGATGGCGTCAAAGCTATGGACAAGAAAAAACTGGCCAAGCTGCAGAAGACGCTGAACGAATATCTTGAACAATAAGCTATTAAATAAACTTGAGTCAAAAATTAGACTTAAGTTTATTTTTTTATTGTAAATGATAAAAAACAGGAGTAAAATCAAGGCAAGGAGGTGGTGCTATGGTGGTATCAAGACGAGAAGCTAACAAAATCAAATGCAGACAGGATATCTTGAAAGCATCGCGAAGACTTTTTAAAGAAAAAGGCTATGAGAATACTATGATAGATGACGTTGCTGAAAAAGCTGAGATTTCCAAAGCAACCTTATATAATTTCTTTCACAATAAGGAGAGTTTTTTAGTAGGGACGATGGATGACCAGATCGTCGCTACGCGTAAGTACATCACAGGATATTTCAGTGAGAATGAGCGTAATACAGGACATCATACAAGTAGCTATGAAAAGATAAAGTTGGCTTTGGAGTTTTTGGTATTGGACAGCAGGCAGTTTATAGATGTCAGTCGCAGGATCCTATTCCTTAATGCATGCGAGACTAGCCCTATGTACGGTAAGGTCAATGAAGTTAAGGAGATGTTCAGAGCACTAACTGATGAAGCAAAAAATGAGGGTGTGTTCAGCGATGAGGTCCACTCGACAGAGATAGTTGAGCTTCTCATGAGTATATACCTTAATTCGCAATTTCAATGGAAAGACATTGAAAAATTAACAGACGAACAGTGTACTGCAAGGATAGAACGTATGTTGGATGTGACACTTGCAGGATGTTTTAAAAAGTAAATTCGTAAAGGATAAAATATATTTGACACCAAAGGAGAGAAAGAAAATGGAAACAAAATTCGGAATCACTAAATACCCTGACGCTCAGGCAATAAACAAACAGCTTGACGTCCTTAAAGAAATGCCTATCTACTCCGTCAACAGAGATTATCTGAAGGAGATAGAAACAGAATACTTTGACAAGAAATGTGCAGGATCAAAGGAAATGACTACTGCAGCTAAGGAAATAATCCCGGGCGGAGTCCAGCATAATCTGGCATTCAATCACCCGTTTCCGCTGGCAGTAGCAAAAGCAAAGGGTGCACATCTCTACGATGTGGACGGTAATGAGTACTACGACTTCCTTCAGGCCGGCGGCCCTGTAGTGCTGGGAAGCAATCCTGATTTCGTTAGAGATAAGGTAATAGAACTGCTGATGGACGGCGGCCCTTCAACAGGTCTTTTCCATGAATATGAATATAAGCTGGCGAAGAAGATCAGTGAATGTGTACCAACTGTAGACATGTTCAGAATGATGGGTTCAGGTAACGAAGCCGTTATGGGGGCTACAAGAATAGCTAGACTTGCAACTAAGCATAAGAGGATCGTCAAGATGGGCGGAGCATATCACGGCTGGAACGATCAGATGGCATGGAGTATCAGAATTCCGGGATCAAGATGGACACAGGCGAGCGGAGTTCCTAAGAAGATGTTCAAGTATACTGATGAATTCTTCCCTAACGATCTGGAAGATCTGGAAAGAGTTCTCAAGGAAAACACTAAGAAGGGCGGTACAGCTGCAGTATTTATTGAAGCTATCGGACCTGAAAGCGGTACATGGCCTGTAGATAAGAACTTCCCTAGAGGAGTTGAATTCCTTTGCCGTAAGTACGATGCACTTTTCGTAGTCGACGAAGTAGTAACAGGATTCAGACTCGGACTGTCAGGTGCACAGGGTTACTTTGATATTTCACCGGACCTGACTATCTTCGGTAAGGTAATGGGCGGCGGATATCCGGGAGCAGGCGGTATCGGCGGTAAAAGAGAATACATGAAATATCTCTCATCAGGCCTTGACGGCGGCAGCAAAAATCCTAAGGCTCTGGTCGGAGGAACTATGGCTGCAGCACCTGTAAGCTGTGTTGCAGGATACCATACTATCTGCGAAATCGAAAGAACAAATGCTATCGAAAAGGCAGGCAAGATGGGTAATCTGCTTACAGAAGGTCTCAACAAGCTGATCGATAAGCACGGACTTCCGTTCGTAGCATTTAACCAGGGTTCAGTATGTCACCTTGATACTACAGGATGCATGCATTACTCCATCGACTGGTCAAAGCCTTGGCAGATCCCTAACGTACTGAAGCAGACATCCATCAGAAAGAAGGAAATGGAATACATGGGAGCTGCATATATGGCAGAGGGTATCGTAACACTGGCAGGAAACAGGATCTACACTTCAGCGGCTTACGATGAAGAAATGATAAAAGACGTGCTGGAAAGATTCGACAGAGTCTTCAGCCATGTAGAAGAAGTAAAAGTAAAATAGTTATAGCAAGAGGGGAAACAAAAATGGAACTATTAGAAGCTAAAAAACAAGTAATAAAGGCAGGCATAGAACTGAGCCAATCGGGGCTTATAGCCAGGACGTGGGGAAATGTCAGCTGCAGAACTGATGAAGGACATTTCGTGATCACGGCAAGCGGCAGGAATTACCTGACACTTACTGAAGATGAAGTGATCGAGATCGATATGGAAACAGGAGAATATGAAGGCGAGATCAAGCCGTCTTCAGAAAAGAAGCTCCACAGAGAAGTCTACAGATTGAAGCCTGAAGCCAATTTCGTGATCCATACTCATCAGAGCAACGCATCTGCTGTTGCGGCCATGGGTCTCAAAGGGATAAAGCTTGATAAGGAATATCCCGGCATAGGAAATTACGTATTCTGTGCTGACTACGGACTTCCGGGCACTAAGAAGCTTTGCAAGAACACAGCCGCTGCCATCAATGAATACGATGGTCAGGCAGTAATAATGTCAAACCACGGAGCTATCTGCTACGGCAGCAGCTATGAAGAGGCCTTCGAAGTGGCAAGGACACTCGAAGAAGCTTGCGGAAAATATCTGGAACATCTGGGTATCCCGGCATGGAAAGAGCAGAGCATCGCGGATGCTGACGCAGACAAGGATGCTGAAAATGCTCCAAAGGCAGATGATCAGGAACCTATATGGAATGACGATCCTGCTATCATGAAATTCATGAAGGTAAGAAGCGTGCTCAAGCCATATCTCGATGATTTTGCACAGCTGGCAGGAACAAGTCTCAAGGTAGTAGATGAAGAAGATGAGAAAGCGATAGCGAAGGCTTTCAAAGAGAAAACACCTATACTCGTAAGAGGAAAAGGCGCCCTTTGCATAGCTGAAGAAAGAGGCGATGCAGAAGCGCTCAGTATTGTAATAGAAAAGAACTGCAGAGCAGCACTGGCAGCCATCGGAAGTAAGCCGATAAATCCTGCTGAGTGTCTTCTCATGAGGCAGATCTATCTCAACAAGTATTCCAAGCAGAGCAAATAGGAGGACCGCTATGTATGTTATAGCATACGACGTGGGAACGACAGGCCTGAAGAGCTGTCTGTTCTCCATAGGAAAGGATCAGCCCATCGAGCTGATCGCGGGGGAAACTGCGGATTACGATCTTTACGTGCTGGATAACGGCGGCGTGGAGCAGGATCCGAACCAGTGGTGGGACGCCATGGGAGTGACTACCAAGAAACTGCTGAAAAAAACGGGAATAGATAAAGAAGAAATCAAGGGAATATCATTCTGTGCACAGATGCAGGCTGTGATACTGGCAGGCGAAGACGGTGAGCCTGTTATGAACGCCATGAGTTATATGGATAACCGCGGCAAAGAACAGATCAAAAAGCTGATGCATTCAGGTCCTAAGATCGCAGGAATGAACGCATATAAGCTACTGAGATCGCTTCAGATAACAGGAGCGGTTTCAGGCAGTGTCAAAGATCCGGTATATAAATACCGCTGGGTAGCTGACAATGAGCCGGAGATTTTTGCAAAGGCGCACAAATGGCTCGATGCCAAGGATTTCCTGGTGCTGAAGGCTACAGGCAAGTTCACCATGTCAAGAGACAGCGCGTTCTCGACGCTTGTTTGTGATACGAGACCTGGAAAAGTAGGATTCAGCCCTGTAGTTTGTAAGATGATGGATGTGGATATGAAACATCTGCCTGAGATCGTCCTAAGTACAGATCAGGTGGGCGGCATCACTGCTAAGGCTGCTGAAGAGCTGGGTTTAGCAGAAGGAACTCCTGTATTCTCGGGAGGCGGAGATGCATCACTGATCGGTGTAGGTGCAGGTGCTACTTCTACAGGAGATACTCATGTATATATGGGAACATCAGGCTGGGTATGCACGGTAGTAGATAAGCAGATGCTTGATATAGGTTCGATGATCGCATCATTATCCGGTGCAGATCCTGAAAGATTCAACTGTTTCGCCGAACTTGAAACTGCCGGTAAATGCCTTGAATGGGCAAAGAAACAGGTGGGCATAGACGGAGCAGACGGATATGGCGAAATGATGGATCGTATGAAAGACGTTCCTGCAGGAAGCAACGGCGTGATGTTCACTCCTTGGCTCCACGGCAACAGAAATCCATTTGAGGATCCTGATGCCAGAGGCATGTTCTTCAATCTGGGACTGGAATCAACAGCCGAAGATATGATACATGCAGTAATTGAAGGTGTATGTCTGCATCTCAGATGGCAGATGACGGCAATGACTAAGCTGACACCGCCGTCAGAAGTTATCAGATTCGTAGGCGGAGGCGCTCAAGCACCGCTGACATGCCAGATACTGGCTGACGTTCTGGGAAGAAAAGTGGAAACTGTAGACAGTCCTCAGAACGCAGGCTCTGTAGGAGCTGCAGCAGTAATGGCAGTAGGTCTTGGTATCTTCGAAGATCTTCAGGAAACTAAGGCGAGCGTTCCTGCAGTGGCGATGTATGAGCCGCGAAAGGAAAACACAGCTGTTTATGATAGTCTCTTTGAAACATTCAAAGATCTATATAAATGCAATAAGAAAAATTTCCATAAGTTGAACGAAAGGAGTTCCTCATGAGACGTAAGGAAAAGATCACAACATTGACGCCGCTTCGTAAACTGGGATATGAATCAGGTCTCGGTGCGGAATCAGTAGTTTACAACATGTTCTATGTATTCTTCATGTTGTTCCTGACTACAGTTGTAGGAATCAATCCTGCACTTGCCGGTACTATTTCATTGATTTCAGTTCTGGTAGACGCATTTACTGACCCGCTGATCGGATGGATCTGCGACAGACCGGGCGTTGACACTAAGAAGTTCATGCTTATCGGCGGCGTGCTGACAGGTATACTGCTTGGTGCCAGCTTCTATGTATTCCCGGGCGGACAGATCGCACAGTTTATCTACTACACAGTAGTTACATCACTGATGTGGGTATCATATACTAGCTTCTGTATCCCTTACTATGCATGCTGCGTACAGATGACAGACGACTATGATGAAATCACTAAGATCAGAGGCATATCACAGATGATGAATGCGTTCTTCATCTACTGTGGTGCGGCACTTCCTACAGTATTTGTTGGAATGTACACAGGACTGTTTGATGAAGGAACTTGCTGGACAATGGCTGCATTCTCCATTGGTGCTATTTCCATCCTGTTCGGACTGATCAACTACTTCTCAATCAAAGACGTTGAATTCATCCAGAAGCCAACAACTGAGAAAATGGACGGACTTATTTCAACTTACATAAACCTGCTGAAGCTGAAGCCAATGAAGTGGTTCATCCCATGGGTATTCTTCATCCTTCTGGGAACTGCAGTTGCTACAGCTAACGTTGAATACGTTATCATCTATACAGCAGGACTTCCTGCATCAGTTATTTCCCAGACTTCAGCAACAACACTGGTATGCTTCCTGGTAGGAGCACCTCTGCTGACATGGGTAGCAACTAAATGGGACAGAAAGAACGCTGTAATCATCGGATACGTAATTTCCATCGTATGCCTCATCGGAGTCAAGATCCTGGGAATCGACAGCTTGTTCGACATCTTCCTGCTGCAGGGAGTAACAGGTATCGCTACAGTAGCGTTTTGGGTATTCTTCTACGACTTCTCATACGACCTTATCGAACTGGACGAATACAAGAACCGCAAGAACAGAGCAGGTGCCATCACTTCATTCCCTCAGCTGGTACAGAAGGTCGGTAATGCAGTAGGTCTGCAGCTGATCGGTATCATGCTTACTATGGTAGGGTTTGATGCAGCTAAAGGAACAGCTCAGAGTGCACAGACTCTCGTTGGTATCGAAAACATCGCTACTTTCTTCGTAGCAGGATGTATGCTGATCTCACTGCTCTGCGTTATCAAATATCCTATCAATAAGACTCTTTATGCAAAACTTCAGACTGCTAATGAAAAGAGAAGAGCAGGCGAAGAAGATTTCTACGATCCTGATGTAGATGCTATCTTATAATTGACGGGACCCGTAGGGTCCCGTCATAACAGAAAGAAGGCGAATCAAAATGGCAAAATTATTAAATGAATATGATTACGCTGCTGTCCATGCGGCTGCAGGTGATCTTATCAGAAATAGAAAACATCTGAAAAAATCTGCCGTTGACAGATATATGAACTATTTCGAAACAAAGTGTGCAGGTTCCAAGGCTGAAGCAGAAAAGGCAAAGCTGGTGATCCCGGGTGGTATCCAGCATAACCTGGCAAACAATCACCCTTGGCAGCTGGCAATAGACAAGGCAGATGGTCCTTATCTTTATGACATCGATGGCAATAAGTACATCGACTTCCTCTGTGCAGGCGGTCCTACAATACTGGGCAACAATTATCCTGCAGTTCAGGAAGCTGCTATCAAGCATCTGTCAGAACAGGGCCCTGTATCAGGTCTTTACAGCATGTACGAAAGAGAACTGGCAGAACTGATCTGCAAGTACTATCCAAGTGTTGAAATGTTCCGTGCACTGGCTTCCGGTACTGAAGCTGATATCATCGCTATCAGACTGGCCAGAGCTTACACAGGTAAGAAGCATATCATCAGATTCCAGGGCGGATATCACGGATGGTCAGATCAGCTGGTATATAACGATAACGGTAAGAGAAATACCATGAAGAACGGTATACCTACAGACTGTTTCCAGAACACTCACTCAGTTCCTATCAACGATATCGAGGCACTGGAAGCTGAGATCCTGAAACATCAGGATGACGGCGGAGTAGCTGCATTCATGATGGAAGCTGTAGGACAGGACAGTGGTGCCGTTCCTACGACTAAGGAATACCATAAGGCTGCAAGAGAGCTTTGCGACAAGTACGACATGCTGCTGATCTACGACGAAGTAGTAACGGCATTCAGACTCGGTATGGGCGGAGCTCAGGCCATCTTCGGAACTAAGCCTGATATCACAGTATTCGGTAAGATCATCGGCGGAGGCTTCGGCAACTCCGGCGGTCTTGGCGGAAGACGTGAGATCATGGAATTGCTGGCAGCAGGCATCTCTGCAGAAAGCGAAAACAAAGTAAAGGTCGGCGGAACTATGACTGCCAACCCGCTTACTACACTTGCCGGAATCACAGTTATCAAGGAACTGGAAGATAAGAACGTTCATGCAGAGCTGGACAAGGTATCAAGATACTTTATGAAGGGAATCGAAGATATCACAGAGCGTTACGACGTTCCTGCTGTATTGTTCCACCACTCATCGATACTCCACATCGATGTGAGCGGACTCCAGCACGTACAGTACTTCGTAGACGAGAAGGATCCTGAATTCTGGAACCATATGCTGGCAGCATATAAGAACTATATCGAATTCTCAATGGCACTGGCTGCAGAAGGTCTCATCATCGCTAACGGCGGTAAGACATACTTCCCATATGGCAGCATCGGCATCGTAGATGATGCACTTGATGTATATGAAAGAGTGTTTAAGGAGTTTGAATAGAGAACAACAACAATCAAAAAGACGAGACAATTGTCTCGTCTTTATTTTTGAAATTATACTAATGGCTTTCCTGTCATTTCTTCAGGAATTTCGATATTCATCAGCTTCAGCAGGGTAGGTGCCAGGTCGCAGAGTCTGCCGCCTTCTTTTAACTGGACAGGTTCGCCCGCGATGTGTATCAGCGGTACGTCGTTCAGTGAATGGGCTGTTACTACATTGCCTTCTTCATCTGTCATGGCATCTGCGTTGCCGTGATCTGCTGTCAGCAGGATCTGTCCGTCTTTAGCCAGCACTGCATCTACGATCTGCGGAACGCACTTATCGAGAGCTTCGATGGCAGCTACAGCTGCTTCCATAACTCCTGTATGACCAACCATGTCTGCGTTGGCGAAGTTGAGGATTATCATATCGTATTTATCTGATTCGATGGCTTCAAGGACCTTCGAAGTAACTTCATAAGCACTCATTTCAGGCTGCAGGTCATATGTCGGTACTTTTGGTGACGGAACCAGAATACGATCTTCATTTCTGTTTGGTGCTTCAACACCGCCGTTGAAGAAGAATGTTACGTGAGCGTACTTTTCTGTTTCGGCGATACGAAGCTGTGTAAGTCCCAGATCGGCCACGTATTCTCCGAGAGTATTTGTCATAGTTTCAGGCGGATAAGCCAGTGTAACATTCGGCATTTCTGCATCGTACTGAGTCATGCAGATGTAGCAGATATCATCGACTTTCTTTTTTCTTTCGAATCCGTCAAAATCGGCATCGACGAATGTTCTTGTGATCTCTCTTGCTCTGTCAGGTCTGAAGTTGAACATTATCATAGCATCGCCGTCGTTGACAGTATAACCGCCGTCAACTACAGTCGGCAGAACGAATTCATCGTTTTCATCACGGTCATAAGCATTAGTTACGGCTTCAGCGCCAGAAGATGCTTCCATGATATCGGAGCCGTTCACTGCATAAGCGCCGAGAGTCATGGCATCGTATGCCTTTTCAACTCTTTCCCATCTCTTATCTCTATCCATTGCATAGTATCTTCCCGATACTACACCGATCTTTCCAACTCCCAGCTCATCGAGATGAGCCTGAAGCTCGCTTATATATTCTCCCGCACATCTAGGCGGAACGTCTCTTCCATCCAGGAAACAATGCACGCAGAGTTTATCTACACCGTTCTTGGCAGCCAGATCGGTAAGTGCCAGCAGGTGGCTGATATGGCTGTGTACACCGCCGTCAGACAACAGTCCCAGCAGATGGAGTGTAGAATCGTTTTTCTTCACATGATCTATCGCTTTCATAAAAGCAAGATTTTCGAAAAAGTCACCGTCTTCGATAGCCTTAGTGATCATAGTCAGGTCCTGATATACGATCCTGCCGGCACCGATATTAAGATGACCTACTTCGGAGTTGCCCATTTGGCCTTCAGGAAGACCTACGTCAAGTCCGCAGGCTTTGATAGTAGTGTGAGGGAACTTTTCGAAGATAGCATCGAGATTCGGCTTATTTGCTTCTGCGATAGCATTCTTTTCTTTGTTATTTTCATTGATCCCGTAACCATCCAGGATCATCAGCATTGTCGGTCTTTTGAAATTTTTCATGTCTAATCACCTCGCAGACAGTATAACACAAAACATATATCGTATGCGTACAAAAATATGATACAATAGAGAAAAGTGCGCCCGGCATATATGTGCCGAGGCATTTAGGAAAGGCGAAGCAAGATGAAGTGGACGGAAGCACAACAGCAGACTATCGATACACGAGATAAGAACATACTTGTATCAGCAGCGGCAGGTTCGGGAAAGACTGCCGTACTTATCGAGCGTATAAAACAGCTGATGCTTCAGGACAAAGTGGATATCGACAGATTCCTCATAACTACATTCACCAACGCTGCGTCTGCTGAGATGAAAGAAAGACTTGAGAAGGCGATCAAAGAAGAACTGAAAAAACCTGAAAGCGACAAGAACTTTCTCAAGAAGCAGCTGATGCTGCTGCCGAATGCCAACATCAGCACTTTCCACACCTTCGCACTTGAAGTAATGAGAAAATTCTTCTATCTGATTGACCTTGAGCCGGGCTTCAAGATCGGCGATGAGATAGAAGTATCTATAATGAAGAGAGAAGCAGCCGACGAATTGTTCGAAGTGCGCTTTGCAGAAGATTATGAGGCCTTCACCACTTTTCTCAAAAAGCACAGCAGCGACAGGAACGAGCGCGCCATCAAAGAGAGCATCATCTCTCTTTATGATCAGCTTAGAAGTATACCTGATTATCTTGAATGGGCAGGGCAAAAGGCACAGCTTCTTGCTGCAGAGTCTCCATCAAAGGCATTGAAGCTGGAGAATTTCATAAACGAAGAGTGTTTGGCAGCTTTCAGAAAAGCCGTCAATTACTTCGAAAGAGCTGCGATGATATTAGAATTCGCAGGCCTTGAAAAACTCCACATCAAGGCTGAAGAAGATCTGAACATGCTCAAATCATGGGAGGAAGACCTCGAAACAGACGGAATAGGCAGGTTCAGCGAATACTATTACAATGTGAAGTTCAACCAGATGCGTGCTACCAAGGAAGAGAAGGAAGATTACGAGGCAGTCAAGGAAAGCGTCAGCTATTGCAGGAAGAAGGGTAAACAGCAGCTTGATAATATCCACAAAAAATATCTACAGAGGGAATTCAGCGAGTACGATGATGAGCTGAAGCAGACTTCAGGCGATACTTCATATATGATAGGCCTTATCGCAGAGCTGGAGAAGTTATTCAAGGTGAAGAAACAGGAAAGAAATATGGTGGATTTTGACGATGTCATGCATTATGCCATCGAGATCCTCCGCGATGATATGGCTGCGGCTGAATATAGAAACAAGTTCAAATATATATTCATAGATGAATTCCAGGACAGCAATATGCTTCAGGAAACTATTGCAGCCAGGATATGCAGGAGCAATAACTTGTTCATGGTAGGCGACGTGAAGCAGAGCATATATAAGTTCAGATTGGCTGAGCCTGAAATATTCAAGGCTAAATACGCACTTTATGCAAGTCCTGAAGAAAAGGAAAGCATCAAGATAGATCTGAACAGCAACTTCAGAAGCAAACAGCAGGTTACGGAGCTCGTCAATAAAGTGTTCCATAAGATCATGGACGGATACGATGAGAACGCAGAGCTTAAATGTACGATGCCTGATGAGTATCCCGGCATACGACCTCAGATGAATCTTATTTTCAAACCTGATGCGGACGAGGATATGATGGATAACTCCGAGATGGAAGTACAGTATGTAGTGCAGCTGGTAAAGGAAAATCTGGGGACTGAGATCTACGATGCCAAACAGGGAGTATACAGGAAGGCAGGATACAGAGATATAGCGGTCCTGGCGAGAAACAAGGCTATCATAGGCGAAATAGAAAGAGCACTGAACAATTCAGGGATCCCGGCTTACGGAGAGACTACAGGCGGATATTTCGATACTGTCGAAGTGCAGGTGTTCATCAATCTGCTGAAGGTGATAGATAATTTCATGCAGGACGTGCCTCTCATATCCATAATGCGTTGTCCTATATTCGGATTCGATGTGAAGGAGCTGGCAGCTATAAGGATATTCGAACGCGAAGGTTCTTACCATGAAGCAGTCAAAATTTATGCAGAGGAAGGTCCTGATGAAGACCTTAGAATCAAGATAAACGGACTTCTCGAGCAGATCGCATACTGGAAGGAACTTAAGACGACGGTTTCATTGGAAGAACTGGTAAGAGTGCTGCTATATGATACGGGGTATTACGATTACTGCAGCGGACTTCCTGTAGGTAAGCAGAGGATATCAAACCTGCAGCTTCTGGCCGAAAAGGCAGCCGCTTTCGAAAGATCAAATTACAGCGGTCTCTATGGTTTCCTCACATATCTTGAAGCTATGAGAAACAGCAGCAGCTCCATGGCAGAAGCCAAGATCATAGGTGACGGAGAGGACCTGGTACAGGTGATGACAGTCCATAAGAGTAAGGGACTGGAATTCCCTATAGTGATCCTTGCAGGTGCAGGTAAGCAGATAAGAGCAAAGGGCAGCGGAACATCAGCAAGCTTCCACAAGGACATAGCCGTGGGTCTTCCGCTTATAAATAAAGAAGAAAAATGGTATAAGAAAACTCTTCTGCAGAAGATCATCGACGGCAGAAAGGCCGGAGAAGAATTCGAAGAAGAAATAAGGATATTATATGTAGCTTTGACGCGAGCTATGGACAGGATCGTCATAACAGGCATCATCAAAGATCCGGAAGCTCTCGATGATGACATCGCAGATCCTAAGACTTATGCAGAGATGATATATGAACCGCTGCGAGAATTTGGCGGTGAGATCAAGATCTGGTCAGGCTTCGAAAAGTGGACCGATGAACGGAAGCTGAAGAAGGATTCCCCGAGGATCCGACTGGCTGAGCTGTTTGAAAGAAGCAGAGGTCTGGAGGGCGGGATTTCTGAAGAGATTGACAGGGTGTTGTCTTTTGAATATCCTTATCCTGAACTGGACAAAGTCAAGTCAAAGTATTCAGTCACAGAATTGAATAAGCTGATGGCTGAGTCTGCATACAGCGGCAGAGCAGAGCAAGCAGATGATACGTCAGATAGCGAGGAGCATTCTGATAGAAGTGATATCATTTTAGCTAAGCCGAACTTTACTGCCGTGAAAAAAGTTTTGAATGCTGCAGAGATAGGAACGGTGATGCACCTTGTTATGGAGAAGCTGGATTTCTCTCGTGCGCTGGAAGAAGGCGCGCCATATATCGAAGAAAAAGTGACCGGCTTACTGGAAGCAGGCGACCTTTCCGAAGAAGAAAGGGCAGTGATCGATATAGAAAACGCCGCGGCTTTCTTTGGAGAAGAAGTAGGAAAGAGGGCAGCCCGCGCTTTGCGTCTCGAAAAGGAAAGAGAGTTCATCCTGCAGAAGGAGATAAGCGGCGCCAAGGCTATCGTACAGGGTATAATAGACTGTTACTTTGAAGAGGAAGACGGGCTGGTGCTGGTGGACTATAAGAACAGCTTTATGGGAGACAGAGTAAGCGAAGATACGATAGTAGACAGATATAAAGGGCAGATAGAATTATATAAGGAGGCGCTGGAAGCGGCTGAAGGAAAACCGGTGAAGGAAGCGTATCTGTATCTGTTCGAACTGAAGAAATTCGTGGCAGTGAAATAATAAAAATCAAGGAGATAATGATGGGAACATATTTAAACATTGGTATGATGCAGAGCGGTGATTGCTCAAGCAGTTTCGAGTACAACTTGAAGAGAATAAAGAAGGAAACGAGAAGCCTTATGATGGGCATGAATGCGCCTGAACTGATCGTAGGTATCGAGCTTGGTATCGGAACTTACTGGGCTGAAGCTGAAGAACGTGTAGACGGCGATCCTATACCAGGCAAGGTGACTGAGGAGCTGAGCAAGATCGCTAAGGAATACGGCATCTACTTTATGCCTGGTAGCATGTTCGAAAGAGTGGAAGAAGACGGAGAAGTGAAGCTTTATAACTCTATCCCTATATTCGGACCTGACGGTGATCTTATAGATGTGCATCGTAAGATGTGTCCGTACTATCCTGTAGAAAGCCATATCACTAAGGGTGAAAAGTATGTGACATTCGACATCAAGGAAAAGGGCATCAAGATCGGCGTGCTCAACTGTCATGACTGGTGTTTCCCTGAGATCTCGAGAAATCTGGCACTGATGGGTGCTGAGATCCTGATCAGACCTGCCATGGACCCTGAAGGTCTCTACGATTCATGCAAGGGTATCGCACCGACAAGAGCATTCGAAAACCAGGCGTACTTCATTTCTCTCAACTGTGCCGGCAAATACCTGGGAACTTATAACTATGGTAAGTCATGTATCGCAGGACCTGACGGCAGAGTGCTTTATGAAACAGGATCGAATCCTATGTATTTCACAATGACATTCGATGTTGACAGAGTAAGAGATGCCAGAAGATACGGAACTAATTATACAGATCAGCTGATGAGACAGCTGAAGGCATTCAATCCTCCGCAGCCGTTTGCTAACCATATAGGAGATGCACCTATATATGAAAATCTCCCTGATCCTGATTATACATTTGAGAGCAGGGCAGAGATGTTCGCGGCAGAAGGGCTGATGAGTATAGGAAAGAAATAATTGAATATAATGAAGGTGCCGCTGTTTTGACAAGATGGTCAAATCAGCGGCTTTTTTAGTGAAAAGTATGTGAAATAATATTAAAACTTCTTAAAAAGTGTTGACTTATCAACATGTTGATAGTATATTTAGATTGTGATTAGCACTCAAACTTGATGAGTGCTAACAACAGGAGGGCCTAATATGGATTTAAGTGAAAGAAAACTAAAAATACTGCAGGCCATCATCGCTGATTTTATCAGAACGGCTGAGCCGGTAGGCTCGAGGACCTTATCGAAGAATTACGACCTGGGAATAAGCCCCGCAACTATCAGAAACGAAATGTCGGATCTGGAGGAGCTGGGGTATTTGACACATCCTCACACTTCTTCGGGAAGAGTTCCTTCTGAAAAAGCCTACAGATTATATGTCAATCAGATGATGAACAAGCACGAACTTACTATGGAGCAGAAATGTTCCATAGCAGCTCAGCTCAACGATAATGTCACAGAGCTTGAGAACATGGTACAGAGAGCTGCTCATGTGCTGTCTGAAATAACGAATCTCACAGCATTCGCTATGACGCCGAGAAAGGATCTGGATACGCTCAAGTATATCAATCTGCTCCCGGTAGATGATTATACAGCAGTTCTGATGCTGGTATCGGAGAGCGGTAAAGTCTCGAACAAGGCTGTCAGATTCGACAAGGCTGTATCCGAAGAAACACTTAGGATACTTGCTAAGACAATGACGTATAATTACAGGGGCAAGACACTTAGTGAAGCACTCACTCAGGACATCATAGAAGACGTTCAGACAGATGCCGAAGCTATGGGAATGCTTGAAAACAACATCAAGCCAAGCTTCGTCAAAACACTTGAAGATATGCTCAACGTGAACCTTTATATGGATGGTCTCACAAATATCTTCTCTCTGCCTGAATACAATGACCTCGACAAGGCAAGGATGTTCCTGGAGATGGTAAATAAAAAGGAAGATTTCACGAAGACTCTCATTAACAGAGAAAATGGTGTAATAATAACCATAGGCAATGAGAATCAGGATGAACTGCTCAGTGACTGCAGCGTGATCACTGCCACATACCATGTCAATGGTAAGCAGCTTGGCAAGATAGGCGTTATCGGACCTACGAGAATGCAGTATGACGAAGTCACATCAGTTATTGAGTACCTTACAGACAACATAAGCAAAGCGTTCATGATAACAGGAGGAGACGGTGATGACGAAAGTTAACGGTGAAGATGTCATTAAGGAAGACATCAAAGATACCGAAGCCGAGCAGACGGTAGAAGAAAACGCAGCTGAAGATCAGAAAGTCGACGAAAAGGCAGAAGCTGCAGAAGAAAAGAAAGAAGAAAAAGAAGCAGAGCCTGAAGAAGACGGCGATGCTAAATACCTGAGACTTATGGCTGATTTCCAGAACTATAAGAAGAGGGTAGAAAAAGAAAAAAAGGATCTTTATTCATACGCTAACGAGAAGCTGGTAACTGAGCTTTTGGCAGTGCTGGATAATTTCGAAAGAGCACTTGCTCACGAAGATTCAGGCGACGGCTTCAAGGAAGGTATGGAAATGATATTCAAACAGCTTATGGACGTACTTGAAAAGTCTGGACTGGCTGAGATCGCAGCACTTGGCGAGGATTTCGATCCTAACTTCCACAACGCTGTGATGACTGAGGAAACTGAAGAATACGAAAGCGGCAAGGTTTCCGGCGTGCTGCAAAAGGGGTACACGCTCAACGGTAAAGTGATCAGACCATCAATGGTCAAGGTCGTAAGCTAGCTTTCGAAAATAGTTAATAGAAAAAGGAGATAAAAAAATGGGAAAAGTAATAGGAATCGACTTAGGTACAACAAACTCTTGCGTAGCAGTACTGGAAGGTGGAGAACCTGTAGTAATCGCTAACGCTGAAGGTAACAGAACTACTCCATCAGTTGTAGGCTTCGCTAAGAACGGTGAAAGACTGGTTGGAGAAACAGCTAAGAGACAGGCGATCACAAACCCTGAAAGAACTATCGCATCTATCAAGAGATACATGGGTACTGATCACATTGTAGAAATCGACAACAAGAAGTACACTCCACAGGACATTTCAGCTATGATCCTGGGCAAGCTGAAGGCTGACGCAGAAGCTTACCTCGGAGAAAAAGTTACAGAAGCTGTAATCACAGTTCCTGCATACTTCACAGACAGCCAGAAGCAGGCTACTAAGGACGCAGGTAAGATCGCAGGTCTGGACGTTAAGAGAATCATCAACGAACCTACAGCTGCATCACTGGCTTATGGTCTTGATAAGGACGAACACCAGCACAAGATCCTGGTATACGACCTGGGCGGCGGTACATTCGACGTATCCATCCTGGAACTGGGTGACGGCGTATTCGAAGTACTGGCTACAAGCGGTAACAACAAGCTGGGCGGAGATGACTTTGATGAAGCAGTACTGAACTTCATGGCTGACAGCTTTGCTAAGGAAAACGGAGTTGACCTGAGAGCTGACAAGATGGCTATGCAGAGACTTAAGGAAGCTGCAGAAAAGGCTAAGAAGGAACTGTCAAGTGCGCAGACTACAAACATCAATCTGCCATTCATCACAGTTAATGAAAACGGCCCTCTGCACATGAACATGGATATCACAAGAGCTAAGTTCGACCAGCTGACAGCTGATCTCGTTAACAGAACTATCGAGCCTATGAAGAAGGCTATGGCTGACGCAGGCGTAACTAACAGCGATCTGTCAAAGGTTATCCTGGTAGGCGGTTCAACAAGAATCCCTGCAGTTCAGGAAGCTGTTAAGAACGTTACTGGTAAGGAACCGTTCAAGGGAATCAACCCTGACGAATGCGTAGCAGTAGGCGCTTCCATCCAGGCAGGCGTACTGACAGGTGAAGTAAATGACGTTCTTCTGCTGGACGTAACTCCACTGTCACTGTCCATCGAAACTCTGGGCGGAGTAGCTACTAAGCTGATCGAAAGAAATACAACTATCCCTACAAAGAAGAGCCAGATCTTCTCAACTGCTGCTGACAACCAGACTGCAGTAGACATCCATGTAATGCAGGGTGAAAGAGAAATGGCTGCAGGCAACATCACTCTGGGACGTTTCCAGCTGTCAGGTATCCCACCTGCACCACGTGGAATCCCTCAGATCGAAGTTACATTCGATATCGATGCTAACGGTATCGTTAATGTAAGTGCTAAGGATATGGGAACAGGTAAAGCACAGAGCATCACTATCACTTCATCAACTAAGCTCTCCGATGATGAGATCCAGGCTAAGGTAAAAGAAGCTGAACAGTATGCTGAAGAAGATAAGAAGAGAAAAGAAGAAGTAGAACTGAGAAACAGAGCTGAAACTCTCGTTTACGAAACTGAAAAGAACCTGAAGGAACTGGAAAACGCACTCAGCGAAGAAGAAAAGAACGACATCGTTGCTGCTAAGGATGCTCTCTCAGCTGCACTGGAAGCAGGAAACACTGAAGATATCAAGGCTAAGACTGAAGAACTGACTGAAAAGTTCCACACTATCTCAGCTAAGATGTATCAGCAGGCTCAGGCTGCAGGCATGGATCCTAATATGGCAGGTGCTGCAGGATTCGATCCTAACAACATGGGTGGTGCAGGCTTTGATCCTAACGCAGGTGCTTCAGCAGGTCCGGCAGGAGACAATGTTGTTGATGCTGATTATGAAGTAGTAGACGAAGATAAATAAATTTAGTTAAAGGATATAAAAATAATGGCAGATAAACGCGATTATTATGAGGTCCTTGGTCTCAAGAAGGGTGCATCTGATGATGAGATAAAAAAAGCCTTCCGTAAGATGGCTATGAAGTATCATCCTGACAAAAACCCGGGAGACAAAGAGGCTGAAGAAAAATTTAAAGAAATCAATGAAGCATATGCTGTG
>JAFQBD010000018.1 GCA_017416795.1 Bacillota bacterium | reverse complement strand
TTTCATTACATACAGAGCAGTGCTTTCCTTCTGTAAGTCCTGTCTCTGTACACGTTGCTGCTACTGCTTCATCTACTACTTCTGTATGTGGAAGCTTTTCAATTATTAAACTACTATCCTCACTATAATTTTCATCCACATAGGCTTCAGTTCTCCCATATGCCTGTCTACATAATGGACAAGTATAGCATTCCTTTAACCCTTCCTGTTCACATGTTGGCTCTTTTCCAGGTGTCGCAACAAGCGTATGCCAACAATTTTCCCTATATGTGAAAACAGCTTCTGTTTTACTTTCATCTTCAAAAGTTATATCTGTAGACACATATTTACCATCCGCGTTTTTTAAATCAACAGGAATTACATTTATCGATACAGGTGTAACATCTGTACCACTTTGAGTTACTTGATATGTTACAGTTTTGTCACCAACTGGTATGCCTATTTTAGCAATACCATTTCCTGTAGAATAAATATTTGCTTTCCCTTGCGTTGTATATACATCACCAAGAGTGGCATCAATTGTACCATTTACCATTATTGTCGCATCAACTAAATTGGATTCCGTTCGTGTTACCCTATTTTTAATGTCTGAATAACTACTCATGTACACATTTTTAACAGGCATCAACTTATAGTTACTTTGGCTACAGCAACCAATCCAATCTTCAGCCCCATATATGAAAACTGATTTTCCACTGCCCAAAGAACATGTCGCTCCCTCATTGATATTGATAATTGAGCCGGGAAGAAGTGCTATATCTTGCGTAATGTTTGCTGTACTTCCGCTATTTAAATTAAGAGTAATATTGCTATTAATAGGTAAAGTATATTCACTTGAATTCATCGAACCTACACCGCTAATAGAAAGGGTGAGTGATTTCATTGATAAATTACCATTATCAATGGTGCAAACAAGACGATCGCTTGCTTCGTCATAATCTTTTGTAATAGAACCCGACTCTAATTGAAACAATCCATCGCCACCTATGAATGGTATTATTGATTGCTGGATACCTAGATAGGTTACAGTAACAGCTGTTAGTCCGTTTTCAATGGCCCCTGCTTGCAATGTCATCGGGACCTGCACATTTTGAACATAATACTGGGACATTGGAAAAACACCTGTATCATCACCTAGCATGTTAGTTGTAGCTCTTCCTCCTCGCCAATCGGTAGCCTGGAATCCTTCATATACCATAGCATTTTGTTTTGCCAAAATAGATCCTTTTCCGCCAATATAGCCCCATACATATAGCTTACCATCACTATTAACAATAATGCGACTATCGTCTGCCATGTCTATAACGCCGCAAGCCCCTGTTGGAGATCCATTAGTCCCTGTCTTTGCAGATAATTTTGAAGAAACGCTAACGGAACCGTCAACTTCTATACTAGACCCTGAGGCCATTTGGAGTTTCCTATATATTGTTGGTGCCGTATAGCTGTCTTCAAAACTAGGTGCTGTCGTATATAAAGTATTTCCTTCATCAAATGGAATCAACAATGTCACACCGCTTGGAATTGTATAATCGCCTACTGGTAGTGTATAGTTTTCAAGTAATACTACTGTATTGTCACTGCCTAAAGCCGCAACTTTTCCTGCATAATTTAAGTCAGTAAACTTGTTGGTTCCAACTCCAAATGGACCATCACTTGTGCTAGCAGTATTCAAAAATACAGCTTCTACAATAATATCTTCTGTAGGGTTACATGTATAAGAAGTGTTTGTACTTAAAACTTTACTATTGCCATCCATCCAACCCTTGAATTCACACCCATCATTTGGTATAGCTTCTAGAACTACTCCTTCAGAAAAGCTAACTGATTTTATGGTTCCTGATGTAACTGCTTCTCCCCCTGCTGTAATGCTTCCTAATGTAATGTCATATTCAAAAGTAACATCAGAATGTGTCGGTATCTCTTCAATTTCAATGTTTTTTAATGTCAACTTATTATTAGTGCTGTTTTTATCAGTTTCCATTATAATTTCAGTACTTTTTCCCGGAGCAACAAGCACTTTTGAGCAAGTTCCTTTTGTTTTGTCGGAAGGTGAATTACCGCATACATTTAATGAGTGTATATCTTTGCCTTCCCAATCAAAAGAAATATTTCCATAATTAGAAGTACTATTTGTTATTGTTACTGTCACTTTATCTGGCGTATAAGAAGTGACACCACATGAAGTACTAGAACTGGCCGCTGTTTCAACAATAACTGTACCCTTGTCTAGTGAACTTATAGAACCACTGCTATCATTGGTACTGCTAACCGATACTGTAATACCATTATCTAACGTATACGTATCAGATAAAGCAGTTAACAACATAGGCGAATTCATCTTCTGCATCACATTATAAAAAGCTGTGTATGTTTCAGCAATTTCATGTGACATCACTTCTTCTATTTCACTATCTGTTACCTGGTCTACATATGACTCGATTTCATCATAAGCATCCCATGTATCATTATCTACATCGGCATATTGGATTGCCTTAGCGATTTCATCATCTGACATTCCAACAGTAATATCAAAATCATTCAAAACGATCTCGATCAGTTCGAGGATACGTTCTACTCTGGTCGGTTCCTTTTCTGCAGATGTTTCTGAAGTGTTTTCATCGGATGATACTTTTGCTACAACAGCATCTACTGCCTCTTCTTCAGATGCGTATGACAAATTAGATAAAGTTATGCTTCCGTCATAATCTTCATCATCGTTTCTTGTCATGCTTTCACATGAATAAGTTGTTGTTTCGCCTGCATTAAGCTTAATCGTCTCTGCTTTATCAGCTACAGTCTTTAACTCAGTACCGTCTTTTGATACGATCTTTAAGTCATAATTTATAGTTAACGTTTTAGAAGATATATTTTTGATTGTAAGGGTATTTGTATTTGTCGCAAGATTACCTTCAGGTGCTGTAGCAGAATACTTGTCTTCTGCCAAAACACCGGTGCCGTAGGAATCTGTAAATTCTAAATATCCATCAGAAGTTGCTACTGTTTTAGCTTCGATGGCATCTGAAGGATTTTCCTGCAAGTAAAGAGAGAAGAATTCACTGAACAGCTCAAAATCTGCATATTCTTCTATCATGTGTTCATATTCTTCCTTTGTGAAATAATCCTCGTCTTCATTGATCTTCACAAGGTCTTGTAAATTCTGATCTGCTTCGCTGTCTATCTTCTCGATAATACTCAGCATATCATCCTTACTCATACTCGCTTCAAGCTCGTAGTCTGTGACTACCTGCTCCATCTTATGGATGACTTCATGAGCTTTGTCATGAGTATCTGAAGTTTCTTCTGATACAGTTGTTTCCGTCGTCGGTGTCACTGCATCAGTAGCAAATGCGATCTGTGGTGTATATGTCACTACCATCATGATCGTCAATATCCATGCTAAGATTCTTCCTTTAATTCCGGTTTTCATGTTCCCCTCCTAAAGTACTTTCTTACATCTTCTAAAATTTGTAATAAATACCAAATATTTATCCCTAAAAAGAGACACCTATACATAATTTATATTACTACAATCTTTTCTATTCTTCAACACTTTCAAATGAAAAAACTTATGTTTAGAAGAAAGTTCAATCTGTTTAGAATGTTGAAATTTACACCTTTTTAGTACACAAAAAGGGCCTTCGCATGTGTGCGACTGCCCTTTGGATATATGTACCATTTATTAGTATTTACTTCCTTATCAACCTCGCCGAATATCCGATAAAATCGTATCCCAGCTTCTTATGCAGGTTGATGGTTTTCTCGTTGTCGTCAAGCAGGAATGCCAGGCCGCGCTTACCTTCTCTCAGCACGGTGTTCCATACGTAGCCTGTCATGGCTTGTCCCAGGCCCCTTCCTCTCATTTCCGGATCTGTAACGAGACCACCGATTACTGCCAGGTCATCGGTCTCGGCGTTGGTGGCATCGGCGCACACCAGTCTGCCGTCTTCGTTTCTGATGATGAAGAGTCTGCCGAAGCCGTCTTCAAGCCTTCTCGTCAGATCTGTGCACAGCTTATCGTATGTGTATACTTCATAGTATATCTTATCCTTCATCATCATCTCTGCGATCTCAGGCACGTCGTCCTTAGTCGCAGGCACGATAGTCATGTCAGGGTTCTCTTTCATCAGTACGTCTGTAGTGATGATGTGATTCAGCTCATAGATGTACTGATCCTTATCCAGCTCTTCGCTGAGAAGGGCGATATTCTCTTCGCTGCTGACGATGACCTTCGGATCTATTTCTGATATCACTGCCAGGACATCGTTCACAGGGCAGTTTCCCCTGCTAAAAAGGTGCAGGCAGTCGTAATATCTATACATGACTGCACAGATCTCGCCGTCTTTTTCTGAAGTCCACAGGCCCAGACCTTCGTCAGTGATGCCGCACTCCAGTACATCCATGTAGAGATAGAAACACAGCAGCCTGTCTTCTCCTATATAGTTTAAGGCTTTGTCGATATCATCGACTTGACATCTTCTTAATATAGTTTCACTCATTTATCTCGTCCTCAATATTAAGTATCATATTTCTATTTATCCACTTCAAGCAGGGCATCTACGAACACCTGCATCAGCTCTCTTTCCCCTGTGGATACTCTAAGTGAGTCTCCCATATCGCCGACGCTCTTGTACCACTTGATGAGGATCTTCTTCTCTTCTTTCATTCTGGCAACTACTGTAGGTGCATCTGTCTTAGGCTTGATGAATACGAAGTTTCCTTCTTTCACGTTGACTCTATATCCGTGCTTTCGCAGTGTATCAACCAGATACTGTTTACCGTCCAGCTGCTTGGCTACCATGGCCTCGATCATGCCATCCTTCTCCATTATCGCCTGGGCGAACTTCATGCCGAAGGCGTTGACGTTGTGAGGTGTACAGAGTTTCTGCACCATCTTGATGCCTTCTGCTCTTCCTACTACATATCCCAGTCTGCATCCTGCCAGTGAGAACAGCTTGGAGAATGTTCTTGTCAGGAAAACATTGTCGTTCTCCAGGGCATATTTGATGAATGAATTAGGATAGAAGTAGAAGTATGCTTCGTCGATCAGAACTGTAGCTTCGTTAGCCTTAGCCGCTGCAATTATGCGGTCCATTTCTTCATATGTGTACACATCGCCAACCGGATTGTTAGGATTCAGCACTACGACGATATCGATATCGGGAGTGATCTTCGCGATGATGTCGTCTACGCTGATATTGAGATCATCATCGTAGTTGACAGCCACATGCTCCCTGCCGTACATCTTGGAATACACGGCATACATGGCGTATGAAGGAGCTACTGATAAGATCTTGCCGCCCGGTCTTGAGTATGCTTCGATGACGTGTCTTATGGCTTCTGCAGAACCGTTGGTTAGGCATATTTCCTCTACCTTAGCACCGATCATATTGCCCAGAGTCTCTGTGAATTCAAGTGTTTCGGGATATTTTGATATGAATTCCGGTGTGATGTCGGAAAGAACTTCCTTGATGAATTCTTCCGGGAGTCCGCCGGGATTTTCATTAAGATCCATTCTCAGATATCCTTCTCTTGAATTCTGGTCGAATATCCTGTCTAAATCTTTGACGTTTTCGTTGATATAATACATGTTATCTCCTGTTCTATGTCTTTGAGGATCTGTGCTTTTCTCTGTTTCAGGACGGCTGAATCTTCGCGGTCGCCCCAGAATACGTTCTCTACAGAATCCATATGTGCATATTGAGTATTCTTGATTATATTTATTATCTTCCTGCTTCTACGTTTGAATGCAGAAGGTTTACCGGTTTTGCCTGATATTTCCCAAAGCATTGTGCTGAGTGCGACCCGGAATATCTCATGATCCGAACAGAAACCGATGGTATCTTTGTGATACTTGTTGATATTGTCTATATAGCCTGCCAGGATCTCTCTAAGTTCTTCGTAATTTCCCTTATCATAAAGATCCATCACCAGCTGCTTCTTCTCAGCATCGAATTCCTTGTACATCAGCATCCTGTCTTCTGCACAGAACATGTAGTTGTAATGCTTCCTTCTAATCTTTCTCATAGGGAAGTATACTTCCTGCTGCCATTTAAGGAATTTCTGCTGATGTTTCTGGTATTCCTTCAGCGGCAAGTCATGTTCATCGATTGCCTGTGAGAACTTTCTGCACGGTACTTCCAGGTCATAAACTTCATGGTATGTAGGCTTGATCCTCTTATCCTTGCCAAAATACTTAGATACGAAGGAAGCCCTGTTTTCTTCTTTGAAGTCGGATTCCTTAAACTCGGCTATATATCCTCTTATCGTAGCGATCTCATACTTCTTCCTCTTGATGCTGCCTACCCTTATCCACTTCCTATATATGTATGCCATGACGGAAGTATCCTTAAACAGCTTGAAGAACAGCATACAAAGGGCTCTGTTGATGCTCTTGGACTTATGGCGGCTGTCCATGTAGTACGGTGCGTTTTCGGTGACGAATACTACCTTTAGCTGGGACAGTATCCTTCTTCTGAAGTTTATCTTAGGTATGCTGCAGATGATCTCGATATTGACCCCGAAAGCATTGACATCGTATGTGAATGCCGGCTCCGTGTAATTGAACAAGGTCGTTGACGGGTCTGTATATCTGACATAAAATCCCGGGAATCTGCTGTTATTGGCAAGGCTCTCAACATGACGATCTTCTCGCTTTGATAAGGCCGCGCACAGCTTATCGATGTCCCGCGCAAAAACTGCTACAGCTGCATTATTAAAATTATCGGGCACCTCTGTCCCCTCGACCCGGCGCAGCGCCAGCTCTCCCGATATGACGTATCGTATATCGCTCGCCTCGCATGCTGCGATCACTTCATCAAGGAGTTCAAAGGTCTTCTCCTTACGAGTTTTCAATGGTAATTTCCTCTTTTTTCTTACGGATATCTAACAGCAGCAGGCCGTTAGTCGTGATGTTTTCTGCCTTCTCGTAATATCCTGCAGCCTCCTTAAGGCTGCCTTTAAGATATGCTATATCACCGAGAAGTTTGATGCATTCGCCTTGATCGGGGATGAGCTTCAGTATCTTTTCGATCTCTGTTTTCACAGCATCGTAGTCGTCTTCTCCCTCAGCCTTATGCATCTTGAGATAAAGTTTGGCAAGCTCGAAATCTATGCAGAATCCGTAGTTTTTGCCTTCTATCTCTGTATTTATTATTTTTTCTATACTGTCGAAGTCTCTATCATCCCACAGAGCGATGGAGAGCTTACGGCATATATCTATGACAGGTCTCATGCTCTCAAGTTCTGCTGACAGCGGAGCCTTCTTTTCTGCAGCTCTCAGTCTTAAGAACTTGTTTGTCTTATAATACTGTCCGTCATAGCGCATCGCCTTGTTGATGTATGTATACAGCAGGTCATCTTCGATAGGGATGAATGCTCCCCACTTGGCTGCAAGCTCATCGTACTGGAGTTTTTCGAATTCCTTGTAAATATCGTTTATCAGATCGAAATTGCCTGCTTCCAATTCCTTATCAAGGTCGATACCTTCGCTTTCGATGCGGCTCTTCATCCTCTCGTTGAGAAGGATACCTTTTATGTAGAATAATCTCTTGATGAATTTTCTTCGTTCAACAAGGTTCTTCGTCTGGATCACCTTAGTTTCCTTCAGGTTTGCCATGACTTCGTCCTTGTTGAGGAAGCACATGTAGTCATCCACATATTTATGGTACGGCACATCAAAATCCACTACCATGGCGTGGACTTCTCTGTCTGCCACAGGCGGCACCATCATCCAGGAATCTCCAAATAGAAGTCTGGAGAATTCCCTGTTGTACGGAGAAACGCTTACCTCCATGCCTTCGTAGAGGCGTCTTACAGGTTTTTCGAAGAATTTCTTCTCGAAAAATCTGTAATCTGTATAGAGGCTGTGATACATCAGATAGTGGGTGCATTTATCTTCGGGATAGCTGTTGAACAGCTTGTCTGCCCACTTGTCGATAGTCTTCTTGCCGAAAACCTTGGCCAGGAATACCAGGAATCTGTATCTCGGATAGAAGCCTTCATAATGTGTCTTATGCTCTACGTAGATCTCATTATCAAGCTCGCACCAGCAGCAGAACCACTTCTTGATGAATTCAAGTCTTCTCTCGGATGTAGGTGCAGGGACGGCATGTATGATGTCGATCCACAGACCTGATGCTGCATTGTTGAATGCGTGTGGTCTGATGAGTCCCGTCATATCGGTGCTCATATACTTACCGAATTGGAGAGGGTACTCCTTATTCTGCTCGCTGCATTCAAAAGCTCTGTTTGGCGGCGGATCTTCTCTCATGACTTTCATGAACTTTTGGTAATTTTCTTCTGTCATGATCAGATCTATGTCATCGTCCCATGGCAGGAAGCCTTCGTTTCGTTCGACGCCAAGCTGAGATCCTGCGAAGATATAGTAGTCTATATCATGTTCCAAACAGATGTCATCTATTTCTTTTATTAACTTTAGCAAGTATTCTTGTACTTCTGTCATATTTGTTTTAGAACCCTTTTACTATCTTGGCTGCGTACAGCACTTCTTCAGGAGTGAGACGCATGTCTTCGTGCTTGTTTTCTTTGATCTTAGACAGTACTGATACGAGGACGTATCTCATGCCGTTACCGCTGTAGTTACAGCTGTGTCGTCTGATATTGCTGTCATCGTTTCTCTTGAGCTCGAAGTAACCTGTTTCCCACCAGTTGGCAGGCACATTGATGGTCCCTTCTGTTCCGATGATCTTCATGTCAGATTTGATATGAGGACTGTTTCCCAGTTCGCAGCTGTAGATACATTCTCCGTTTTCACCTGTATAGAGGATGTGGAGATTGTCTCCCTGTCCTACTTGTTTTTTATCGAATACGGCATTGTCTCCGACGATCTGCTTAGCAAATAATGTGGTGAAATACAGGTGTGCATCGATGTCGTCCTTGTCTATGCCTACCAGTTCGCCAAGTCTTATGCTGTTCTTAACGCAGATAAGGTCGCCTATCTGCTGTCCTTTAGCGTTCCACATGAGCTGCATATATGCCTGCAGGTAGAATGTAGGGACGCATTCTATGAGGATCTTCTTGTTATCTGCGGCAAATTTGTACAGTTCCTCGATCTTCTCGATAGAATCTGCAACGACAGGTGAGCTTATGACTACCTTATCGTTTTCGAGGGCCTCTTTGATAAGATGATACTTCTTATCCTTCACCGTGTTTATGTATATTATCTCGACTGATTCGAGAAACTTGCTGTAGTCTGTATAGTAGCTGTCCAGTTCGAAATCATTGCAGAATTCCTTAGCCAGCTGTTCTTCGTCTGAATATACGGATTCCACATGGATGCCGCTGACATACTTGGATTCGATGACCATATCGTCATCCTCGGCGCTGTCTGTAACGATACCCAGCTTATAGATATCGCCTTCTTCACGAAGCATGGTGCTTGAGATGTCTTTCGTTCTCTCCAGGTAGACTACTTCACAGTACTTTCTCATGTGATCGAACTTACCCTTCCAGTCAGATCCTACGACAAGCACGTCTACATTGTACTGAATGATATGCTGGATCTTCTGTCCCAGGTATTCTTCTACGATGATCTCGTCTGCGAATCCGCTGTTCTTGACGTTTTCTATTCTCTTGACCAGGCTGTCTCTGACGGACAGCTTGCCTCTCTCAGCATCGTAAGCTTCTCCTGTAACGCCTACGATAAGGTAATCGCCTAATTCCTTGGCTCTCTTCAAAATGTTATAGTGACCCTTATGGAATAGATCGAATGTCCCGTATGTGATCACTACTTTTTTATCCTTATACAATTCTCTTTCCCCTCTCTGGTTCGTGCTCTTATTCGCAGGTGTCAAGGCTCAGTAAAACTTCCTGATACCTGCGATATTTTTCTTCTACAGGATTGCGGTTTTCTTTTTTCCATTTCCTGTGCTTCTTGTATTCTGATATTCTTTTTTCTGTCAGATATCCTCTTTTTTTTGCCTCCCTGATAAATTCTTCGGGAGTGCAGTCAAGTTCAAATATACCGTATCCGGCAGGGCTGTTTCCCTGCGCCGGATCTTCCCCGTATATAGTTTCGATGTGGTCGGCAGCACTTCTTATCATGTATACTGTGCCGCCTATATATGAAAATCCTGTCAGATCGTCTATATGCGATCTGTCGAATGTGAATGTCGTCTTATTGGCAATAAAGCTATATCCTTCATCAGTTTCTGTGAGCTGTCTTATGATGAACTGCGGACCGTGAGTGGCGTCAGGATCGTTCATAAGAGACGGGATCGTTGTCGCCAGGACATCTTGCCCGTATATCCTGATAAAGCCGCCTGCGCCCGCAGATCCGGTCTTACCTTCTGATATGACATATCCCATAGCAGAAAGGGCGTCCGCGCACTTTGAACGGAATTTCACCATATCCTCGGGCATAAGTATGAAATCCTTCAAACCGTTGGAATATGAGGCTTTCAGGATATCATACGATACTCTTTTACCGGCTATCGGTCTGATCCCGCTTTCTTCACATATGTTCAGCAAATCAATATGCATCTTGTGATATTTATTACTCGTATTTGTATTCATATGTGATAAATCCTTTATCTGCCAGCCACTGATAAACAAAGCCGTTACATGTGTTTTTCGCAGCCTTCTCATAGACTGCCTCAGCTTCTTTCAGCTGTCCCTTTATCTCTAAACAGTACCCTTTGACAGCGAGAAGTTCTCCCGGAAATCCGTAAGCTTCGGCAGAAAGATCCACTTCAGCTAGGAGCTCATCAAAGGCATTTCCCTGCGAAGCATCATGCTTTGCAGCTTCTGCTGCTCTTAACCAGAGGGAGGCTGTCTTGACTGTCAGAGAATCACAAAGCAGCGGGTCTGCTATATCATCTATCAGCTCCGCTGTCTTGTTCAGGTCGTTTTCTATATATAGAGTTTCTGTGATTTTGCGGCAGGTATCGATCCTCTCTCTGATATCCTGCATCATTTCGCCTGTATAAGGCATGCTGCCGGACATATCGCCTATCTTCAATATGTCCGCAGCATCGTAATATCTGTCTGTCATGACGGCTGTATCCATCGCCGCCTTGAATGTATCGTTATTAAGGTCAATGAACAAGTTATAATGTTTATTTATAGATTTCAGCTGAACGTTGTAATAATTCTCGAATAGCTGAGAAAGCTGCGGCCATGCGGCCTTTTCTCCTTCGTTCAGCTTGCTGTAGGCATTGTCTGTGCCCAGCTTAACAGCAAGGTTCCTAAGCCTCTGATCGTTGATGAAAACATCCTTGAATGTATCACGCTCGTATATATGCATATCTCTTCTGGCTGCAGTATTCCTCTCGTTCTCACGATAGTCACACTTGTTCCACAGCTTGTCGAGATATTCGTTATACGGTCTTTCAGTATCCAGAAGATAAGTATGTCTCGGTATATCCAAGGTCTTAGGCTTGCTGATCCATCTTTCACCGTAAAGCTCTCTGGTGAGCTTGATGTTCTGCATCGATACCGGAAGCTCGGTATTCTCGAATCTGACATATTCTATCTCGTCAAATATGTCTGTATCCAGGATGTATGAATTGCTCATCATACCTGAAAACAGGACGCAGCGGCTGCTGCCGCTCTTCTTGATCTCCTTCAGCTTCGGCATTCTCCTAGCGATATACTTTTCTCTGCCCAGCCTGTCAAAAAGCTTCTTCTCGGCCTTGTATGCATCTGCATATCCTTCAGGTCTATAGTGATGCATGATGGCATACGGGCAGATAACTTCAGAAAATGCGAGGATCTCAAGTCTATGCTTTTCTGCCTTTTTCAAGTCGTCGTAGGTCGGTACTACGAAAAAGATGTCGATCTTGATACCGGGATCGCATCCGCCAAATGCTGAGTGTCGCTGTATTGCCGCTGTGGTCGTGTCCACATATCTGGCATAGGTGAACGGATAAGCGGAGGATTTCTCGAGGCAGTTGAGCGTTCTACCCTCTTTAGCCTCGCCATCGAATACTCTTAGGAACTTCTCGTAGTTGTCGAGTGTCATCACGATGTCTGCATCGTCGTCCCACGGGATGAACCCGCTGTGGCGCTCCGCACCGAGGCCGGAGCCGGCAAACAGGCAATATTCAATTTTATGCTTGCGGCATATATCGTCTATCTCACCGAGCATAGCCAGCATTTTTTCCTGCAAAACATTCATAATTATTTAGTCTTGATGTATTTCTTAGTGCTGTATGTGCCGTATATCTTGCTTCCGTTGTATGTCTTATATGCTCTTACCTTAACGTAGTAAGTTCTCTTGCTTTTCAGGCTCTTCACAGTCTTCTTCAGTGAAGTAGTTGTAGTGTATTTGATATTCTTCTTGAAGTTCTTATCTGTTGTGTATGCTACCTGATAGCCTGATGCTCCTGTAGCCTTGCTCCACTTAGCTGTAAAGCTCTTCTTAGCCTTAGTCAGCTTGAGACCTGTTACCTGCTTAGGCTTAACTGTCACAGTCACCTTCTTGGTTGCTGACTTATATCCATTGGCTGCCTTAGCTGTGATAGTGATAGTAGCCTTACCTGTTCCCTTGATGGTTACTTTACCCGCGCTTGAAACAGTAACGACCTTAGTGTTTGATGACTTGTATGTTTTGCTTGTCTTGGACTTGGCATTGAGGCTGAATGCCTTGTAGCCGATAACCTTGCTGTAGCTTGATGCTTCTGTTGTGATAGTCTGGCTCTTGGCTGATGAAGATGATGATACTGCGCTGAGATCTCCCTCGAATTCTACTGAGCAGTGAGTGTGCGCCAGCTGCATATCAGTCATGTCGAAGAACATGTAGTTGATCTGCTTTTCCTTAGTCCAGCTGCCGGATTTGAATTTATTAAGTGTTGCTCTGCATGGGTCGATCTCGATCCATCTGCCGTCTACATATGCCTGTACCCAGCAGTGAGTCTTATTCTTGACTGTTCCTACTGATTCCCATGTTTCTCCTGTTGATGACAGAAGGTTACCTGCTACCATTCTGGCAGGGATACCCTGTGAACGTGCCATTGCGATGAAGACTCCGGCATAACCGTCACACTGGATGGCTACTTTGCCGTTTGACCAGTTGTATCCTGAAGATGCATCCAGCTTGTTTGCATGTCTCAGGTTGTAATACGGATCATCGTAAGGTTTCTTGCCGCTGTAATCATAATAGAATTTATCTGCCACATATGTATAGATTTTTCTCAGCTTAGTGTAGTCGCTGTCCTCTGCACTTACTATGCCGTCAGTAACTTTCTTATAGTACGCGCTTTCTGTAGATGCGCTGATAGTTCTTCTTGATGATTTGTTTGCATAGTTGAACAGCATGTATTTGAAGTCCTGCATAGAAGTATTCTTGTACTTTTCTGCACTGCTTCCTGATGCTCTCACCTTAGTGTTCTGTTTGTTGATTTCTGTATAATTTACAAGATTTGCTTCACCCTTGCTGTTCGTTCTGATTGTGATCCTGTCAACATATGGTTTATAGCTGTTTCCGTCACTGTTTGAACCCAGCTGCTTATATACTGTCAGTCTGTAGTTCGTATTTGCAGCAAGACCATCTGTGTAAAGATACTCTTCCCATGATCCTCCTGCTTCCATGCCGTAAGAGATGTATCCGCTGCTAGCCACCTTCGTGCTTGTTCCGTACTTGAATACTCTTACATCCATACGGTCATACGCAAGTGAGTGAGTACACTGCACTTTGAATACATTCGTTCCCATCTTAGTGATGGTAACTGAATCGCCTGCTTTGTTTCCTACAGTCATGCTGTCAACATAACTCTTGTCTGTCATGGATGCAGCTGAGGCTTCCATCGGCGGAACAACTGCCATGATCATGCATGCAATAGTAAGGATAGCAATTATCCTGGCTCCTAATTTGCACTTCTTGTTCATTTTTCTCTCCTTCTTAATATAAACATAGATATACATTTTAATTTTATCATAAAACATATCATAATCAAATGTTTTAATGCGAACATTCACCTTATCTTCATCTTCTAGCGGCTGCGAATACCCTTACCGAATATCTGCACCATTGTCGCTGTATCCAGCTTATTGGAATGACTGCCTTTTACCAGAACCACATCCCCGGGTCTTATGCTGTTGGCAAGACTTCTGTTGAAAGCCTCTCTATTATCGAACCAGTAGGCTTCTTTACCGCAGTCCCTGGCACCTTTAGCCATATATTTAGCATCTTCTCCGAAGCAGAACAGGACATCGAATTCACGTCCGCCGACAGTCTTGCCCACATCATAATGGACCTGCTGAGAATCATCGCCCTGCTCACCCATCATGCCCAGTATAATGATCTTCCTGCCGTTTTCCTCCGGCTTGAACTGATCTAATACATCGATCATGTTATACAGTGCTACAGGGTTGGAATTGTACGTATCCATTATCATCCTAATACCATCGTGCTCAAATATGTTCTGCCTGATCCCTCTTGTTTTGAATCTTGAAAGGCCTGCGATGATCTCATGAGGCGGTATTCCTGCTCGTCTTGCCGCGGCGAATACTGCAATAGCATTTCCCACATTATGTTCTCCGCGTATATTTAATCTGGCAGGATAAACTCCTGCATCGTCGAACTCGGATCTGTTGACTACGATGTCGAACAGCAGATCATCACCTTCAGTTCTGATATTTCTGCCATAGTAATGACACGACGGATCGGAAATGCTGTATGAGATAGTTTTTACCGGCGGTTCCATATCGTGGAGGTACTTATTGTCTCTGCACATTATGAGCACGCCATCCGGCTTGAGTCCGTCTATGATACCCATCTTAGCTTTGATAAGATTTTCTACCGTCCCCACTTGACTCATGTGGTTCTTCTCTATATTAGTCAAGATGCAGATGTCAGGTTCTATCATCTTGGTGATATGAGAGGCTTCACCTATCGTACCGCCGTTGACTTCCTGTACATATGCTTCATCGTCTTCCCTAAGCTTCTGTGCCAGCAGACCGACAGTGAAAGCAGTATTGACATTGCCTCTTTTTGATAAGGTCTTATAGTAATTATCGAATACGGAAACTGCCATGTCTTTAGTCGTAGTCTTTCCCATGGTCCCTGTGATCGCAAGGGTTATAGGGTCATACCCCTTGATTACTTCTTTTATAAGTTTCCCATAGACGTCCATCAAGTCATCTTCAACTACGATGCACGGCAATTCATCATGCGGCACATTATCGATGACAAGAGTCACTCCTGCTTCTACACATTTGCGGATATCCCACTCACGTTCTTCAAATCTGCCGTAATCAGCATATTTGAAAAGCACTGCTGCACACCCTTCTTCGATATATTCTTCTTTAGCCGTTATGAAGCTCACCTGCTCATGATACTTTTCACCGAGCTTTTCGAGATCTTTCTCATCAGGTGTTTTACCGAGGAATCCATACAGCTCCGCTACGGTAAAGTTGCGGCCGTATTCTACGGAGTCATCGTTATAATATGCATCATCAGGCACGATATTGTGACATACGCCGTCATATTTATGATATATCTTGATCGGAATAAAACTGTCACTTATGTGTATCTTCCCTTCAAAGTCTCTCAGCAGTCTCAGTTTGATCATGCTGCCGTCATGGCTTGGAATATCTTCATTTCCTGTGATGAAGCATCCGAGAGATGTAGCGATGGGAACATTTCTGCCATCTTTCGTATCAAAGCGATAATGTTCCGAAACTTCTCTGCTCCCCGTGCAGATCACATAATCCGCACCCATGTCGGCAACGGATTCCGCTGCCTTCTTGCGAGCTTCAATGTCCATATCGCCATCGTCCGCTCCGCAGTTGATATATGCTATAACAAAATCTGCATCATCAGCTTTCGCACGATCTATTTCAGCCTTAGTCTTTTTCATATCGAATATATTGAGGAATCTGTCAGATGCTTCCTCCGTCAAACGATTTTTAAGCGCAGCACATCCAACAGTGACCGAAACTAAAGCTACTTTCATATCGTTCACATCTACGGTCGGCGTCTTATCATATCCCAGTCCCGAAGGGATCATATTATGATCTTTGATGGTTTGTTCTGTGTCAAGAATTCCTTCGATCCCAAGATATGCATTATGTGGGTTTGAAACAGCAATACCCGTGAAACCGGCTTGTTCCAACGCTTCAATGAATTCCATACGACAATTGGAATATCCTGAATCTATGCTTCTTTTTGAAACTTCACTGATGCCGGGATAATTAGGGGATGCCATAGTATCAAGGCTTCCTATTACAAAATCTGCATCTTTGAAACAGCGAGATATTGCCTTGAAGCTCTTTCGAAATTCGTAATGTCCGAAACACTCGGCTTCTTCTTCGATGCGGCTGTCATACTCTATATTCCCTGTAAGTATGATCGTTGCTTCACGTTCTGCAGCTTTCTTTACCCTCTTAGCACCGGCAGTCTGCTTTCTTCTTGCTGTTATCAGCGGCTGCACTTCGTACTGCTTTTGTAAAGGGCTGTAGCTGCCGTTCATCATTTTCTCCGGCATCTTATCGGCACTTATGATGCACTTGCACCTTTCGTTGATACCCATCGATGTTCTGATCGTAAGAAGTGCATTTTCAAGTTCTATGCGCTCTTCATTATCGCTGTATTCGTTAAGCGCTTCATCTATCGGTCTGATCTTACCGGTTCCCAGGCACGGGTGATATCCCTCGCTGATCAGTTCAACATCGCCTTGCTTATTTCTTGATAATCTAAGCTCTGCAATTATTATCTTGCCTTGTCTGCCTCCGAAAGTCCCGCTGCTGTAGATTATCGGCACTTGTTTATTTTCGCCGGATATTAAAACACTGTACGGGCCAACCTTCTTCTTGCCGTATCCGATGATGTAATCTGCCCCTGCTTCAACCAGTTTTTTAAGATCCATATCGTCGATCTCGGCGCCGAAACCTGCATACACCAAGAGAAACTCAGCTCCGTCTTTTCTCGCTTCTGAAAAGCGATTTTTCAGCGTTTCTTCATCTTCAAGGTGTTCCCTATCAACATTGATGATACCGATCTTTATGCCTTTTACCTCTTTGATGATACAGCTTATTTTTCCCGATTCTTCCGGTTCTGTCACATAGTCGAATCCTGCTTTCTCAGCTGCATTCAAAGTCTTATCTTTATCTGTGACCCTGTCTTTTATGACTCCTACCGTCAGGTCTGAATCTTGTATGAGTTTTTTAGCTCCCATGAACGAATAGCCGACAAGTTCGCCGGTCATCATTACAGTCACACTCTTCTTGTCAAATATATTTATATTTTTGCTTTTTCTATGAATTCGCATTTTAATCCTCTGCCTTTTGATGCCTGATTACATATGATCTGCGGTTTGGCATTGCCTTCTACTATTATCCACTTTCCTCTATTGGTGTATGCCAGGTCCCATCCTATATAAGTGACTCCCGGAACTCTGCTTCCGCAATATTTGACAAGCTTCAAAGCCTTATCCCATTTTTGCAGTACATTTCCGCGAAAATGTTTTCCTGACTGCGGATGTGTCACATAAACTCTGCCAAATTCGTCTATACCGTCACTGCATAAGCTACCTGTCTCTATATCGACATCTACAAAGATCCCGCCTGCGCCTGCATTATCAACGAAGTCTCCGTTTTGGCCCACTCTGAAGAATGAATCTACGACTTTCACATTTTCTCCGTCAAAAAACGTTTCCACACGGACAGTGTTAACGGAAGAACCGTTAAACGACGCCATAAAAGGGTGCTGTTTTATCATTTCCTCGGCAACAAATCCATCGGATTCATCAATGAATCTCTTCATGATTTTCTTTAAATCAACATCACCATCGAGATAAACGGGTTCTATACCCTTGCCCATGGATTTAGAGATTTCCTTTTTAACGAAACTCTTTTTGCCAAAACAGAAACGCTTGAATTTACGATAATCTGTCTCTTCCTTTACTAAAATCTGTTTTCTGCCAAATTTCTTTTTGAAAATTTTATAGCATTCTGCCTTATCATCCAGAAGGTTGCAGCTGATATCATCGTTTATCTTTCTCAGCGCTATCATTCTTTCTTTATTGGTCATGAATGTTCTTCGCGCTTGAAGGTCCCTTGTTTCAAAATGGAATGATAAATACTCGTTGTATGTGAACCCCAGCAGCATTCTGGTGATATCCATATCGACAAATATTTCTTCTAAGGAATCTTCTTCTATATGTTCTCGTCCTCTGATATACATAGCCTTGAGTTTCTCGAAGAATTGAGAGTTCATCAATGATCTTACTATATCTCTCAGTTCTTCTAATTTCGGCTCGATATCAGCATACTGCATTTTGCCTTCATCGATAAGTTCCAGATCTTTTTTCAGCTCTTTGCAGATGGAATCTCTATACTTGATAGTGTTTAAAGTTTCTTCCAATTTTTCTTCGTTCAAAGAATACATTTGGAATTTATCATAAAGCATGATGTTTATCGGTATGATTCCTTTAGCGCTGATACGGCTGAGGTCTTCAAGTATTTCATTTCTTGAAAGTCCGCTGTTTGTTATGGCATTTTCGAATGCCTCTTTTCTGCGCGCTTTTCTCCTTTGGAGTCTCAAGGCTTCTTTTTCCAACATTCCTTGCGACAAATCAAACAGATTGTTATTATAGTACTCTTTGTATGAGATCCCGAATAACTTCTTTATTTTTTTCATTCGGCTCAACGTACTATCGAAGCTTTCCCCCGTTTTTTCCGATACTAGTTTTACGTATTCATTCATAATTTTAATGTTGTATAGACCTCCACATATTTAGTCATATTTTTACTTGTATATTATAAACTTCTTTTGGCATTTTTTGTACTAAAATCGTGAATTATAATAAAAAACCATCCCGAGGGATGGTTTTAATATTGCCTTATGGATCAATCATCGTAGTCAGGAACTACTTTGATTGTGTAAACCAGGTACTTGCCTGTATGTGCATTGTTAGCGTACAACTTAGTTGTTCCTGCCTTGAGGCCTACAACTTCTACTGCTGTTCCTACAGTGTCTCCGTTTTCGAATCCGAGGATGCTAGGATCGCCTACTGTCCAGTTGATCTGGTCAGCTCTCAGGGATGCACCCTTTGATACCTTAACATCAAGATCGTCGCCAACTTCTACTGTCTTAGTCAGATTGCCTATCTTAACCAGGTTGTAAGGTCCCGGTCCTTTAACTGTTACATTGTAAACTATGCTTCCGCCTGTAAGCAGGTTCTTAGCTGTGATCTTAGTAGTTCCGGCTTTCTTAGCGTAGAATTCCATTTCGTTGTCGTATCTGTCATCGTCGTCATATCCTACGATAGCTGTGTTTCCGATAGTCCACTTAACCTTGTTTTCATTGATCTTACCGCCCAGCTTAACTGCCAGATCGAATTCTGCACCTGTATTGTAAGTACGGTTCTTGCTGCCTACGATACTGATCTTATTTGTTGCTTTCTTAACTGTGATAGTATAAGTGATCCTGCCGCCTGTCAGATTGTTCTTGCAGTAAACCTTAGTCTTGCCTGCTTTAACTGCTCTCAGTTCGATTTCTTCATCTGTTCTGTCGTCATCATCGAACTTAACGATGCTTGTGTTGTTGATATACCATTTAAGGTTGCTGTCCTTTACCTTGCTGCCCTTCTTAACTTCCAGATCAAATTCATTTCCGATCCTTACTGTCTTAGAAGCGGCTCCCACTCTACCGATTTTTTTTGCTCCTACTGCTGCGTCTGCTTCACCTGTATTGAATCCGAATACTGTGAACACCATCGCTGCAGCTAATACGTAAGTTAATACTTTTTTCATGTGATACACCTCACTCTCTACCCTTATTAAACTAATATATTTTAGCTTATTGTTCTTTGTTATGGCCTTATGATAATGTATCTAGATTAAAATAGTATTAATTGAATATTAAAATTTATTAATGTTGAAATTATTTTTTCTGATATATGGTTTTGCCATCCTTGATCGTCTCAAGCACCGATATATCCTTGATTGCCATAGATTCCACTGTCGTAGGATCCTTATCAAGGATAACAAGGTCTGCACGTTTGCCTTCAGCTATGCTTCCCTTGGAATCTTCTTCGAAGTATTCGTATGCGGCATTTATCGTTACTGCCTTGAGGGCATCATATACGCCGACCTTCTGATCTTCGCCGATCACATTGCCGCCTCTACTGATCCTGTTTACTGCGCACCATACAGAATGGAGCATGTCAGGCTTGGTGATAGGCGTATCCTGATGGAAGTTGACAGACAGTCCTCTGTCGAGAGCGTCCTTGACAGGACTGATGTGGTTGCCTCGTTCAGGTCCGAAGTTCTTCATGTGGACATCGCCCCAGTAATATACGTGTCCTACGAAGATAGATGCTATCATATCTATCTCAGCCATACGATCCAGCTGATCGTTTCTCACTGTCTGACAATGGATCATGACAGGTCTGAGATCTCCCTTATTAGGATTCTCTGATTTTTCCATGGCTCTTTCGTAAGCATTGAGGAACTGTTCGCTTGCTGCATCACCGTTACAATGTGCCAGCACCTGCATATTCTCCTCTACTGCTGTCAGTACATATTCATCAGCCTCTTCATCTGTGATCCATGGATATCCGCAGTATCCTTCTTCTCCTCCGAGATAAGGCTCACTCATCCAAGCCGATCTTCCCTGAGGAGATCCGTCCAGCAGCATCTTATATCCGCCGATCTTAAGATGCTTCTTATACTGCCCTACGATTTTTCTATTCTTCTCGATCAAATCTGATCCGCCATCACTGATGAGTGGATAGATAACTACATCTGTCTTGAGTTTACCAAGCATGGATGCCATCTTCAGCAGCTTGATATTTCCCGCATTAGCGGCACCTTCCTGGACAGTAGTCACACCGTTTTCGATATATGCCTGCTGCATACCGTTAAGCATCTTGCCGATGTCAGCCTTGACGCGCTTTGCCATTATTCCCTGAACACCCATCATAGCTGATTCTTCGAGATAACCGTCAGGCTCAGTGCTTCCCTCTACCCTGCCGTAGCGTCCGCCCTTTGGATCTTCTGTATCCTTATCTATGCCTGCAAGATCGAGCATTGCCGAGTTGGCACAGCCGAGATGACCTGACACGTGAAGTATGAGAATAGGGATGTCGCTACTTGCCTTATCGAGGACGGCCTTGCCGGGATGTGCATATTCTTCGAGGAAATTATGATCGTAGCCGAATCCTACTGCCACCTGCTTAGGTGTGATCTTATTTTCCTTGATGTATTTTGCCATTTCCTTCTCGATATCATCAAAGCATCTGCATTCGGAAAGGTCCGCAAACAGTGACATCTGAGCCTTCATGGCAACATGTCCGTGCGGATCTATAAATGAAGGCATGAGGCATTTGCCGCTTAAATCATATTTCTTGATATTCTTTCCTGCGGCGTCCATAACTTCTTTTAACGTACCTACTTTTTTGATGATGCCTCGGCTTACGAGAACTGCCTCCGGACGATCATGCTCATCTTCCATCGTCAGTATAGGGCCTCCATAATATAATGTATCCATATTTTTTCTCCTAACTAGAAATAGGCCTTATCAGCCTATTTCTCTTAATTTATGTATTTATTTTTCTTTCCAAACATATGTAGGTTTTTTCCAGCACTTAGTAACCTTTAATATGATAGCATAAACTATCGTGAGTCCTGCTAATGCTGCCATAGTGATAGGCACCGGTATCGATCCTGATGCCATACCGAGGAGTATGATATATACAGGTGTGGAAAGCAGCATTACCATGTTCATGAGTCCAAGCTCTATAGCAGTAGTGGTCTTGAACTCAGGGTCGATGATCCTTACGAGTGCGATACCGCTTGGTACAGTACCTGTAGCTGTTCCGTATAATCCGAGAGTACGTTCGAAGTCGTTGCTTCCGCCGAATCTCTTACCGAAGTAGAAGCATACTACGAATGTAATAGCTGTGATTATTACGGCTTCGATGAGCATAGGAACGATCCAGCTTCCCAGGATGCTGAATCCTACTGCCATGAACGCACATACTACTAAATAGTCTGCCGTCCAGCCTGTGATCTTATTCTGGAGAGTGTCTTCCAGCAGGAATACGAGTCCCAGCTTCTTCATTATGAATCTTACTATGTATGCTGCGAACATACCGTTCATGAACATGAGACCTTCCATAGCATCTCCGAGGAAGCTAGGAAGAAGTCCCAGAATCTTAGAGATGCCTATAGCAAGTATGTAGCAAAGACCTATAACAGCGAAGTGGAAAGTAAGTGTTTCGATGTTGCTATTGCAAGTAGTGTCTTTTACCATGTAGTTTGTCTGCTCTTCCTTCTTGAGATATCCCTTGAGGATGCTCTGGTCGATCTGCCCACAGTTCTTAGCGATGCCTCTTGTTACGCCCAGCTTAGCTGCAGGAACACCTACGAGGAATGCCACCACGAAACCGATAGCCGCGAATGTAACGCCGACCATAGCTGCATTTTCCCATCCGAATGATTCATATACTGCACCGTATGCAGCTGCCTGTCCCGGACCTTGTGTGAATGCATAAGGTATCATGGATCCATATATAGCTTCCATATCAAATCCCTTGCCTATGCCTCCAACGATAAGCATACCTACAAGCGGTGTGAGAGCGTACAGCAGACACCATACGATACCCATTCCCAAAGCACCCTTCATGATATTCTTGGCAGTACTGTCTTCATTGTTGCTTGATCCTGTGAGACAGATGGAAATGAATGATACAGTAAACAGATTATTAACTATATCTGTGAACATATTGGCATCCGTTCCGATATTTACATCGAAATGGGCTATAACATTCATGAATATAACACCGATGATGCCGGCAATAACGCTGGCAGGTACCAGCATATTTCTCAAAAATCCGATTTTCGCTCTAAGCAGCGTGCCTATGCAAAGCATGATGCTGGCTAGGCCAAAAGCGACCATAAAACTGTTCATTAATTACTCCTCCTTCGATAGATGATATATTTTGCCAAAACAAGTTTAACACTTTTGCTCAAAAAATCAACTTATTTTTCTGAATACTTTGTTTTTTTTAAGAATTCTTTCTTAAGTCCCTTCGTCTGCGTCGCCTGGTTACCTATTATCTGAGGCTTGGCATTCCCTTCTACGATTATCCATTTCCCCTTATCCGTATAGGCTAAATCCCATCCGATGATGCTTACTCCCGCGAACTTGCTGCCAACACTCTTGACTAATGCGAGAGCCTTATCCCAATCTTCAAGTTTATGACCCTTGTATCGTGTGCCTGATTGCGGATGTGTAATATATATTTTGCCGAACTCATCGATTCCGTCACCGAGCAATATGCCTGAATCAGGATCTACTGCAGCAAAAATGCCTCCTGCACCCCCGTTATCCACAAAGGAACCGTTTTGCCCTGTTTTCATGAATGAGTCCATGATTCTAACTTCTTTCCCATCGAAAAATGTTTCTAAACGCACTGTATTAACAGAAGTTTCATTGAATGCCTTCATCGTATCGTGCTGACGTATCAGTTCCTCTGCTACGAATGGTCCCGATTCATCAAGAAAACTCATCATTATTTTTCGTATATCTGTTTTTCCATCCAAGTTTACAAGTTCTATACCTTTACCCATGGATCTGGCCAGTGCCTTTTTGACAAAAGCTTTTCGCCCAAAGCAAAAGCATTTAAAGCGAAAGGCATCGTTCTTATTGCTTATCAATATTTGCTTTCTGCCGAATTGCTTTTTCAGCACCTTGTAACACTTCGCCTTGTCATCAAGCATGTCACATCCGGCTTCATCGTTATACTGTCTCAAGACTTCCATTCTCTCTTTGTTGTTCATGTATTCACGCTTTTCTTCAAAGGTCTTGTCTTCGAAGTGAAATGCCAGATATTCCTTGAAGGAAAACTCAAGCAAAAGTCGCGTTGCGTCCATATCAACAAATACATCATCAAGAACTATGTCATTAGTACAGTCTCTGCCTTTAGCATACATATTTCTCAGCTTATCGATAAAATCTGGCTTCATTAAGGTTTTGATGATGGCCTTCAGTTCAGCGATCTTTTGATCGATATCTGAATATGTCATTCGCCCTGCATCAATGCTTTTAAAATCATCTTTGATTTCTTTGCACAGCTCATCTCTCTTATTCAGAAGTTCAAGTGTCGTCTCCAGCTCTTCTTCACTCATAGAATACATCTGAAATCTTTCATAGAACAGGACGTTTATATGCTTGATTTCTTTCTCATTGATACGCTTTATTTCAGCGATGATCCTGTCCTTTGTCATGCTGCTGTTTTTTATAATGGCATCAAAAGCTTCTCGTCTCTTCTCTTTTCTCTTACGAAGCCTCAAAGCCTCTTTTTCCAGCATGCCTTCAGACATGTTGTACATTCCGTTATTATAGTACTCTTTATATGATATCCCGAATGTTTTTTTAACCATTTTCATTCGGGCCAGTGTACTATCAGGATCATTTCCTGTTATTTCCGATACTAATCTTACATATTCTTTCATGCTATTCCATACTCGTATTACAGATAATCTTCCACAATATGTTTCATACCTATGCGTTCTTTGAAGAACGGTATCTGGATCAGCGAAGGTGAAGGTTTGAAGTTGGCTTCGATCACAACAGGACCCTTATCGGATATGGCGATATCCCAACCAATATAATTGATTCCGTCTACGACCCTGCATAGTTTGTCCATATATTCCTTATATTCATCCCAGAAAGGTACCTGCAGATCCATGATGTATTCACCTGTTACAGGATGATGTGTGTATAAATTGCCTTCGAAATCAGAAGCCTTGTGCCTTACCTTTCCTGTCTCAACATCCAGCGGAGTCACTACGCCTCCACTGATATGAACATTGTCAACTACGCTGTCGCCGCCACCCATTTTTACTGCAGCATATACGATATTTACTTTATCATCTTTAAATATCGTAACCGTTCTGATAGTGTTTACCGCGTTCTTTGAAAAACGTGCCATTTCCGGATGCTGAACTATGCATTCTTCGACTACGCCTTTTGGGAAGCTGCAGAACATTTCGTACATTTCATCCAGCTTGTCCTGATCAACATCAAATGCTTCTACTCCTTTGCCCTGACTGCTTATGATCGGCTTGTAAATAACTCTTGTCTGGTCCGCCATTTTCTCTTTGAATTCTTCCAAAGTTATCTCTTTGTTGAAGAACCACATTCTGTTTAAATACTTATCAAAGGTCTTATCGAATATGCTTTTATTAGCGAATATAGATCTGCCTTCTTTGTTCGTATTATACTTTTCAGTAAGAGCATTACCTACACCTCTTGTGTAGAAAGCCGCTTGTTCTTCTTTTGAAAGCTTCCAAAATTCGTACTTTGCATATTCGTCAAAACCGATGCCCGTACGCTTTCTTGCTTCAGAAATTTTTTTCTTAACAACAACAGGATCTTCTCCTGTTGCCGCTGCAACTTTCGCAACACTTTCTGCTACGATTTTCTGAGCATTAGCTTTCTTTTCTTCAATACGCTTAGCCTTCTTTTTCTGAGCTTCAGGGCTTAACAGATGAAAATCATACTTGACGTAACTCTTATAGGATACGCCCAGCCTTTCTTTGACATCATCCATAGCAGCCTTGGCCTTTCTCTTGCTGCAACACATATTTTTTGCGACTTCAGCGATCAGTTTATCGTTTGCACTGGTTTTCTTTACTTTTCGAAACAATCTCATAAATAATATTTCTCCTATATAACTATATTAAACTAACTTATGGTGCACTCCGTTAGCTGCGCAGTACTGTGCTGCGTATGAACCTTCCTTACAGTAAACTGTAACGCTGTCGCAATTGTCAAAAATGTCTTCGCCCATCTGTCTGATACTCGCAGGGAGATAAACTTCCTTGAGTTCAGTACAGCCGTAGAATACCTTATCATCAAGCTGCATAACGCCTTCAGGCAGTTCGATCTTCTCGAGCAAACTGCATTCTGCGAATGCGCTTTCACCTATATATTTCACTGATCTAGGGATCTCAACGGTCTTTATCATACCGCATCCGTAGAAACATCCTGCGCCTATATGCCTTATAGTGTCAGGAAGTTTGAATTCCCTAACGTTTTCTTTATCCGAGAATGCGCCTTCTCCCAAGTTGTATACGGGCACGCCCATAACTGACTTGGCGATCTTGACAGTTCCGTTGAAGTCAACGCATCCTGTAACAGTAGCATAGTTTTCGTAAGCATTGTATCTTACTCTGCTTTCCTTCACTTTTCTGAATGCCATCTTGTCTACATAACCCTGGTCGGCAAGCATAGTACCGAACATATTGTCGATCCTCTCTGTGAACTTCATCTTGCCGCTGCCCTTAAAGAGGATAACATCGCCTTCATTGGCTTCCTGCATGATAGTCTTTTCCAGTTCCTTAGGGTCTGTGATACTTACTGCATCAATGCCTGCTTCCAATGCCATCTTGTGAACGATCTTTGATGATTCTCCGTAGCATATAAGCTTGTCCATCTTCTTAGATGTAACGATCTCACCGATCTCAACATGGATCTCTTCTGTCATTTCTGCCATACCTGTAACGTCACCGATAACTGCGATCTTCCTGTTATCTGTTTCGATCTTTTCAAGTACTGACAGGGACGTTTCGATGGACCTTGGTGATGCATTGAAACAGTCGACGAACAAATCGTATCCTGCTATAGTCATGAGATTCTGTCTTACACCGCTTGTTTCGAACTTGGATATTCCTGCTACTATCTGTTCATCTGTAAGTCCGAACTTCTTACCGATCGCATAGCAGCATACAGCGTTAAGCACATTGTACTCTCCAAGTACGTTGAGCATTGCAGGTACTCTGTGATCTCCATGTACTATCTCGAAGAAAGTCTGTCCGTTATCTTCTGTAATATTGTCTGCATAGTAGTCTGCTTCTTTATTGTTGACCGCGAAGAAAACAGTGTCGGCATCTACCTTGGCAGTTCTCAGTAATGGATCGTCTGCATTGAGATAAAGTGTGCCCTTTTCATCCATACCTTCTACGATGCCCAGCTTGCTTTCCATCAGCTTTTCCTGAGTTCCATAGTTACCCAGATGTGCATGGCCTATGTTTGTAACGATAGTTGCCTCCGGCAGGATCATTCTTGAATGTCTTGATGCTCCGCCCGGTCTGCCTCCGCCGATTTCCTGAATGAAGAATTCATATCCTCCTCTGAAATCCTGGATATGCATTCCTATATTTACCTGAGTGTTGGAATTTCTCAGGTTTCTGAATGTAGCATATTTCTCATTGAGAACATTGTAGAGCATGTCCTTAGTACTTGTTTTACCTACGCTGCCTGTGATGCCTACAGTTCTCACTTCATACATCTGTCTCAAATGTGCACATACTGTGATATGTGCTTCTCTGGCATTATCCACTTTGATATGAGGGATCTTATCGCCCAGATCTGCATAAGAGAATACGAATCTGGCACCTCTTCCCAGAGCCTTATCAACGATCCTGAGTCTCTCTTCGAGAGGTGCAGGCTCACCGTCATTCTTATCTGAAAACGGCTGTCTGAAGAAGAAGACATCTCCGCTGTTTACTTCGAATGATCTGGCGCATACTTTGCCTACGCTTACATTGGCAAGATATCTGTACTTCTCAGGCAATTCAACTTCGAGGATCTCACAGATATCGTTTATGGTAAGGATATTTCTGATGTCTCTATGCTTGAAAGTAGCATCTTCGATGTATTTCAGCGCCTCCATCATATCCTTATTTCTTCTATGTTCACTGTTATGATAGTCTATACGAGTCACGGAATATAACGTGCCGTCTGCCAGCTTATTGTTATACATAGGGATATATCCCTTATTTACGAAGAATCGCTCATCACCTGCAACATTCGGCAGAAGCTTTATTCTGATCGCCATAGCTGCCCCTTCTACTTCAGCGCCTTCTCCGAACAGTGAACCCATGCTGGCAATGGAATCGCTATACTTACCATTAAGCTTCTTAGTATTAGCGCCTGCATGGATCCAGCCTTCATTGGCACAGAATATAGCATCACATCCGCTGTTAGCAAGACTTCTCATATAGGCTTTCTCATATGGTGTTACCGGTATGCTGTTATTATATTCACGCAGCGCATATGCTACGATATAATCAATATCCTGCTGTCTGCAGTATATGATATTCTTTAGGACCTGTTCGCTTAAGATGTTTTCAGCTTCAAGATCGCCGTCCTTTGGCATCTGCAGACCGAAGAATGCCGCCTTATACTGACCTTTTCTGATGATGAATCCTGTATCAGGTGTCAATGTATACAGATTCATTTCATCCTTGAAGTACTTTAGTATTTCAGGATCGAAATCAGGATCTTCCGTAATGGAAAGCCTTATATCTATATCATCTGCAGAAAGGACTCCCTGCAATGATGAGCAATATTCAACGTGATCGAGCGCCGGGATACTCTTTATCTGTCCCAGGGTATCAAATCCAAAAACAACATCATTCTTTCTGCCGGTATCTTCGATATCGATATACTCAAATGTCGTATCGCTGATGTCAAGCTTGCCGAACATATGCAGCTGCTTGGCTCTAAATTTGTTGTATTTTATTTTTCGAACGTTTGCGACAAAATTCTTGGCTTGTGCTCGTCTGTTCCAAACAAAATCGTATTTCAATAATTTCTCATAAGTGACCTTGGCTAAGTTTCCTACTGAACTCATATATAACAACTCCATTCTTTATGCTTATTAACTATTCTCAAACTCATTTATTCTTCGAACTTCTTGAACTGTACTTTAACTTCTCTGTTATCTTCAAATACATTATCTATCATCGTCTGGAAGTTCTCGGACAGGTCGCTGGCAAAACATAGATGTTCACGATGACTAGGTTCTGCAAGCATATCGTTTTCTTCGAGTATCCTCTTGACTTCATTTATGACTTCAGAAGACGGATTCAGAAGCTCCAGTTCAGGATATAGTCTGTTGATGTTCTGCTTCAGGAACGGGAAGTGTGTACATCCCAGAACCAGCTTCTTAAGTGAATTGTTTTTGATAAAATCATCCAGATAATACTTGATCGTAAGGTCCATGATCTCATTATCTATGATCCCTTCTTCGATAAGAGGAACGAAAGCCGGACATGCTCTGCTAAAAAGCTTGACCTCTTTGTTCCTGCCTGTGATTATATTGGCATATACACCGCTGGCAACTGTTGCCTTAGTGCCTATAACACCGATTTCAACTCCACCGGACTCTTCCCTGGAAATACGGTTGGCGATAGGCTCTATGACCCCGATGATAGGGATCTGCGGATGTCTGCGTCTCAATGCATCAAGACATGTGGCACTGATAGTATTGCATGCGATAACTATCATCTTAACGTCATGACTTACAAGGTAGTCAGAGATCTGATATGAAAATCTTCGTATAGTGTCGATAGCTTTTGATCCGTAAGGAGTCCTGGCCGTATCACCATAGTAAACTACCTTCTCATTCGGTAATACTTTTTGTAATGTTGGGATACATGTCAGGCCACCTATTCCCGAATCAAAAAATCCTATAGGTCTATTGTCCATTTGCTTTGCCTTTCTGCTTGTTCATATATTATAAAAATAATTACACTTTAACTGATATATTATACCATATCAGCCATGGTTGTTCAAATTATAAGGACTATTTAGGTGCATTTTTCACTTACTCTTCACAAAAATACTTCCGCGGTATCACCACGGAAGTTTTGTCTCATTATTTATTCTCCATTGCCAGTTCCAGCAGTTCTGTTATCAGCTCTGTATATGACATACCGATAGCATCAAACAGCACAGGATATACGCTTGTAGGCTGGAATCCCGGCATGCTGTTGACTTCATTGAACACCAGCTGTCCGTCTTCAGTCAGGAAGTGGTCGATCCTCGAGAAGCCCTTGCAATCGAGAGCCTTGTAGATCTTGATAGTGTAATCCTTGATCATCGCTTCTGTTTCCGGATCCAGCTCAGCAGGAATCTTCTTAGTTGAACTGTGCGCAATATATTTAGTGTCAAAGTCATTGAAGTCACCGTTAGCTGTCAGTTCGCAAAGAGCACCGATCTTAGGATCGTCGTTTCCTAAAATGCCGACCTTGATTTCTGTTCCGACGATATTTTCTTCAAGAACGACTTTATCGCCGTATGAAAAAGCAACTTCGAGAGCTTTCCATAATTCTTCTTCATCGTGAGCCTTAGAGATACCTACGGATGAACCTGTCGATGTAGGCTTAACGAAGATAGGGAAGCCCACCTTAGCAGCCAGATCTTCCTTGACGTCTTCAACAAGGCCCTTACCCTTTTCATCAAAGTCCTTCTTCCAAAGGACCTGAGTCTGCGGTCTTCTGAGGCCAATGCTGTCTGCAAACATATATGATATATCCTTGTCCATGGAGCATGCTGATGACATAACGCCGCATCCTACATACGGTATGCCTGCAACTTCGAACAGACCCTGCAGCTTACCGTCTTCTCCCATATTTCCTGCGATTCTTGCAAACACGCAGTCAACATTCTTGAATGATACTGTGTTGTCATCTTCGAATACGATAAGTCTGTGTGAACCGAAATCAGTGTCCAGCATACACTTCTTATTTGTCGGAGATTCAAGCCAAGCAGTTGCTGATTTGATGTCTTCAGTTGATGCTTCTGTATAGAACCACTTACCTTCCTTAGTGATACCTACAGCGATAGGATTAAATTTTTCTCTGTCGATCCCTTCGAGAATTGTTGCTGCTGATTTACATGATAAATCATGTTCAGGTGTCATGCTTCCGAATACAACTAATATATCTTTCATGTTTCCTCCTAGTTATGCTAAAACTATTAATTATTTTCTAAAATCTAACTTTTATTATATCACTGAGATGCCGGGAAAACAAATCAAATCTTACATCTCTGTTTAACAGTTTGTTATTTAGATGCCTTGGCAGATTTCTTTCTCACATACCATGAAATAGCCTTGTCTACGATGCTCTTCTTGCCTTCCTGACCGCTGCCCGGTGTCATAGAGCTTGAGTCAGACAAGTCGAGTTCTTCGGCATCAAGTCTATATGAGTCAGCGAACATATCCAGCACCTGCTTACGGACCATGCCGCGAAGCGGTATGTGTGATATCATACCATAAGTAGCTGCCTGTCCTTCATCTGCCAGTTCAGGATGAGACTTGGCATAGGCTACGCATTCTTTCAGGTCTGCGATATACTGTTCAACTACTTTTTCATGTGGTGCCGTTACCATAGCGTGAAGAGCATCCGGCTTCTGTAATCTGTCTATATGCCATCCTTTCGCTTCCATCAAGTCTCCTACCGAGAACATATTGATATTAGGCGATGTGGATCTGTAAGCAAAGAGACTTGCTTTAGGTTCACCTATTATTTCAAGTCCATCGATAGAAGTTATTCCTTTTTTAAGGGCTTCCGTTATCTCTATTGTCCGTTTCGCCAGGGCTGTGTAACCTTCGATGCCGTTAGCCTGTACTGCGGCCCACGCAGCTGCATATGCACCTCCAGGACGTGTGCCGAGAAATGCCGGAGATGCGAATACTCCACCCGGCCAGCTTTCATTAACGAATACCTGATGCTTGAAATAATCCACATTCCTATAGATTATGCATGAAGCGCCCTTTGCAGCAAATCCGTACTTATGGATATCAGCAGAAATAGATGTAACGCCTTCTACCCTGAAGTCCCAAAGTGGAAGTTCTTTGCCTGCCTTTTCTATAAACGGCAGGATGTAGCCTCCTACACATGCATCTACATGAAGAGGGATCTTATGTTTCAATGCCAGCTCACCGAGTTCTTCTATAGGATCGATTATGCCGTGAGGATATTCGGGAGCTGCACCCAGGATCATCACGGTATTCTTGTTTATCATTTTCTCGACTGCCTTGATGTCGACACGCCAGTCCTCCGCTAATGGAGCGCGACGCACCTTGACAGTGAAGTATTCTGCGCCTTTGTCCCATGCTACATGAGCAGTTTCAGGGATGATCATCTCGGGTTTTTTGATACCTCTGCTGCGGCCATGATCTCTGTAAGTCTTCACTGCCAGCATGCAGCTTTCTGTGCCGCATGAAGTCATCACACCGCACGCACTGTAATCTACATGGAACAAGTCTGCTGTAAAGCGCAGGACTTCTTTTTCAAGGCGTTTGAGGCTCTTGAAAGCCGTAGGATTCAGGCCGTTGGCAGAAAAGTACTTGCCGTACGCATCCTGCAGAAAGTTGGTATACTCTTCGTTAAGGTAGTAAACGAGACTCCAGGTCCTAGCATTTTTATAGTCAGGATCGTTGACCCCGAATGTGTCTAGTTCTTTTAATATTTCTTCGAATGGTCTGCCTTTTTCAGGTGCGTTATAATTCATGATACTTTACCTCCTCATATTACTGAACATGGATCTAGAACAGTGCGTACAAGTAGTTGACAGCAATTCCTAAATAATTACCTATGGCATATCCTACAACGCCTGTTGCAAGACCGCTGATAAGCACTTCTTTATTCTTAAGAGATGCCGCCATGGCCGGAACGAACGGCGGCGAACATACCATGGAAACAGAAGTGATTATCAATGTGTCAGTGTCTATCTTAGCCAGCTTACATAAGAATGCATGTATCAGCAGACTGGCAACAATGGAAACTCCAACATAAACAAAGATCACGTAGTTGAAGTTGATCAGTGCTTTGAAATCGGCGCAAGCTGCTACCGAGAAGCAGAATATGTAAATGATATACATCCCAAGCTGGAAAGTATATTTGATGCTTCGGATTTTTTTGACGAATGAAAGAGCAATGGATATCGATGTTATCGATAACATCATCACAGTCATGCCAAGGCCGGGGTCTATTTTTGATGCCATGATGTTGAGGCCATAAGATACTCCAAAAATCAGTGCAGATAACAGGAGGGCAAATCCCAATCCTTTGATGTTTTTAGGATCTATAAGCGCTCTATATGCTCCTGCTGATTCATCTATGGTATCTGTCGCATCTCCATGATCCATATCAAGTGATTTATAAGGTCTGAGTTTGAAGAACTTCCTGAAAAACTTCTGACCCACCATTGAAAGGAAGAATATGTACAGGACAGAAATAACTGCGTCGTAAGTGTTGAATATGATATAGTCGTTTTCACTCATGCCTATTGCCAGCTTTATCGATCCGAGGTTCACTGTTCCTCCCGTATATACGCTTACTGCAGCTGCCGCATACTTGGAACTTTCGGCATTATAATCGTTGAACACCAGATGTATACATACAGTGACAATGATTATTGATATGCATGCAAGTCCCATACATAACATCCCTTTCTTGGCGATCTTCACCCACTTGCTCAGGTCGAGGGAAAAGAGGACAAGAGGCAAGGCTATACATATAGTTACGCTCTGTAGCAGGCTGACGGCGCTGTCGCCTCCCTCGGGAGCAGCAGTGAAGCTTTCAGGCAGCACTCCGATGTTTCCTACGAGCATACCCAGTATATAGCAGACAAGAACTATGCCTATCTTTTCTACTAATTTGATTTTCGTGCTTGCTGCGATGATGAACGCAGGGACGACTATGAAAATGATAGTAAATAATATGTTCATTATAATTTTAACTCCTTTAATTACTATATATTGATTATATATTCAATGATGATCAAGCGCAACCAGAGAAAGAAAAAACGAGATGATCGATATGATCATCTCGTTAATAAATCGTTAATAAATAACTACTCTAGTTCCGGATTTGATATTAGTATGTATCCACTTAGCAGTATCGTAGGCCATTCTGATACATCCATGTGAAAGATTCATGCCTAATCTGCCGTCCTGTACGCTTGTTCTGCTGTACTTGTTATACAGTACTGAGTGGAAGTATACTCTGCCGGTGATCCTTGTAGCATACCAGCAAGTATAATCTTCTGTCATACCAAAGAAGTTCAGCTTAGCCTTTTTCTTAGGAGTCTTGAATGAACCCTTAGGTGTAGGTGTGCTCTTAGCACCTGTAGAGCACTTCCAATACTTCTTCAGTACCCATCTGCCGTCTTCACGCTTGTATACACATACACGATTCAGTTCTCTTGATACGGCGATCGCGTATTTAGTATCGCTCTTCTTATCCTTGATTTTCTTATACATCGTATAAGAAGCTCCCAGCAGCTCACCGTCTCTATCCTTACTGAAGTAGTACTTACTTCCGTCGATCTTATGGGCGCCCTTCAGTCTAACACCATCTTTGTAATAATACCTCTTGCCGTCTATAGTATCCCAGCCGGTATCATCGATCTTCGTTTTCTTGCTTGTACTCCAGCTTCCGTATGTAGTCACACCATAATATGTCTTGTAAGCTCTTACTCTAACGTAATAAGTCTTGTCGTTCGTAAGATTCTCAAATGTCATTTTCACAGTGCTGTCTGATTTCACGGTATATTTTTTAGCGTTAGTGAACTTGGAGTTTCTTGCCAGCTGTACCTGATATCCGGTGCTGTTTCTCTTGCCCCATGTTACTCTGCCATTACGTTCTCTGCCTGAAACGAAGCTCTTGAGCACTACCTTGCTCGGTTTAGTAGCTGCCGCCATTTCAGCCCTAGGTCCGTAATATGTCTTGCCTTTAACTACATATGTTCTGACACTGTATTTATTGCCGCGTCCAGGAACCAGATCTTTAACTGTATATGATGTGGTTTTATTGCTTTTTATGGTTTTTATCAGCTTCCACTTCTTAGTTGAGAAGTTGTATTTATAAACCTTGTATCCCTTGACATTACTTTCTTTTTTCCAGCTCAGCTTGATACTTTCTGTTGTGCGTGAAGCAACTTTGAAATCATTTATTGCTGCAATTGTGAACTTCTCGTCCACTGTTCCGGCATACTTACCGATACCTTCGATCGTAACTTTAGCCGTTCCCGGATAGATGTTGTTGCTGTATCCTTTTACCTTGTAATCGATATTCTTTACAAGTTCAACACCTTGATATGTAACTGATTTCGGATATGGTTTTCTTGCTTTGCCGCTATATGAAAGATCTGTCGCACTCAGAACGATTTCCGCATCTTTTATCTGCGGTTTATAGATCTCGAATTTAACGACTTTTGTGCCTTCGTATAAGCCTGTTCCCGTAATCATGACATCAGCTAAACCGGGCTCTATATTGTTGCTGTAAGCTACAGTGTAGTCAGTTCCTTCTGTTAATATAGTTTCACCGTAAGTTACTGTTATACTGCCAGGATAAACCTGCTCTCCTGTGTACTGCACTCTGCTGTTTTCAACAGCTGCTGCAGCATCTGCAATATTGATTTTCTGAACTTCATCACCTGTATTACCTTCAAGCTGCTGCACATCAGTTTCAATATTTGTTTCATTGTTCGTCTCTGCTGCTGAAACTCTAAGTAACGGTATATCTGCGAATACCGTAGCCATCATTATTACTGCTAATGTGATGCTTATAATCCTTTTCATTTCCCCTCCGTGAAAACTATATCTTCAAACATTAATTCACTTATCCACACTATATATAGTTATATAGTCTCTCAATTATATTAAAATTCTAACGTCTTGGCAAGTGAATTAATGTCCTGCAAGGCTTTTTATCGTAGCCAAATTTCTTTTTCTTTTCCTGCAGCTTCTGCAGCAGGTACTGATTAGTAGCATAACTGAATCTTTCGATCTTAGGATAATCCGGAGATCTGTTGATTTCCGGGAACTTGATGCCCTCTTCAGTCACTGCTACGTCAAATCCAAAGTATTCAAGCTGAGGTATGCTTGCCGCCACCTTAAGAACAGTTTCTTTCACACCGTCCCAGTGCGGTATAGTCCCTTCCATCAATACATCGGTATCAGGATGTCTCGGACAATCCTTGATGGAGTTATCTGTTATTATCTTAGCGCTATGGTAATTACCGGTATCTATATCTACCTGAACAAACATGCCGCCTGCACCCATATTGTCTACTGCTCCTGTTTTCTTGGAGCCGAATCTCATATATGCATTCCCTATTTCAGGCGTAATGCCGTCTTTTTTGAATACGATTATTCTAATGGTATTAACAGCGCCGTCATATATCCTCTTGAACTGAGGATGATTGTTGATATATTCAGTGATAAGGTACTGATTGGCAGGATCACTGAGGATGTCAGTTACCTGCTGTTTCTCAACTCTGTCAAAATTCAGGTAATACTCGCCATCTGCATAAGACAACTTATAGAAGCCTGCTCCGTGAGAGCCAAAATCCGGCTTAAGAGCCAGAACGCCCTTTGCTCTTACTAGTGCGAATATATCTTCAAAGTCATGTCCATATCCTTCAGGGCAGTCCATCATAGGAATGATCACATTCACATTGTTGACAGTCTTGATGTGATAGTAATAATCAGGGAAACATTCTCTGAACTTATTCACTATATATTTGACTGTGATCTTATCTTCAAGTACAGATCTGTAGCTTCCGTTGATATGTCTGAGCCACTTGTACTCAAAATCCGATATATAATCACAGAAATTCTCATCAGTGATACCGTACTGTTTAAGTCTGTATGAAAGAAAACCGTGTCTGTATGCCCAGATCTTTTCTTTGATAGTCGTCTCTTTGTTTCTCAGAAGATCGTCCTTGACTTCCGATATCCATCTGGTACTTAAATAAGGTTTCAATCCCTTCGGGAAGAACATCCTGCAGAATATCATTCTTATCTTAGTAATGACTTTTTCTCTGCTCCATGCCTTCTTGACCTTTGGATCGCTATAGTATTCCTTCTTCTCCTTCAGTTTTCCCAGGAGATAATCCAGAGTCTCTGCGGAGAATTTCTTATGTTCAAAGTACTGAGGCACATTCATAAACGGGATGATCTTGAATCCGTCTTCCGTGATCAGGATGTCCATTGAGAAGAATTCCAGCTGCGGCACGTGTCTGCATATCTTCACAACTGTATCTCTTATTTCGTCCCAGCTTGAGATGGATCCGCTGCAAGCTGCGTCATCATATACGCCATTCTGTGGATCTACCGGAACTATACTTCCGCTGTAATACTTCTGCGCAGGGAGCTTCTCTTTATCTGCTTTATCGAGAGTATCTGTATTGTAGTAGATCTTATTCTCAAGAACAGTTTCTCTTTCTCTGTTCTTGTTCAATTCATCTGTGTAGTGATCATCCACTCTCACAAATGCCTCTGTTATGACCGGTGAATTGCCGGTCTTGTTTACTATAACTGCTGTGATGAGATTGCCAAAATCATTATATCTGTTTCTGTACTCATCAGCAGGCACTGCATATTCGGCTATGATCGCTCTCTTATGGAATGATGTGATCTTACTGATGATCTCACTTTCATCTATGAGCTGATGATCATAGTAATATGCGCCGTCAATGTACTCTATAAGGACATTTCTGTATCTTCTCGGTTCAGTGACCGCAACTCTTTTCTTATCTCTGATGAGTCTGATGACATCTTCTTCTCCATACCCTTCATACGGACAATCTTCAAGGGCAGTGATGCTGTTGCCATTTTTTGACGATGTTACCTGGTAATACACATTCTGAAAAACATCAGCAAAATCAGCACATATCTTTCTGGTGATCACCTTGTTATCCATCCACTTAGTGTACAGCCCATTGAGCGGCTGAAGATACAGATAATCTCTAAGGGATATGTTTTCTCTGATATCACGTTGACTATTAAGATCGATTTCCAGTTTTTCTGCCAGCTGCGGCGTATATCCTTTTCTGAACGCCTTGATCTTCTGCGTCAAACTATATTTTTTAGTTTTTTTCATTACTCTCAGCATCTTTTCCAGCCACTGCTTCGCTCCGGAAACATCGAATCCGTTGGAAACAGATCTGTAGATCATCAAGTACGTGAATATTTCTCTTATTTTTTTCATTTCTTCAATTCTTTATTTTTCAAAAACGGACAGTTGGAAAATGCTGACTCATCGATATACTTCACCGAATCGGGAACGCTTACTGATTTAAGCCTGATGCAGTTCTTGAACGCATCCTTGTCAATATGAGTGACCCCCTCTTCAATAACAACTTCCTTCAAGCCGAGGCACCCGAAAAATGCGCCTTTTTCAATGACTTTAACATTGCCCGGGATCGTTATCTTCTTTAATCCCACACACCCTGCGAACGCATTTCGACCTATATTCTTCACGGTTTTTCCCAGCTCGACACTTTTTATCTTAGTGCATGCTCTGAACATATCAGGCGCTATCCTGTGGATCGGTCTTCCATCTACATAGTCGGGAATGATCATATTCTTCGCATTCTTATCAGGTACTGAAATCAGATCTATACCTTCAACAGCCTTGATCTTTTTACCTTCAAATTTCTTCTCGGATACTGCCACTGCATCTTTAACATAGTAAGGATTATTCATCGAGATCGCAGTTCCGAAGACTCTGTCTATCACTGTAGTCAGATCCATATTGTACATGCCCTTGAACAGGACCTTATCTCCGACAGCTACATTATCTCTTATCGCTGTTTCCAAATCATCGAGGGTATTTACGTAAGTAACATTCTCGTATCCTGTTGATTTGATGCCTTCGTATACAGCTCTTGTATGGCAGTACTTGTTCAGGTTATATTGTGTTTCTTCCTCAACTCCGAAACAGATCACATGATCGATGTCCTTAAGATCAAGCTCGCTTCCCATTCTGAATGAAAGCTCTTCCGCCTGCTTTGCCAGTTTGTTTTCACCTGTAATTACGGCCACCTTCTTATTTCCTTCTTCCAAAGGAAGCAATCTGATAGTTTCAAAGGATGCCCTCATTGAATCTTCACATACGTTATAGCAATCGATCAGCAGGTCATGTCCGCCAACATTTCTGAAATTCTGTCTGTAGCCTGCACTTTCATATGTGTCGAAGCCTTCGAGGATCTTTTCATCGCTGAGGCCCAGCCATTTGCAAAGAGCAAATGCTGCAGCTACGTTATATGCGTTTTGCACGCCAAGGATCTCTACCTTGATAGGTACAAGTTTATCTTCATACTTGATGTCAACTTCAAGGGATGAGCTCTTTTGTTCTACTCTTACTACCTTGTAGTCCACCTCGTCTTCTGTGTGAACACCGAAAGAAATCACCTTATGCTTGAATCCATAATTTTTGATCAGTTCATCATCAAAATTGGCGATCACAACGCCGCCTTCCTGAAGATAGTCGTCAAAGCTGGCTTTATCATTAAGGATGTTTTCCTGTGTCTTATATGTGTTCAGATGATGTCGGAATATATTAAGCAAAATGAATGCATCCGGCTTGAGCATAGCTGCAGACTTCCTGATAGAATCAGGTCCGCTGGCCCCTGCTTCCTGAAGATATATTTCTTTATCATCAGTCAGCTCGTGCATGATGTGTTTAGCTATAGTAAAGAAAGAGTTGGCATTACCCTTATTGCTATATGTCTTGTAATGGTTAGGAATGATGCTCTGCAAAAACTTCATAGTAGTGGTTTTGCCGCAAGTCCCTGTGACTGCAAGGGTCTTCACATTATTCAGATCCTTGATGTACGAGTAAAATGCTCCGCATTTATCTATCAGATCCTCCACAGGAATTATAGGATAGTCAGTCTTATCAAGGCCATTTCTATAATACTGTTCTTCATCTACAAAAATCGCGATAACGCCTTTTTTCTCAGCTTCTTCAAACCACTCTGCATCAGGAAAGTTTTTCTTTCTTATTTTGATGATCTGAAAAAGACATGATCCTTTTGTAGCAAGATCAAGTTTAGTAACTACATTATTGTTGACGATGTCTTTGACATCATTGAATCTTTCGGGCACTTGGATCCCTATCACATCACATATCTTCTGCAATGTGATTTCTCTCTGTCCCGCATTATTTATAATTCCATATCGATCCATAGCATCACCTTAGTTTTAATTGCTCGATAATTATCTTTTGATAAATCACTTGATCACATTGTAATGTCTGAAGAAGTCGCCAAGTTCGCCCTGTTTCTGACCTCCCCAAAGCTGGATTATATTGACTCCTGAGGATGTATTGGCTTCTATGACGCATACGCCTTCTTCGGTAATGAGCAGATCCCATGCGATAAAGTCCATGTAAGGGATCTTTTTGCAAACATCAAGCATCTGCTCTTTGATGGCAGTCCAGTTCGGTATCTGTGCACCTTCGATCGGATTGCCTGAGTCAGGATGTACCTTGAAAACGCCAAGATCCTGTAAGCATCTAGCTTCGCTGAGCACGCCTGTTTCAAGATCGATCTTAGCAACAAGTCCGCCCTTGCTTCCATTATCTACAGGTATAGTCTTGGCCGTGCCGATTCTCTGTACTGCGAAGAATACTTTCATCTGATGAGTTTCTACATCTCTCATCGTAATGAATCTTATAGTATTTACTGTCTTGTCATAAATGTTGTCCGAATAAGAATGCTGCTTCATGCATTCACAGATGATGTATCCATCAAGTTTCTTCAGGTATTCAATAAGTCCATCTTTCGTATATTCTTTTTCGTCGATGTAAAGCTTGCCGTCTTTATCACATGCCAATCTATGCACTCCGTTGCCCTTACCCATGGCGAAAGGTTTGATAAAGAGGTTCCCTTCTTCAACGAGTCTTTCATATACTCTCTCATACTCTATAGGACCGTTTTCGAAATCGTGAAGAACGCCTTTGTTGATTATGAAATAGTTTTCGGCAAATCTGATATGATGCTTCAGTATTTCAGTACATACGACTTTGTTATTAAAGGCGAAATCAAACGGTTCATTGATGTATCTTGAACGATACCAGTCGAACTCTGACAGGTATTCATTCTTATCATTATGTTTGAAATCATAAAGAATGTACTGGTCTCCGAGATATCCTCCGAATATGTTGGCTCTCAATTTAGTGAAGAATGGAACCTTGAAGTTGTTCTTAACGAACACGATCCTTGTCCAGTACAACACGAATAACTTTAATTTTTTTAACGCTTTTCTGCAAAAATTCATCATAACTAAATCTCTCTGTACTCCTCAGGTGTGTTAAAATCTGTTGTTTCTTTTGCCAGCAGGATGAATTTCTCTGCCGGAACTGCCTTGTTGGCGAAATCCTGTCCCGTAACCGACTGGTATACTTGCCAGCCCACACATCTTTCTATCTTACCTGCCAGGAACAGTTTCTTGACATTGTCGACATGGTGTTCGAACAAGGCTGAATCCTTGATCTTAACGGCTACTATGGATTTGGTATTGCCAAAAAACAGCAAGTCGTCAGCCTCCATATTTATGATTGCTGACAATGCTTCTTCAGTATAATATGTGTCTCCGTAAAGGAAGCAAGTATCGTCTGCTATGAGCTCTCTTGTGAATCTGTCTATCTCAAGTTTGTTGTCCAGAGGCTCATGTCTCCTGCTTCCCTTGAATTCATATCTTTCGTCGTGGGATGTTACTATGACTTCGGCTTCGCCTTCTGTCATTTCATTGAGAAGTCTTACTGTACGCCCCAGTATCGGCTCCCCATTGATCTCTGCAAGATGCTTGGGTATTCCCATGTAATTATCCCATCTTGTTCCTTTGCCATCGGCCATTATTACAAATCTCATGTTCGATCCGTTACTTCCCTTCTCTTATCGATTTCATAATAAGGTCACATATTTTCGTCGTAGACATTCCCAGATCTTCAGGAAGATACTTCTTCCTGTATTCATCTAAGACGTCTTGATCATATCTGCCCTCATCGATGGCAGACAGTAATTCTTTGACATCTGCATAAACATGCCCCGGTGCAGCTTCATGCAGGTTTATATTAAGGCCGTTATTGGCCAAATATTCATCATAATCGTATGCCCAGTAATATGTTTTCTTATTCAGCACTGCTGCTTCCAGAGCTATTGCCGAATAGTCGGTGATGATATAGTCACATACTGAAATCAAGTCCATGGTTTTCCAATCATCGAAGTAATGTACGTCGCCTGTCGGCTTATCTCCGTATATTCTCTGGCTCGGATGGTTCTTGATTATCAGTGCATACTTGCTGTAATCCACTTTATCTATAATCTGATCCCACTTAGCTTCCATATTTCTTCTGAATGTCGGCGCATAGAGGATGATTTTCTTTTCTTTCAGCTGACGATTTTCTCTGAAAAATCTTTCACGATTTTCTTCTGCTGTATTTATCAGATAGTCGATCCTTGGCAGTCCGTAGTTTAGGAGAAGATCTTCCTGCACACCGAATGATTCGCAGTAATAATCGTTCCAAACCTTAGCTCCGGCAATGATATGATCGTAATTTTCATGCATATTGAGAAGTTTCGCGGAACTTGTACTTCTTCCTGAAACAGCGCCTACCGATGCATGGCCCGACTTTTTGATTTTTCCTATGGCATGCCATATCTGGATGACGATCAAGCTGTCTTTATGCTTAAGTAAGCTGACAGGCGGCCAGTATGAATCCAAAACGCATACTCTCGCTGTTGCAAGATGATACATACTTCTGAGCATCGCCATTAAAAACTTGATATAATCTCCAATGCCGCTGCCTATATTTCTGCATATGCAAACATACTGCATATCTGTATCTCTGCCATCAAGTTCTTCCTGTATCAGCTTGAAATCCAATGGTAAATCATTAGACTGCCTGCTGCAGAAAAGAACTTTATTCTTTGGCGAGGTGAATACTTTTAATATGCAGTAAATCGCTTTTAATACAGTTTTGAAAATACCTATACAGATACGCTTAATGTGATCCATCATACCATTTTCTCATACATAGCGATAGCTTCTTCTATCGGACCATCAAACTTGATTTTGCCTTTTTCAAGGACTATACCTCTTTCACAGAATTCCTTAGCGAAATTAGCTGCGTGAGTTACGAATAAAAATGTAACGTCCCCTCTTCTTCTGATTTCTCTGATCTTTCGTCTGCACTTGATTCTAAACGCTTTATCTCCTACACTGAGAGCTTCATCGACGATCAGTATTTCAGGCTCGATATTGATGTTTATGGCAAACCCCAGTCTTGCTTTCATACCGCTGGAATAAGTTCTGACAGGCTGATCGATATAATCTCCCAGATTGGCGAAATCGATCATTTCCTGTTCAACCTTCTTGACTTCTTCATCGCTCATGCCCATGATATTGCACTTGAGGTAGATATTCTCTCTTCCTGTGAATTCAGGGTTGAATCCTGCAGTAAGTTCAAGAAGTGCGCTGACTCTGCCGTTAACGGTTATTTCTCCGCTTGTAGGCCAGCTTACTTCTGTTATCATCTTCAAGATAGTAGATTTACCTGCCCCATTTCTGCCGAAGAAGGCTACGCCTTCCCCCTCGTTGATAGTAAAGGAAATGCCGTTTATTACTTTGTTTTCCTTATATCTTACTTTTCGTGAAAACAGGCTGAGGAACCTTGCTCTGTCATTGCGATAGAGTTTATATGCTTTTGTTACGTTGTTAAATATTATAGCTGGTTGACTCATGATTTTCCTTCCTACATAACATCCGGTATATCTTTATAAAGTCTCTTATATGCCCATATTGCTCCTATTATCATAATTATATATACGATAAAGAAGTTCCTTATACTGCCCAGATCTTCAAAAAACCAAGTCTTATCTATAAAGCAGTGTCTGTATCCGGTGGCAACTATGGTAACAGGATTATAGCTCAAGATAGCTCTGATCCATGGGATATCGATATTCTGCACATTGTATATGATACCCGACAACCAGAATATAGCCTGTCTGACTGACTTGACCAAATTCAGGAAGTCTTTACTTATTGCTGATAACATTCCGGCGAAAAGTCCCCATACCGTGAAAAACATCAGCATCATAAGCATATATATAGGCAGCTGCAGATAATATACATCAGGGAAGTATCCAAATACGATAAATATACCTATCATAACTACCATAAGAATGAGATGCACCGAGAATTTAGATAAACTCACGAAAGTAGGTATGATGGAAATCGGAAACTTCATCTTAGTTACCATGAATTTATTGGATCTTATACAGCCCGCACCACCTGATATCATTTCACTCATATAGAACCATGGGATGAATCCGGCTATCAGCCACAAGAAAAATGGGAATCCGTCTACATCTCCACCTGCTCTCAATCCAAAACTGAAAGCAAACCAAAATACGAATATGGTCACTACCGGTCTAACAAAGGCCCATGCCCATCCAAGAGCTGATCCTCTGTATGTTTTGACCAGATTGGCTAATGCCAGTTTACCTATTTGTTTTCTATACGTTATATGTTCTTTTATAATTTCTATAAGTGTCTTCACGTTTCTGCCTCTTTATTTAAAAATACTCATACATATTATATTTTACACTAATACCGCCTGTTTTCCAAGCTATTATTGCCATTATGCATGCTTGTCGTTACGGCAGCTCAACAGCTTCTTCGTCTATCTCCTGCTTAGCATCTTCTGCCGCCTTATCGTTCTCTGCAGGGTACAGAACTGCATGTATAGCGTCCTTAGCTTCGTTGACAGAATCTTCATAAGGAATCACCGTACTCAACTTAGTGCTTCCCATGCTGTAAGTAGTCTGCATCCCTGTACCGCCGTCTATGGAAATCGACTTGATGTTCCAGCCTCTCATATCGTTGATCTGCATCTTTACGAGGGCCGAGATATCCTTGTTTGACATATTTGTCTGCATATAGCCTTCTACAGAGTCAAGTATCTTAGTATACTTTGTTAATATAACTTCACTCTGAGTTACTTTCTTGAGCAATGCAGAAAGCAGTCTCTGCTGATTTTTACCTCTTTCCATGTCCATGCCTTCTAAGTTCTTACGTTCACGAACGAAGGCCAGCGCTGCTTTTCCCTTCAGATGGTTTTCACCTTCTTTGTAACTGTAGTCCCAGTATGTGGATGAGAACGCCTTAGGTACATCTACAGTTACACCGCCTACAGCATCTACGATCCTGACGAGCATACTGAAGTTGACTCTGAAATAGTAGTTGATATCGATGTCCAGCCAGTCTTCCACAGTAGCGACCGTCTCATCAACACCGTAAATACCTGCATGTGTAAGCTTATCGTAAGCCCCGTATGAATGGAGCATCACATATGAGTCTCTAGGGATAGAAACAAGCAGTATCTCTCTGTTGACGGGATGTACCGCCATTACCATATTGACGTCACTTCTCGATACGCCTTCCAGTTTACCGTACTGGTCATTACCTGTTATGTACATTATGAACGGGTCTTCAGTAACATTGATCCTGTCAGCGAAATCGTCAGTCTTGACTTCTACGGTTATCGTATCGATGATCCTGGTTCCCGCCTCATAGTTTTCGTGGTTTTCACAGTAAAGTTCAAAGTTTGTTCTGCTCAAGAAAATCACATCGGTATTAGACGATTCATTCTTGTCTGTAAGCTTTTCGCATAGAGTCGCAGCATCTGCCACGTCTGAGTACTCTACATCTGCTTTAGTGACGAGCCTTTCTTTAGCTTCGTTATACATTTTTGACTCAGCCTTGACCACATATACAGTCTTGCCTTTTATATCTTCTGCCTTCTGATAAGCGCTGTCTGCATCTGCAACTACATAATAATCTTCCCACTGAGCTTTATACTCACTTATCTTCTGGAAAGTATCATAAGTATTGAAAAGATAATTACAGCCAATCACCAGGATATTCAGCATCGCTACACCTATGATGGCACCTACAAGCCTCTTATTAGTCACCCTCTTAGGTGTCTTCATCAGCTTGAACACCAGGAAGTCCATAAGGAACAATACTGCCAGAACTATTATGGCATATTTAGCCGGAAGGATATCCAGCACGCTCATGAGAAGTACGAAAAACGCTTCTACCATAAGCAGTATTATCACTACCAGCGAAAGTCCCGTGGACTTGGGCAGCACATTGAATTTTTCTTTTTTCTTTTTCTTGTTTCTACTCATATTGCTTAATCTACAAAAATAATCTATAATATCACTGTTGTTCCAACTGAATATATGCGCCGTTAGCTCAATGGATAGAGTCGCAGACTTCGAATCTGTCGGTTGGGGGTTCGAGTCCCTCACGGCGTGCCACTATTCCACCGGATACATGACTTCATGTATCCTTTTCTTTACTTCTTCTACTGATTTTTCCTTAGGCACCGATACGAACAGCGGTTTTCCCGGTCCCATACTGTATGTGCCCAGCTCTGCATCCTTACCATCTACAGCTATGGACTTGATGGTCCATCCTGTATCCATATCCTTAAGCTGCATCTTCACTATCGCTGTTATGTCCTTATTAGACATATTTGTCTGCATGCTTCCTTCGACAGCATTGAGAAGGTCTGTATAGTTAGTCAGTATCACCTTGCTGTTGGTAGCCTTCTTGAGGATGGCTTTCATCACTCTCTGTTGATTCTTGATTCGTTCTTCGTCTTCGTCTTCAAATGTCTTTCTCTCACGCACGAATGCCAGCGCAGCCTTACCATCGAGCTGATTTTCTCCGGCCTTGAAGCTGTAATCCCAGTATGTCGACTCGAAGCCCTTAGGTATATCGACCGTAACTCCGCCTAAAGCATCTATCAGATCTACAAGCATCTTGAAGTTGACACGATAGTAATAGTTTATCTCTACATCAAGCCAGTTTTCTACAGTCGCGATAGTCTCTTCTATGCCGTAGATACCTGTATGGGTCAGCTTGTCCATCATACCGACAGATGCCAATTCCACGTATGAGTCTCTAGGCATCGATGTCAGCAGAACCTGTCTTGTTTCAGGATTTACTGTCACGATCATATTGACATCACTTCTGCAGACATCTTCGATGCTGCCTCTCGTGTCAACGCCGGAAATATATATGTTGAACGGGTCTTCTGTAACATCTATCCTCTTAGCGAAATCGTTGGTTTTTGAAGCAACTGAAATCGTGTACAGGAACTTGGTATTTTTCCTGAATCCCTTATTATTTTCACACAGCATTTCATAGTTACTGTCACTCACAAGGATTATCTCATCGTGAGTTTTACCGTCTTTATCTATAAGCTGATGTCCTGCAGCTGTAACATTGGCCGCTGTCATATATTTCACTTCGACCTTTGTAAGAAGTCTCTCTTTAGCCTCGGCATATGTCTTTGACTGTGTATCCAGCGCATATACTTCCTGCCCTTCGATATCCTCGATAGCTTCATATTTGCTGTCTACAAGCACAACTACGTGGAATTTTTCCAGCTGTCTGCCATCACTGCTTATCTTCTTGAACGTATCGAAAGTGTTGAGCATGTAGAAGCAGCCCATGATCATCACGATAGCAACGAGCACCATGATGATAGTCGCTGCCAGCCTCTTGCTGCTTCCCTTCCTGCTCTTTCTGACCATGAAGAAGAGGCCCAGATCTATCAACACCAACACAGTTATCAAGATAGCTAAATACATGAACGGCAGGATGTTCAGAGTCATAAGCATTACGGTAAATAATGCTTCGACAGCCAGAGTGATCAACATGACGATGATACTTCCTATGCCGACAGAAAATCTATTTTTAGGCTTCTTTTCTTTCTTTTTCGTCTTTGAGACTTCTTGTTTCTTCTCGTTATTGTTTTCCATCTTACCTTCCTAAATGCTTCTTCATCATTATCTTGCTGAACGCATCGTTTGACTGGGACGGTATAAATATCACGTGATCTATATCATGCTTCTTCACGTATTCTGCAATGCTTGTCCCTGTTTCATTATGTCTGTAGTCTATAGATACCATAAGGTTGAAATCCCTTATAGTCACAGCTTCCATGATATTCGTAAAGGAGGATCCCACATACATGATATTAGGCAAATGATCGCGGCCCGTATCGATCACTGTATATGCATGGTCACCTTCCATATAGCTGTCTTCGTAAGTATTCCTGCTCCGGAATACCGCCAGATCGCTCTTTTCGCCGTCTTCGGATCTTTCATAAGCTGTCTCTTCATGAGGCACCATGGAAAGCTCTTCAGGCTTAGATTTGACGCTCTGTCCTATCTGGTTATTGAATGAACCGTTGATGATAGTCTTCTCCACGTCATAATGTTCCTCAACCGGATAATCCGGCATGCCGCATGCTTTGAGCACTTCATGGTACAGCATAAATGCTGCTCTAGGTGTGATATGATGGTCTGTTGTATAATACGCTCTCACATCGTCATTAGCCTTGAAAACATCATAGGCATCTATGAACCGGATATCGTCACTTAAGACTTCATCCAGTATATCGACAGCCTTCAGGTAAGACTCTTCGCTGCTGATATAGCTGTCAGGAAGGTTCTCAGTCTCTATGGCATCTTTTCTTGGGATGGAGAGGAATGTAAAGTCCGCACCTGCATCTATTACTTCGGCTGCCACTTCGTTGGCATACCCGGCATTAGTCCTCAGGTCTTCGTAATAATCTTCATCCACTCTCTGATATGCCGCATATAGCTCGTCATTTTCACCGATGACCACGTCTCCGTTATACCTCTGGAACTGGAAGATATAATATCCTTTTACCAGTATATCTCTGAATTCCAGCTGATCGGAAAAGGCAGCAGTCAGATCGTTGTAGTATTCTTCACTTGCCAGCTTCTCTATGCTGAACTCAGGGAAAGTCTGAAGCGTGCGCTTTTCCAGCTCACTGACTTCCTTATGATTATCTATGGTCAATATGAAGAATGCCGAAATGACACATATGAATATAGCAATAAAACTGATCTTGATGTATTTCATCATATTCTCCTAAAATCTGAAGTATATGAACGGGTTGTAACTTGAATGTGCCAGGAACATGACTGAAACCAGCATGAGAACAAGCAGTCCACCGTACTTGATGACTGCAAATACCTTGCTGTTTTCGAATCTGCCACATATTTTATAATAGATCGGTGTTGAGAATATGATGGCACCGATAAAATATACGAAATAAGTTTCGATATACAGTCTGGCTTCTGCCATGCCTACTGCATCGAAGTTGAATGAGAACATAGTTCCCACCATGTTGGTGAATGTTCCCATGTCTTCTGCTCTGAACAGCACCCAGCCTATGAGAACGATGAGCAGTGTTCCGATATGTCTGAGGACAGTCGGGATCTTATCCAGCTTATCCTTGATGATGAACTTCTCGATAGCCAGAAATACGAAGTAGTAAAGTCCCCAGAATAGGAAAGTCCACTCGGCACCGTGCCAGAATCCTGTCAGCGCCCAAACTACTGCCATGTTGAAGAAGTGTCTTCCGGCACTGCAGCGATTGCCTCCCAGCGGGATATATACATAATCTCTGAACCATGTAGACAGTGATATATGCCATCTTGACCAGAATTCCTTGATGCTCTTTGACACGTATGGGAAGTTGAAGTTTTCGAGGAAATGGAACCCGAATATCCTGCCCAGACCTATGGCCATGTCTGAATATGCCGAGAAGTCAAAGTATATCTGGAACATATACGCGATGGCTCCGAGCCAGGCTACAGGGGTGTATTCCGTGCCGCCGTCAAATACGATATCAGCCAGCATCCCCATCTGATTGGCGATAATGATCTTCTTGGCAAATCCGAGAATGAATCTTTCTACTCCATAGCATACATCGTTGATTGAAGATTTTCTGTTATTTATCTCATGTTCGATAGTCTGATATCTTACTATCGGTCCTGCCACCAGCTGTGGGAAGAGCGATACGTAAAGCAGCAGAAGCAGGTAATTCTTCTGTACTGCCACTTCTCTGCGGTATACGTCTATAACATAGCTCATGGACTGGAACGTGTAGAAGCTGATACCTATCGGCATTATGACTTCGAAAAATTCCAGATCTGCCTGGAAGAGCACACTGAGGTTTTCCAGGAAAAACATGGTGTATTTATAAAATACAAGAGTTGCCAGATTGACTGCTATCACAGCTGTAAGTATCTTCTTGGCGCTATCTCTCTTTTTCTCTATAAGCCGAGCACCTATGTAGTCTACAAGCACTACGAAGAGAAGGACCACCAAATACTTAGGTCCTCCGAAGGCATAGAAAACCATACTGAATGCCAGCAGCACATAGTTCTTGGCTTTCGCGGGAACTATGAAGTATGCCAGCAGCAGTATAGGTAAAAAGCTGAATAAAAATATAGCACTACTAAAAACCATTTTTGTTATCTAGTCCTTTTCTTTCTTCTGTGTCTTCTTATCAGAGCTACGATAGCAACGATCAGCAATACGAGAACGATAACAACAGCTGCAACGATAAATGCTATCTTGTTAGGCTGCTTCAAAAGTTCTCCCGGGCTCTTGCTGTCTATCTCTGTTTTCCTGCCGTGAGTCTGTCCGTAATACTCAGGCACCTTATCATCTTCGAATGAATCTATGTATGAAGCTAAGGCATACCAAGCCTTCAGTTCTTTATCTCCGTCATAAATTATGTGATCTTCGTAATCTGTTATGAGATCACCATTTTCGTCCTTCGGCTCTATCTTGAGAAGGCCGAATGACTGATCTTTGACTGTACCCAGCATCTGACATGAGTAAAGGTCAGCTACTACGCTGTACAGCTTATCGTCTTCTACCGACACAGCTTCTCCTTCTGCATCACCGAAGGCATCGCTGTTTCCTATTTTCACGTCTACTGCACGGTTCATTATGAGACGGTTAGGATTATATGAATATTCCAGACCGTTGGAATAAAGTCTTGCAACATTCATGAGCAAGGATACGCTAGCATCTACTTCAGCCACAGCCTTAAGTTCCTTGCCTGTAAGGTATGCTTTCACGAGCGGATATCCGGAAAGTCCGTCCTTACCATATCCGAGGGAGCTGACATTGAACGCATCGGCTACTGTTATTTCGCCTTTGTCAAAGCTTCCTCTGATGACTCCTAGTGGAACTACTGTGATGTCGGCTTCTTCACCTATCTGCTCCAATGCGTACTTGTATGAATCTGTTATCAGATTTCCCAGAGGCTCTTCACCCTGAACAAGTCCCAGCTCATCAGAAGGTGTGAACTCGATATCGTTTTCGGCGATGACCTGCTCCCAGCTGAATCCGTACTCACTGAAGTATTCTTCATCTGCCAGTTCTCTGTATTTTACTAATTCTTCTTTCACCGCCGCATCATCAGCTACGGTTTCATCGAGTGGTATCAGCTTATATGAGCTGAGCATATATCCGCCCGAATCGTCTGCCTTAGGTTCCATCACGGCATGTCCCATGTATGCATTGTATGCTCCGCATGAAACGATATATGTATCACCTACCTGAACTGCTTCTTCAAGGACAGTGTGAGTATGTCCGCTTATGATCAGATCGATCTCAGGGACTGCTTCTGCCAGCAGATAATCTTCTGTCTCTTCCATCACATCGTCTTCATTCTCGATAGTACCGCAGTGAGACAGGCAGATTATCATATCCACATCTTCCTCAGTTTTTATTTTCTCAACTGTTTCTGCTGCAGCTTCTTTGGCATCCTTGAACAAGAGCCCGCTCTCAGGAGCATAGTCTACAGCATTTTCTCCCATCAGTCCGAACATGGCGGCTCTTATGCCTGCATGTTCTATGATCGTATATTCTTTGACTCCGTAAGCATCGTATGATTCTTTCAGTACCGCTGCATCGGACGCCAGTTCTTCATCTGCCAGCGTAGCATCCCAATCTATATTAGCCATTACCATCTGGACATCAAGTCCCTTGGCAGCATCGAACATACCTGCTAAACCTAGCGCTCTGTAGTCGAACTCATGATTTCCCAGCGTAGTCGCTTCAAATCCAAGATAGTCCATCATCTTAAGTTCAGACGCCTGCTGCGAGAATGTCACCTGGTAAGGAGTCCCCATGGCGAAGTCTCCCGCATCCAATACGAAACTGTCCGGATACTCGTCTTTAACATCATCCATAGCAGTCTTAAGCTTAGCAAATTCATCGAGATGTGAATGCATGTCATGCGTAAAAATGACCGATACTGTATCAGTATCGGCCTTATCTGCATACGCCAAAGTTACAGGTGCTGAACCTGTCACGACAAAAATAGCTATGACTGCTATTGCTTTCATTATCTTTTTCATCATAATTGTCACCTCATAAATATATTGAAGCGGCGTATATAATCATATTTATCTCTATTAGATAGCCTTGTCTGCGATTTCCTTAAGCAGCTTTTCCTGAAGTTCGTCGATAGTCATTTCGCCCAGTTCGCCTGCCTTGCTTGAACGTACAGTCAGGTTTCTGTTTTCTACTTCTCTTTCACCGATAACGCAGATGTAAGGAGTTCTTTCGTTTCTTGCTTCTCTCAGCTTGTAGCCGATCTTTTCGTTTCTAACGTCAGCTTCAACTCTGAGGCCTGCTTCTTCAAACTGCTTAGCAACTTCCAGAGCGTAATCTGTGAACTTTTCGGTAACTGTCAGCAGCTTCACCTGTACAGGAGCGATCCACAGAGGGAACTTGCCTGCAAAGTGTTCAGTCAGGATACCGATGAATCTTTCGATGGATCCGAAGATAACACGATGGATCATAACAGGTCTGTGCTTTTCTCCGTCAGGACCTACGTAGTTGATATCGAATCTCTGAGGCATCTGCATATCCAGCTGGATAGTTCCGCACTGCCATGTTCTGCCGATGGAGTCTTCCAGATGGAAGTCCAGCTTAGGTCCGTAGAATGCACCGTCTCCCTCGTTGATAACGAATGGTTTGCCGATTGATTCCATAGCTTCTCTCAGTGCAGTTTCAGCTGCTTCCCATTCTTCGTCAGTACCCATTGAATCTTCAGGTCTTGTTGACAGTTCGATGTGATACTTGAATCCAAACATGTTATATACATCATCGATGAATTTAACAACACCGATAACTTCGTCCTTGATCTGTTCAGGCAGCATGAAGATATGGGCATCGTCCTGAGTGAATGTTCTTACTCTCATCAGTCCGTGAAGAGCACCTGACAGTTCGTGTCTGTGAACCTGTCCAAGTTCACCCATTCTGATAGGGAACTCTCTGTATGACCACATCTTTCTCTTGTATGCCAGCATGGAACCAGGGCAGTTCATTGGCTTGATAGCGTAATCTTCATCGTCGATCTGAGTGAAATACATATTGTCCTTGTAGTGATCCCAGTGACCTGAAGTTCTCCACAGCTGTTCATTCATGATCAGAGGAGTCTTGATTTCTACATATCCTCTCTTAGCATGTTCAGTCTTCCAAAAGTTTTCCAGTTCGTTTCTGATGATCATTCCCTTAGGCATGAAGAACGGGAATCCCGGACCTTCTTCATAAAGTGCGAAAAGATCCATTTCCTTACCGATCTTACGATGGTCTCTCTTCTTAGCTTCTTCAAGTCTTGCAATATATTCATCCAGCTCTGCCTGTGAAGGGAAAGCTGTTCCGTATACTCTCTGGAGCATCTTTCTGTTTGAGTCACCTCTCCAGTAAGCGCCTGCGATGCTCTGCAGCTTCACAGCCTTGATCTGACCTGTGCTTTCCATATGAGGTCCTGCACAGAGATCAACGAAGTCGCCCTGCTGGTAGAATGAGATAACAGCATCTTCAGGAAGATCTTCGATCAGTTCTACCTTATAGTCTTCTCCCTTTTCTGCCATGAACTTGATAGCTTCTGCTCTAGGCAGTTCAAATCTTTCCAGCGGATAATTAGCCTGGATGATCTTCTTCATTTCCTTCTGGATCTTCAGCAGGTCCTGATCTGTCAGCTTATGTTCCATATCGAAGTCATAGTAAAAGCCGTTGTCGATAGCAGGTCCGATAGCCAGCTTAGCATCCGGCCAAAGTTTCTTGACAGCCTGAGCCATGATATGTGAAGTAGTATGTCTGTAATTGTCTCTTACCTGTGCATCTTCAAAATTGATTTTTTCCTTTGCCATTTTCTTCTCCTTTTCGTTTTTCGCCGTTTCGCGTTTATCTTCAGTTATTCTTCCATAGCCAGCTCGATGAGTCTGTCTATCAATCTATCGTAAGGCAGTCCCGATGCTTCCCAAAGCTGCGGGTACATGCTGATATTCGTAAATCCCGGCAGGGTGTTTATCTCATTGAATACTACCTTGCCGCTCTCTTTGAGGAAAAAGTCTACTCTCGCAAGCCCTCTGCAGCCCATGGTCTCATATACCTTAACTGCCGTCTCACGTATTTCCTTTTCCTTAGCTTCGTCCAGGTCGAAAACTATCCCCGTCTTAGACTCTGCATTCTGATATTTAGCCTCGTAGTCGTAAAATTCGTTTGCTGCAAAGATCTCGCCTATGCATGAAGCTTCAGGGTTTTCGTTTCCCAAAACAGCCACTTCTATCTCTCTGCCGACGATAGTCTCCTGAACGAGCACTTTGTCGTCCTCAAGAAGGGCTTTTTCAATAGCCTTCGGCAGATCTTCCGCCGTCTTAGCCTTAGATATGCCTACTGAAGAGCCGGCATTGGCAGGCTTCACGAAAAGCGGCAGCTGACATTCGAAGTAGTCGAACATAGCTATCACTTCATTCTCAGGATCCTTCTCGTATGTCTTCCTATCGATAACGACGCACTTGGCCTGGTTACATACATTCGCCTGATCTAGGACAGCCTTGGTTATGGCTTTGTCCATAGAAGCAGCAGATGATGTAGTACCCGATCCTACGAACGGTATACCTGAGATCTTAAGCAGCCCCTGCATCGTGCCATCTTCACCGTTCCTGCCGTGAAGCACAGGGAAAATCACATCGATGCTCTCGATGGCGAATGTGCCGTCTGCTTCTTTGATGATGATGCCTCTCGTGGCACGATCAGGTGCGATGAAAGCGCTCTTGTTGCTTTCGTTCTTTTCCCAGGATCCGTCTTGTATTTCTTCTGCCGGAGAATCCGTCAGAAGCCAATCTCCTGTCTTTGTTATTCCTATTGTTTTGATATCATATTTCTCACTGTTTATATGTCTTAGCACCGAAGCCGCTGAAGCACGGGATACTTCGTGTTCCGATGACATGCCGCCAAACAGTATGAGAAGTGATGTTTTATTGTCCATTTAGTTTTCCTTCCGGTTTTGATTTATCAATAATATCCTGTAGTTGCTGAGATACGAGCGCTTATATCATTGACATCTTGTGTCGGTTCATATCCGTCCTGTGCGAACAGTTCTTCATGGAGCTGCACCACGTTAGTATACAGCGTTACAGGTGGTCCGTACCATGCGTTGCCGGTCCAGCCTCTCGTAGTATATGGCCAGCCGATGCTGTCAGTCATCTCATATGACTTGATATCCATCAGCATTCCCATCATATCTCTTGATGACATGTTGGTCTTGACTTCAGGCAGGATCTCATTCGAGATCTTTCTGAGTGCCTTCACATCCATCTGCATCGCCTTATTGAATGTGGACTTGACAACGATCTTCATTCTCTCGTTACGTCTATAGTCGCCTGTTGCCGCGTCCTTACGTATTCTGGCATATGCTACTGCCTGGTTACCATTGAGCGTCTGCTTTCCGGATGCAGTTACATCTTCAGATGATCCTCCGATAACGCCTGCAGTATGGTCTATGATCCTGTTGAGTTCGTTGATCTCGGAATCTTCTATCTTGACATCGATACCTCCGAGAGCATCTACAACGTCAGCAACTGACTTCCAGTTCACTACCATTACTTCCTTGATATTGAGATCAAGGTTCTTGTTGAGTGTATAGAGCACCTTCGTAGGTCCCCCGTAATAATATGCATGAGTTATCTTATCGAGACCTACATCATCACCGAGATCCAGCATAGTATCTCTGTAAACTGAGAATAATTTTATCTCGCCTGTCTCCTTGTTGATGCTTGCTATGATAATGGCATCACTTCGAACGCCAGCATCGTTGCTCATATCTCTGGCATCTATGCCGAGGAGAGCTATGTTGCGGTAATTGCTCAATTGCTGATCGACTACAGGATTTATTCCTATCATGTTAGGATCCAGTTCTACTCTTCCTACGTTGTCGAGAGTATTCTTGACAACTGCTATACCTGCCGCCAGAACTCCGCCTATTCCGAGCACCAATACGATCACCACTATGAGAGCTACTTTGAGACCGCGTCCGTTCTTTTTGCCTTTTGCAGCCTTCTTGGCAGCTTTTTCTTTTCTCTTGGTCCTGGATCTTGATGGTTTCTCTTCGATCACACCTGCGGATCTATCGTCAAACATGTCATCATGTCTTCTTGCCGGTCTGTCTTCGAACATATCCTTGTCCGCCTTGTTGACACGACCTTGGCGAGCGATCTGATCCTTCTTATTCTTACGTCTCATCTCTGACATACCATATGGTGTGTCTTCGATGCTGTTTCCACGCCTTGCCCTCATGTATTCTTCACGGATCTCATCGCGAGATCTGTCTTCTCTACGGCCGTTAGAAAAATATGAGCCATAGAGGTCATCATTCTTGACGTAATTGCCTCTAGGCGTGCGATTTTCTCTCAAGCTCAGATATTCTTCATAAGCCTGCTGTCTGGCACGCTGCTCATCACTCATATATCGATCATTTCCGGTTGTATTACCAAATCTTCTTGTATCTTTATCGTAGCCCATCAATTTGCTCCTTTTGCACTAACTTTTATTATATCAATTTCTGCTTGTCAAATCAATGTTTCAATGCATTTCTTAAGGCTCTCAAACTTGTCTTCAGCATCCTGCTTCTTCGGAGCGGTGATGCAGTAGTAGAACTTGATCTTAGGTTCTGTTCCCGATGGTCTGATGGCTATCCATGAACCGCCTGCAAACATAAATTTCAGAACGTTTGCAGGAGGGAACCCGTCTATGCCCTTGCTGTAGTCGAGGAATTCATCCACATCACCTGCACCTGCGAAAACTTCTGCGCCTTTGCTTCTGAATGTTTCCATGATGGACGCCATCTTCTCAACGCCTGCAGAACCTTCGAATGTGAATGACTGCTGACGATCTATCCAGTATCCGTGCTTATTATATAATTCATCAAGAGCTTCAACCAGCGTCTTGCCCTGAGATTTCCAATATGCTGCCATCTGACAGATCACGAGGGCTGCCGACACGCCATCCTTATCTCTGGCATGTTCACCCGGAAGGTATCCGTAGCTTTCTTCATAGCCCATGAAATACTGACCCGGCTTCAGTTCATTCATCACTGCGCCTATATTCTTGAATCCCGTAAATGTCTTTATCACATCTACTCCATAGCTTTCTGCAGCCGCCTTGCCCATATCGCTTGTTACGATGGTAGTTATCAGCTTCTTTCCTGCTGCATTTTCATCCATCCTGGCCAGGAAATCGATAAGAAGCACGCCTGTCTGATTGCCTGTAAGGCATTCTACAGACCCGTCTTTCACGACTCCGATACCTATCCTGTCGCAGTCAGGATCTGTTCCGATTATCACATCAGCACCGTTTAACAGCGCGATCTCTTCTGCTATCGCAAATGCCGCCTTGTCTTCAGGGTTAGGTTTCGCTACTGTCGGGAAGTCTCCGTCAAACTCCGCCTGCTGTTCTACTAAGCTGACCTGAACGAACCCTGCCCTTTCCAAAGTATTGAGGACATAGTCCCTTCCTGAGCCGTGAAGAGAAGTATATACTATCTTGATGTCTTCTGCTGCTGCCTTATCTATGCCTGTATCGCATGCAGCTACAGCTTGAATGAATTTATCTATGAGTTCGTCGCCTACGTATTCTATGTTTTCGCTATCGAGTTCTGCAGTCGCTACGGCAAGTCCGTCGGTTAGAGCATCGATATTGGCCGCGATCTTTCCTGCCATTTCTTCGTTCATCTGGCATCCTGTATTGTCGTAAACCTTGAAGCCATTGTATTCGCTCGTATTGTGACTTGCTGTTATAACTACACCGCCGTCACATCCCAGCTCTCTCACAGCATATGAAAGGAGAGGTACAGGAGAATATCTGTCAAAGAGATATACTTTGATACCCGCTGCAGCCAGCACCTTAGCTGTTTCTTGAGCAAATTCCACGGAATTATTTCTCGTATCGTATGCCACAGCCACTTTGCTTCCTTCCCCCAGAAGCTGTGCCAGACCTTTTGACGCCATTCTGATGGTGTATTTGTTGAGTCTATTAGTGCCGAGTCCCATGATGCCTCTCATTCCGGCCGTACCAAACTCGGCATATTTATAAAATGATTCGTATATGTCCTCTTCGGACATGGCTGCAAGTTCTGCCTTTTCTTCGTCTGTCAAAGCAGGGCTTGCTGCCCATTCATCATAGATCCTCTTGAATTCCATGTTCTCCTCCTCCGGAATCGAAACCTTATCGATTCGAATCCTTAAAAACAAACAACCTTTGCCCCAAATAATTAAGACCTGTAAAAATGCACATTCCAACCAGCATCGCCGCATTTTCTTGTACTGCTGTGCTGCAGCCTTCAAGCATCCATATAGCCATCGGCTTTGCGATGCCGTAGGCTATAAGGTAGCACACTGCTATATTCAGCGCGAACCTCATGCCGCTTGTGGCGACCTGTCCTTTGTATCCGAATGTAAAACTTCTGTTTAAGATGTAGCTCAATATGCTAACTATGATGTAATTTGCTGCCGAAGACACCCAGTATGAGCATCCGGCAAGATTATACATCCCGAACATTATCGCCATACCGATCAAGGTATTGACGATACCTACAGATATGAATTTCAGAAGCTTTTCATCTATTAGTCTTCCCATCTTTTTGCTGTCAGGCGATGCCTGCCTTAAATCTTCTTAGTATAGCTGAGTTTCACCCAATTGCCCTTGGCTGTCTTTCCCCAGCCGTTCTTTGTTGCAACTATAGTCAGAACTGTTCCTTTGTTGTAGGTTCCTTTTTTCTTATAGCCTGTTCCGGGTCCTGTCCTGTAATTTATACCGTCAGTAGTCTTGACCTTGTATTTTTTGAAGGTGGTAACCGTTTTAGGGTAAGTTACTGTTTTTTTAATATATTTCGAGCTCACCCAATATCCTGTCGACAGTTTGCTCCAGCCATTAGAGGTCCTGATGACATATACGACTTTACCCTTTTTATATACGCCCTTTTTCTTGTATGAAGTCGATGGGCCGGTCCTGTAATTAACAGCCGTCTTTATCTTGCCTGTGCTCAGACATGCCTTACCTAAAGAAAACAGCTTATACTGCTTGCTACCTACTGTGACAGTTCCCTTCCTCATCACACCGGTATCACTATTGAACAAATAGTAATAGTTTCCTATTTTCTTATATCCTCTGGCTAAACTGCCATCAGATGTTGCGTAATATTTATAGCCTGAAACTGTTATCCAGCTGTTTTTTACCAGCTTACCGAATTTGTTAAAGTAATAGCGATCATCACCTATATACCGGCGCCCTGTAAGACGTTTGCCGGTCGAGCCAACGTAATATGTATTGCCTCTATATTCTATCCACTGTGATTTAGCGATCTCGCCTTCCGAGTTGATATATACAGTATTGCCTTCTGCATCTGTTGACCAGATGTCAGTAGTCCTGTTAGTTTCATTTACCAGCTCAAACTCAAAGTTGAGATCTACATCTCCCGGTATACCGTTTACCTTACCTGAACTGGTACTTTGCCAAAGCCTATACTCGTCTGCTTTATAGTCGCATCTGTAATTGTACTGAGCCACCCACTTATCGTACTGGTCGAATGCAGAGTCTTTAGGAATATCATAAAGAACATTGTTCCACCAGTAGTAATTAGCATATATTCCTGCTTCGTAGCCTGCCGCCTCAATGGCACCGCAGAAAACAGCTGCCCCTTTCTTTATCTCATTATCAGTATAATTATCCGCAAGAGAATCGTCTTCAAGATCATAGTAGACCGGATAATCAGGGTTCGCGTTTGCTTCCTTGAGACATCTTAAGGCATGGGCCGCTTCTTTCTTTGCTTTGGCAGTATATTTGATATCTGCACTGCCGTAAGAATACAAGTACACACCATAAGGTATGTCGTATTTTTCACACTGCTGCACATTGTACAGCCACTCTGTATCATCCTGCGACTTCATATCATCACCATATCCACATCTGATTATTGCGAAGTCTATATCGGCTGCCTTTACCTTGGCCCAATCCACATTCTCCTGCCATGCACTTACGTCAACGCCCTTCCTTACAGCACCTTCAATGACCTGACCTTTGCTGTTTATGAATCCATTTTCCGTCTTACTCCAAGCTTTGTAAGCCGCCCTTGCTGTCGCCATATTAGGGCTGATACCGTTGTCCTGAGGCTCTGCTATGTTATATCCGTTCTGAAATCTCCAGCTGCTTGCAGATTCCTCGTAGACTTGTACATCTGAAGTGTCCTCAATTGGAGTATCCTCAATGCCGTATACCGGCATGGCAATAGTAGTGAACACGAATACTGCTGCCACTATCATGCATATCATTTTTGAAAGCTTACTGTTGCTTTGTCTTTTGTTCATTTATCCCTCGTATCAAATGTATTTTTAGACGTAATTATACATAATAATGATACCATAAAAAGCTTGCAATTACAATGTTTTTCATGGGTTTAAAGACCTCCGCGCGAATGTTTCACCAAGTCTTCACACAAGGCTTATTCTTACCACCGAAACTTCATATGCAGTCTTCATAACATGACTCCCATCTTCTATGGTCTTCCGATAACCTCTGCTCTGTATCCTGCCATGTACCATGACTTTGTCTCCAACCTGAAGAGACTCACACCGAGCCGCATTCATGCCCCATGCTATCGCCGGTATATAATCAGACTTATTGTACGGTCGATTGACGGCCACCATAAGATCGCATATTTCTCTGCCAAGGGGAGATGTTCTCCTTATAGGCGCCTTGCATATATATCCTTCCAGTATCACTTCGTTTATATGTTCGCTGTCTTTTCCGATATATTTGAGTTCTCTGGCAAACACTATGATCTCAAGTTTGTTTCTTCCGGCTTCTTCTTTGTTATATGTCCTGATCTGTCCATGAACTTCCAGAACCCTTCCCTCCTGCGGTGACCTTCCTCCCAGGAGTCTCTCGGAAACGATCAATCTTATCCTGTCTTCATATCCGCTTTTTCTCATTATCCCCAACACGATCATATAGTAAGCTTGCCCATACACCTTGTGATCGAACACAGGTCCTCCCAAAACCGTCCCCACGAGCCGCACAGTATTAGTTTCGATATTATCATTCCATCCGGTCTGCGCATATTTTTCCATCAAAAAACCCCCTCACAGCATTCTCGTAGAATATATGCTTATGCAAAGGGGTTTTATGTCTGTTATTAAGTTTCTGTCTTATTCTCTACAGCTCCAGTTTCATGACTTCAGGGAAGCAGCTCACCTGATACTGCGGACATGTAAGGCATTCGAAAAAGTCAGGAGACTCTTCTCTTGATATAGCCTCGAAGCCGTACTTTCTGAAAAATCCCGGAGCCCTTGCTACGAGATAGATGCGCTTTGCACCTCTCTTAAGAGCTTCTTCTACACCTCTCTCCAGGAGTGCCTTTCCCAGCTTGAACTTACGGTATTCGGGATCTATGGCTATGCCGTCCACGATGAATTCACCTTCGCGCTTAGCCAGCACGAAACCGCCGATCAGCTTACCATCTCCGTCAGTTATTTCCCAGCACTTGACCAGATCGGTAGGCACCGGTTCTTCTTCCGAAAACTCAAGCTCGTTTTCGATGAAAAACGGTACTAATTTCTCGTAATCTTCTGTTACTGATATTTTGAAATTTATCATACTATCCTCTCCTAATCTTCGTCGTATGTCCAGTTCTGTTCAGATACGAACACTTCCAATCTCTCATTAAGTACTTTGAAGTGGAGCGGCAGTTTTTCGCCGTGTTCTCCGTCGATATCGGTGCTGATATCTTCATTGGATTCTATGGTCAGCTCATCCGTCTGGAAAAACAACACATTCTTATTGTTAGGATGTCTGCCGTTTACTACTTCGAAGAGAAGCGGTCCAAGTTCCAGTATCGGCATCTTGCGGAATGCGATAACATCCAGCTTACCGTCGTTCATCGATGATTGCGGCGACAACTTCCTGAATCCGCCGGCAGATTCACCGTTCATCACGACCATGAAATATATGTCTTCGAAGTGTACAGCTTCCGGAGTCGTCAATTTAACAGGTATAGCATGAAGCTGCGGTATTTCGGTAAGCGCCTTGAGATAATATGCCAATACTCCTATGGCATTCTTCAGGTTAGGATCTGTCTTCTGGCTGACATCTATCAGCGCACCGAGAGCTGCTACATTGACGAAATTCCTTCCGTTGACTTCACCCACGTCAGCCCTTGTAGTCTTATTGCCGAGGGCTATGTCCAGCTGATAGTCGATATCTGACGGCAGCTCGAAATAATACGCGAAATCGTTGGCAGTCCCTGCCGGAAGTATGCCAAGCGGCAGATGGATATCATGTTTTATCATAGCGTTGACGCAGAGATTTACCGTGCCGTCTCCACCTGCTACGATGATCCTGCTGAACTCATCCTGATCGATGTTTGCCAGCACATCATCGATGACCAGTCCCTTAGACGCCCTCACCGGGATCGTCTGAAATCCCGCGTTCTGGATCCTCTCGACTATGTGGTCCAGGTTGTTCTTGAATACACCGCTGCCTGAATATGCGTTGTAGTACAGCAGTATTTTGTTCTTCTTTTTGTTGCTAGTTTCCTTTTCCCCATTCATTTCTCACTATCCTCCTTACATCACCTATAAGGTACAGCGATCCTGCGAAGAGTATCATATCGTACTCATCCTTCATACTCTCTGCAAGCTCGACAGCCTCTCTCGCCGTCTTCGCCTCCAAAGGCTCTATTCCCATTTTATTAAGTGTTTCACTGAGCTGATCCACTGTCAGTTTTCGTGGATTGTCGGGCTCGGTTATTATCATTTTATCAGTTATTTGTGAAAAGTATTTGAGGATATCATCGATTTGTTTATCTGCCAGCATACCGGTCACCAGCATTATCCTCTGTCCTTCGAAATACTTATTCGCCGTATCATGCAAAGCGCGGGCGCCCGCTTCGTTATGGGCTCCGTCGATGATGACCATAGGGTCTTCTGCAAGCACCTCGAACCTGCCCGGCTGAGCAGCTTTCTTAAGGCCTTCGTACAGCTTGCTGCGCTCTATCTTTATCTTTCGTTCTTTTCTCAATATCTCTATGATAGTCAGGGCTGTCTTCAGGTTTTCTCCTTGATGGCTGCCTGTCATAGAAATTTCTATGTCGCTGTAATCTGTTCCCAGAACTTCCATGCTGACTTTTTGCGAAAACGGTGTTTCATCAAAAATCATGAACTTGTTCTTGGAGATATCATACAGCTTACTGTCTTTCTCGTATGCTGTTCTGGCAATGACCTGTGCAGCTTCCCTCTCAGGTACATTTGATACGACAGGAACGCCTTCTTTGATGATTCCCGCCTTATTGACAGCGATCTCAGCAAGGGTATTTCCCAATCTATCCATATGATCAAATGAAATGGATGTTATGGCACATGCCAGCGGTTTCTTTACTACGTTTGTCGAGTCTCCGCTGCCGCCAAGCCCCACTTCAAGCACTGTGATATCTGCACCTTTTTCTTTGAAATAGAGGAAGGCGATAGCCGTCACAACTTCAAACTCTGTCGGAGAATCGAGCCCTTCTGCTACCATCTCATCAGAAGCCTTAAGGACGCGATCCGTGAAGCTTTGCAGATCTTCATCGGAGATATCCTGACCTCCTAAGCGGATGCGCTCATTGAACCTTTCTATGAAAGGAGATGTGTAGAGGCCTACGCGATAACCGCAGGCCGAAAGTCCCTCTTCCAGGTATTTGCATACGGAACCTTTGCCGTTGGTGCCTGCCACGTGGATGACATCAAGATCCTCGTGAGGATTTCCCAATTTGTCGAGGAGTACGGTCATGCGTTCAAGCCCCAAACGGCTTCCGAATCTATTGAATTGATGGATCTTGTCTATTGCATTCATATTGGTCTCCATCTGTTTACGAGTTTATTTGCCAACCTTCTTTTCTACGATTGCCAGACGGTCTATTACCTTAGCCAGCATTTCTTCGTATTTTACCTGCTTAGCCTTTTCTTCGTTGATGACTTTTTCAGGAGCCTTGCTTACGAAGCCTTCGTTTGACAGCTTGCCAACTACTCTCTTAACTTCGCCTTCCAGCTTTTTCTTTTCCTTAGTCAGTCTGTCGTATTCTGCTTCATAGTCCATGATGTCATCAAGCGGAATGAATACTTCAGCGCCTGCAACTACGGCTGACATTACTTCTTCAGGAACATCCGCCTTATCTGCGATGAATGTGATATCAGTGATGTTGGCCAGCTTTTTAACGTGTCTTTCTGCTGACTTAACTACTTCTTCCTTACCTTCTGCGCTGAGGATAACTGCAGTCAGCTTCTTGCTTGGTGCAGCATCTGCTTCTGCTCTAATGTTTCTGATGCTTCTGATGATAGCCATTGCCATTTCGATCTTTTCTGCTTCAGCTTCGAAAGTCAGTGCTTCATCGTAAAGTGGCCAGTTTTCTTTGATCAGGAAGTTTTCAGGGTTATCAGCCTTGATTTCTCCTGCAGGCAGGTATGCCCAGATTTCTTCTGTGATATATGGCATGAATGGGTGGAGCAGTCTCAGCATGTCCTTGAGGACCTTAACGAGAACGGCTCTTGCCACCTTCTTATCTTCTTCATCTTCACCGTAAAGTCTTCCCTTAACGATTTCGATATACCAGTCACAGTATTCATTCCAGATCAGATCGTAAGCTCTCTGTCCTGCCAGTGCCAGATCGAATTTTTCCAGTGTGTTTGTGATATATTTTACTGCATCGTTCACTCTTGAGATGATCCACTTATCTTCATCCTTCAGTGCTGCTGCATTGAGGTCTGACAGATCTGCCATAGGCTTGAAGTTTCCTTCTTCGTCCTGCAGATTCATGATAGTGAATCTTGATGCATTCCATAACTTGTTTGCAAAGTTTCTTGATGATTCAAGCTTGTCTGTCTTGAATCTCATATCGTTACCAGGTGTGATGCCTGTTGTCAGCATGAATCTCAGTGCGTCTGCACCGTACTGGTCGATGATTTCCAGCGGATCGATTCCGTTGCCCAGTGACTTGGACATCTTTCTTCCCTGTGCGTCTCTAACAAGACCGTGTACATAAACGTACTTGAACGGTGTCTTGCCTGTAGTTTCGAGAGCTGAGAATACCATTCTTACTACCCAGAAGAAGATGATGTCGTATCCTGTTACGAGAACGTCTGTAGGATAGAAATACTTCAGATCTTCTGTTTCTTCAGGCCATCCGAGAGTTGAGAACGGCCAGAGTGCTGATGAGAACCAAGTATCGAGAACGTCTTCGTCCTGTCTGATGTTCTTGCTTCCGCACTTGCTGCAGCTGAGCGGTGCTTCTTCTGCTACCATAAGCTCTCCGCAATCGTCGCAGTAATATGCAGGTATTCTGTGTCCCCACCACAGCTGTCTTGAGATACACCAGTCTCTGATTTCTTCCAGCCAGTGGAGGTATATCTTCTCGAATCTTTCAGGAACGTGTTCCAGATCTCCTGCCTTAGCTGCTTCGATAGCAGGCTTAGCCAGATCTTCCATCTTAACGAACCACTGGTCTGAAAGCATTGGTTCAACTACTGTATGGCATCTGTAGCATTCGCCTACAGGGATGACTTTTTCTTCTGTCTTAACAAGATATCCTGCTGCTTCCAGGTCAGCTACCCATGCCTTACGACATTCGTATCTGTCCATACCTTCATACTTGCCTGCAGCTGCAGTCATCTTAGCTTCGAAATCGATGCATGTAGGTGTTCCCAGATTATGTCTTGCTCCAACTTCGAAGTCGTTAGGGTCATGAGCAGGAGTGATCTTTACTGCACCTGTACCCTTTTCAGGATCAGGATATGTGTCTGCGATAACAGGGATTTCCTTGTTCAGCAGAGGGATCAGTACTTTCTTTCCTACCAGATCCTTGTATCTGTCGTCTTCAGGATGTACTGCGATAGCCACGTCTGCAAAGATAGTTTCAGGTCTTGATGTAGCAACAACTACGCCTTCACCGCCATCTGCTGCAGGGTATCTGAAGTACCAGTACATACCGTTCTTATCTTCGTGTTCAACTTCTGCGTCTGACAGGGATGTTCCGCATTCAGGACACCAGTTGATCAGTCTGTTTCCTCTGTAGATGAGACCCTTTTCGTAAAGCTTAACGAAGAAGTGGTTTACTGCCTTGTTGCAGCCTTCATCCATAGTGAATCTTTCTCTGGACCAGTCGCATGAGTCACCCAGCTTACGGCACTGCTTAGTGATCTTGCCGCCGAATTCTTCCTTCCATGCCCATGCACGCTTAAGGAATTCTTCTCTTCCCAGATCTTCTTTTTCCAGTCCTTCTTCCTGTCTGATCCTGTCAACTACTTTAACTTCAGTAGCGATGGATGCATGGTCTGAGCCCGGCAGCCAAAGTGCGCTGTAGCCCTGAAGTCTCTTGAATCTTGTGAGTACATCCTGTAATGTCTGGTCAAGAGCATGTCCCATGTGAAGCTGGCCTGTGATATTTGGAGGCGGCATCACGATAGTAAACGGCTTCTTATCGGGGTCAGCTTCTGCTCTGAAAGCTCCGCTGGTTTCCCACATTTCATATATACGATCTTCGAAATCTTTCGGATCATATGTCTTCGCTAAATTCTTCTCGATAGTCATGTGTATCATTCTCCTTAAAATTATTTTTCCATATCCTTTTTCATTGCGGCGATCATCTGTGTACTAAAGCAAATATTGTCGCCCATCGGGTTTATCACGAATCCCGCAATCGCATTCATCGGCTGAAGCAGCAGTGCAGCCAGATCATCAAAGCCAACTACCATACTTGATTGATTCTTATCGACGGCACATTTCTGCAGTTCCTTCAGATCGGTGAAGACCGGATAATATATCTTACCGGTATTGGCTTTCAGAAGTTCGAAATTTATATTCGCATCTTCCACATCCCCGTATCCTTTATTTCCATCCATCACGATGGTGCTTTCCATCTTGATAGGTATCAGATACTTGGCTTTCACTGCTTCGTTGAGCATCCTGTTGGAATTGATTTGATCAGGATTTTCCTTCGCTTTGTTTATTGCTTTTATCAGATCCGGATTAGAAACCGGACTTATATCTGTTATATTCATATGTCCCTCCTGTCAAGCGCACTCACGTCATCCGATTTGCCTTCGAGCAAGTATACCCGCAGTCCACCTCGACCGGTGTCTCTGCTGCCCTTGGCTTCTGTTTCAGCAATAATGCTGACTCGTGGATCTTCGAGGATCTGCTGCAGCGTTTTGACGGCAGGCTTTGCCTTGATACCCATTAGGCTTGCAAGCCCAGACGGGGTCACCATTTCCATATTGACATCTGCCGTTTTGAAGTCGTATGTGCACTTTGCGCGAAGCGCCATTACTGCAGGTACGGGAACAGGTATCTCTCCATGGCTGCAGACGACAGTGCCCTTTCCATCGTATATTGGCGATGTCATGATTTCGAGTGGCTCTATGATTTCCAGCGCCATACCTATGCCGAGAGCATTCTTGACAGCTTCATCACGTCCCACTTCATGGAAGTGTATGGTCTCGAGGGTCTCACCATGGACGCTCGCCTCTGCCTCAGCGATATTCTGATATATGCTGAGAGCTGTCTGCTTAGAATCGTCCGAGAAACTGCTGTGATCGATCAGCTCTCTGACCTTGAGCCAGCTGCGTCCGTGAGCGTGATGGTGGTCGTGATGGTCGTGGTCATCGTGAGTGTGAAGATGCTCGTTTTTCAGTGCTTCTTCTATAGCATTTCTCTGACCGCTAAGATCCATCAGCGCTTTCAAAACCATATCACCGCTTATTCCGTTTTTACAGTCAAAATATATCGTCTTCATAACATCTAATTATATACCAGTAACGTGATGATTGCAAATAAATGTAGGAGTACTAACTGAAGTTTCGTATAACTATCCTTTTGTTTATTTAGCGGGAGCAATCATCACATATTTGAACTTTTCATTGTGCTTTTTACAGCAAAGTCTCGTGAATTATTATAACCATTAAAACAGCGGGACCTTTTTACTTAAAAATCCCGCTACACTAAGACTAATTATAATTGACGAAACTAACTAGCTGATTTTAGAAAAAAAACCTCGTTTTTCAGGTTGATAACGCCAATATTTCAAAAATCACTCCCGTAAAAACATGACTTTACCGATATAGAGAAACTACCGAACCCTAACCTGTTAAACTGCCGCACAAAAAAACGATACGTAACGCATTAACCTCAACGGTCAAGGTCACTTATGATGAAACGCTGTATTATTCTTCTTATTGTGCGACTATCTTCAATATCCGAATCATATGTCCATATCAAGTTATCCCATGGTCTTAACCCAATCGAAATATAGTCTTTGATACGCACCTCGTTCTTTGCCATATATAGTTCATCGTGTTCTCGTCCGAAATGTTCCCATACCAGTTTACTTCCATTCTTGCGCTTGATTACAAAATCCGCATAATATCTATTCATTCCACAGTCTATAAGAACATCACTTGTATAAGTAATATTCATCGCCTCTAAGGCATTGCCTATTTCTCGTTCCGATTTAGATCTAAGCACGACACCTTTCGTTGTTATATATTTCAAATCTTCTTGATAATATGGATTCTTCTCATAAACTTCGTGTTGCTTATCTGCTGTTTTACTAAGCAAGATCTTCTTTGCAGGCATATTAGGATGACTTTTCTCTAATTCATTTATTATTATTTCATCTGAAATATCCTTATAATGTTTGACACAATAATCCAGAACCTTGCTATTATCCTTCAGCAGCTTTAATTCTTTCTCATAAAATAATTGACGAACTAACTCATAAATCCTTTTTTGATTTCGCGTGATACCCTTTTCACCGGTTTCCGTGGACTCAGAATAATATGTTTTGTTCCCTCTCTTTCTGCACACTATATCTCCCGGCTCGATTGCAGAAAGCTGTTTTTCAATGTCTACAATCTGTTGCTTCAATCCATTTGATGCCTGAATAAATTCTTTTCTTCTAAAATACATTTTCCCAACCTCCCTTATTTGTTTAGTTGGTATATTTTACCATTTATTCCTCAGCATGGAAATAATTATTTTACCAGCTTTTCAAATAGCTTCTTATTAAGCTTCTTCAGTGGTGCATCTGTCAAGTTGCAAAGCAGCACTGTCGCGATCCCAAGTTCAGGGGACATCCAAAAGCTGGTCCTGAATCCATTGTCACTTCCTTCGTGACCGACCAATGTATATATCGACTTCTCATTCTCACCCGCTTCATGTGTTTCGGTCGAAACATACTGCTTTCTGATAAACCAGCCTAGACCCATCTGCTCGCCTGTGTCCGGCACTTCTATTCTCGGTATCCACATATCACTAAATCCTGCCGGCTGCAAAAGGCTACCGGCCCATTTGAGGAGGTCTGCTGCTGTCGATTTCAAAGTTGAGCTTGGTGTATGCTGTCTGGTATATGGGTATGTGGTTTCAAGGCGTATAACTCTGTCACGACCTTTGCTATGTGGCATGGCAATGTCTGTAAGGTCCGCCTCACTAAAGAACGTCGTATCGCTCATTCCAAGCGGATCGAAAATTTCACGTTTCA